>NZ_JBVVPC010000026.1:0-118490 GCF_055807355.1 Bradyrhizobium sp. Ken01
CTTCACCAGCTGATTGTCCACGGTGTCCAGGCTCTCACTGGTTTCCGTCAAAAACTCCCGCAACAGATCATCCATGAGCTACGCCTTACTGACCTGGATCTGGACCTCGACACCCGAGCCGCGCTGGCATGAGCGGAAGTCCCCACCTTGGATCGTTAGACATCCCCTTTCACGGTCCCGTTAATTTCATCCTCCGTGCTAATACGGATATTGAAGACAAGTTTGCCGTTCGACCGCATGCGACAGCGTTTTTCGGCAAAACCGGCCCCACGCCGCAACGGCGAGACGCGTGAGGTGAACGTGCCGATAACAGCGGGACCAGGCGCGCGGGAAAGCCCTGCTTGTGAAGGACGATATGCGCGGTCTTCGCGGAATTGGATCGAACCGCCTGCAATCCGCGGCGGTCCCGCCACTTTCGCTTGGTGCTTTGCCGGGATACGCAAGACCCGCATTTGCGGTAAACGAACCGTTACCCGCGTCCACTGCGGCCGGTGCCGGCGCTAACCCAGGCGCGCGGCCGAGGCGAGGTCGCCGTGGGGACGGTGCTCCGCCAGGCAATCGGTGATGGCGGCGAGCAGCGCGTGCGGCGTGAACGGCTTGCGCAGACACCGCGCCGCACCGAGCTCCAGCGCCATCCGGAGGAAATCGGGAGCTGGCGAATTCAGATTTGCGAACGCGTAGCCGGACATCGCGATCAGCGGAACGGCCGGCGCCCCTTCGTGAAAGATCCTGACCGATTCGAACCCGCGCATGTGCGGCATGAAGATATCGATGATCATCAGATCGAACTGTTGGTGTTCGAGCGCGCGAAGTCCGGCTTCCCCTCCTTCGGCGATCGTCACCCGAAAATCGTTGCGCTGGAGATAGACCTCGATGGCCATGCAGACCATCGGGTCGTCGTCGACGACGAGAATATGGCGCGGATCTTCTGTCCCCGTTTGAGCTTCCCGATTTGGCGATTCAATAATTGAACCGTGGCGCACGCCATGCTCCTTTGCTCGAGAAATGGACTATTGAGAACGTCCTTGGCGGAGCGGGAAAGAAGATTGACGCGGAATCTGCGGCCACGCGGCGCCAAACTCCGAAGCAGCGTTTGACGACGGCAGCCACTCGTCCGACCAAAGAGAGTGCACGGATCGACCGGCGTCCGATGACAGCGCGGATGCAGTGCTTCCGGCCCATGAAGGCCCCCTTGCCGCTTTTACCTGCACAACGTCGCAGGGCTGGCGCGCCGGCTGATGAGCGAATCAGCGGGCAATTCTCATTTCCGCCGCAAATGGCCCAGCTTGTCTGCCCCCCAACGGGTATACGCAGGGCGACACAACCATTACAATAAGGTTTGCTGCCGCACAACCGGATGACGAACCGGACGCGGCGCGGATCAGTTCGAAACGCATCGGATCAACCATGACCGCGACCGTCCTCCGACCGATGCTCCAGTCGACCGATCTGGATCTGCTGGGACAACAGCTCGGCACCTTGGAAATGGTCAGTGAATCTGTCTTGGCGAGGCCGACGTGCAGCGGCGCTGACTGCGATCGGACAACTTGTCCCAATTGCCAATATATCCCGACGGGAACATGATGGAACTTACCCGGACGGCAAGCAGTTTCGGGTGCTGCGGCCCACTGGTCCGGGAGACGGGAGGCTA
This sequence comes from Bradyrhizobium sp. Ken01, assembly GCF_055807355.1. Classification (NCBI taxonomy): domain Bacteria; kingdom Pseudomonadati; phylum Pseudomonadota; class Alphaproteobacteria; order Hyphomicrobiales; family Nitrobacteraceae; genus Bradyrhizobium; species Bradyrhizobium sp. Ken01. The sequence goes on from NZ_JBVVPC010000026.1 coordinate 1,652, forward strand.
CTTTGGAAACGATGGTGCGTTCCTCCAACGGCTTCCTGTCCGCGCTGTCGGCAGACGATTATGAATTGATCCGCCCGCACCTGCGTACGGGCGATCTGCCGCATGACGCGGTGCTGGTCGAGACCGGCGAAACGCTCAAGCGCGCCTACTTTCCTCATCGCGGCGTCATCTCGCTGGTGGTGGAGCTCGCCAGGGGCGAGCACGTGCAAGTCGCCATGATCGGCCGAGACAGCCTGCTCGGAACGCTCTCGACCATGGGGGATGCCTGCGCGCTGAACACGGCCATCGTGCTGGTTCCCGGCTCCGCCTCGATGATGGACCTCGACCGGCTGCGCGTCGCGGCCGACCAGAGCGGCACCCTGCGGACGCTGCTCACGCGTCACGGACTGGCGGTCTACGCGCAGGTGCAGCAGACCGCGGGCTGCAACGCCGCCCATCCGGTGGAGTCGCGGCTGTCGCGCTGCCTGCTGCACACCCATGACCTCTCCGGCGACTACCGGCTGCTGCTGACCCAGGAGGCGATGGCGCAGATGATCGGCGCTCGGCGCAACAGCGTGTCGCTGGTCGCCAATACCTTGCAGCAGGCGAATTTCATCAACTACAGCCGCGGACACATCCAGATCCTCAACCTGGACGGCCTGCGCCAGACGGCGTGCGAATGCTACGCCACCGTGAAGGCGCAGTATGACCGGCTGCTCGGCCCGCGCTGACCGGTTCTGCGGCGTGGTAAACCGGCCGCTAATTCCGGCCCGCAAACACGGATTGTCCTGCTATCGGAACTGAAATCCAGATGCCGTAGACACGGACGTGCCGCGCGCGCCTGTACGGGCCGGCGGCAAACGAACCGTGATCGAGGCAGGCCAAACCATGTTCGAAGTCACCGTCGCGCCTGCGCAGACAGCGCTCGATGCCGAGCCCGCGCGCGAAACGGGCGCGTATCAGGCGCTGGTGCGCGAGATCGGCGAGGACGGTGCTTGCGAAGTGCGCGACGTGTTCTGGAGCGAGACCGGCGCGCGTCTGCAATTGTTCCGCACGCTCTCGCTCGCGCAGCACCATGGCAGGATCGCGCGCGAAGCGCATTCGCTGAAGAGCGCGGCCGGAACGTTCGGCTATGTCAGGCTCGCGGTGCTGGCGCTGCGGCTGGAGACGACCGCGGAGAGGCTCGGCGACGCCGGATTTCGCGACCTCCTGGACCTGATGGACGCGGCCTACGCCGCCGCACGCGCGCAGGAGCCGGCGGACTAGATTCTTATTTGAGGCGTTTTCTTCACGCCAAACGGTATTCACCTCCCTCGAAAACGCTCCAACCACTCACGCGTGCATGCCCGCCGTACTTCTACGGCTTGGGATTTTCACAGATGGCTAATCATAGGCAGCGATAGTCGCCGGAAACCAGGAGGGTTTCCATGTTCACCTACGAGACCGCGGACCAGAAAGAAGTTCGCCGCTTCCGCATCGCACAGTTCAACGGCCGGATGGCAACGGTGGCCGCTGGCGAGGCGACGGTGACCGGCTTCGTGCGTTCGGTGCTGGAGCAGGAATCGAGCATGCCGCCCCGCTGGACCATCACGATCATTCCCAACGTGCCGAAGGAGGAGCTCAAGCCGCTGCGACCCTCGCCGCGCGCGCGTCCCTTCGCCGAAGATTATTTCTGAGCGTAGTCGAAGCCCCGGGTCTTCCACGTCTCACGCTTGGGCCTCGTCGCTGGCGGGCGGCCCGGGCAAGAGCCTTCAGTCGATCGAATGCAGCAGCGCCGCACGGACGAGGTCCGCCGTGTTGCGCGCACCGAGCTTCCGCATAGCCTCGGCGCGATGGCTCTCGAAGGTGCGCGGACTGATCTGCATCCGAAGCGCACCCTGCTTGTTCGAATATCCCTCGCTGATCAGCCTCAGCACCTCGCGCTCTCGCTTGGTCAGCCGCTTCTGCCCTGACAGGCCGACGATTTCGGCGGTCGGCACCCGCTGCGGCTGTGGCGCGCGCGCGAGCTTTAGTTCGGCGTCCTCGGCCCTGGACGCGATCGGCAGGCCGCCCGTGGGAGAACCGGCCAGCCGTTTGACGAGGCCACAAACCCGCTCGGTCTGCACCAGCGCATTCTCCACGACGCGCTGCAAATAGGCACGATCACCCGTCACCGGCGCGAGCTGATCGCTGTGATGCTTGATCTCGCCCATGTAGAGCAGGAGCGCCGTGAGGGGACCGTTGAGCTCGCGGGCGATGGCGGCGGCCATTTCGTCGGCCGCCTTGGCGCGGGCGGCGTTCAGGCGGACGACATCGAGCTCTTCAGTTGGAGCGGCGTTGCTTTCGTACCATTCCGACGGCCGCGAATCAGTGGCCGTATCATTCTGTGACCCCATGTCACTCGTTTAGCGGAACCCAACGCGATCTGTAGTTAACTTTTTGCTCCGTAAGACTACGGTGAATTTGGCAGTTTTGTGCTGAAAGCCCGGCACAGGCACACTTTATGCTTGAGTAGCAGCGGCTCTCAACATTCCCAGGTTGCTGAATCTGCCCAACCGATGGGCGGATGACACGAAGTCTTCTTAACGCCGATCCGCGCCGATTACCTGCGGACCCGGATTTTACGGATATATTAACGGCGGCTTGCTTCTCTATGTCGCAATTGAGAGCGCGCAAATGCCTCCATGCATGCAGCCGGTAGGCCTGCTGGAATCGTTGCGGAAGATTGCGTGCCATGAACGACATCGACCAGCTATCGAACTTCTTGCAGAAGCTGACGCCGCTGTCGCGCAGCTGCCTGCTCAGCGAACTCGAACGGCTGGAGCTGTGCGGCATCGACATGCCGGGCTCGTCCGACCTCCAGTCCCGGTTGCGCGCCGAATTTCGCAAGGACGGATCGAGCCAGGCGCGCGCCACCAGCCCCTCGCGCCATTTCTTTGCACCGCTCGAGCTCCTCCTGATCGACGGCGCGCCCGAGCATGCCAATATGGGGCGGATTTCGCGCAACACCCTCACCCCGATCTGGGAGTGGATCTGCCGCGACCTGCTGCCGACCATGGCGCGCGACTACATCAAGGCGATCAACGACCAAGTCGCCGCCAACAACCAGAAGGAAGTGCAAAAGATCGCATCGATCTTCCAGACCAAGGTCGTCAAGGTTCTCGAAAGCACCCTCGCATCAGCGGAGAGCACCGAGTTCGCGCGCGGCAAGCTCGCGCAATACACGGCATCGCGCACCGCCTTCGACGACGTGAAGAAGATGCAACATGTCCTGCGCGCCGGCGCCGCGCTGCCGAAGTTCAACGAAAGGCTGCCCGAGAAGATCGCGAAGTTCGACGACGGCCAGGTTGATCAGATCACCGCACGATTGGACGCCTTCAAGAAGGCCCATCCCGAGGCGCTGCCGTTCGCGCTGACGCTGGTGGCGAGGCGGCTGAAGACGTTCTGGCAATTGGTGCGCCTTGCCACCAAGGCCGCCGCGAGCAAGAGCGCTGCCGATGTCGCCGCCACGCCCTATGCCTGCGTCGTTCACATGGTGCTCGACCAGCTCGACGACAGGCGCCTCGCCTTGCGCATCGCGCTCCGGCACAACCGGGTGCTGATCGCGCGCGACCTGCTCGCCGAGATCTATGAGACCGAATATGCGCTCAAGGTTCGGATCGACGGCATCGAGCAGTGCGAATGGGGCATTCGGCTCCAGCAATTGATGGACGCGATCGCGGCGCTGGTGTCCGCCGAGGTGAGCCGCTTCCCCTCCAATGTCGGCCACATTCTCGGTTCGCGCCGGCTGCGCAGCCACGACACGCTCGGTGGAAAGCTGTCCTATCTGGCCTGGAAGGGACGCGATGCGATCGAGGACGGCGCGGCCGCGTTGCGCAAGCTGATCGGCCAAACCTGATCCCGCGCTAATGCGCGCGCGGCAGGCACAGGAAGCGATCGAGAAATCGCCCTGACAGCACGAACCTGAACCACCAATACATTATTCGCCGCGACGTCATTGCTGCGATCCTCGACAGCCCACCACCGGCTGCCCACAGCAATAGCGCACGTGCAGCAATCCGCTTGTGATGTGCTTCACATTGGCGCCGGCGCGCACCGGCGCGTTGTCGCAGAACCGTCACGAGCGAGCCGGGAAAAATGCGCGCATGACGCGCAATTGAGGCGCTCCATTATTCAGTTGGGCGAGGCGCGCGCGGCTTGGTCCAATTGCAGGACAGTGCGCGTGCATGCAGCCGCACGGCACGTCGCGAAATCTCCAGTGATTGGCGCAACCCTGCGCCCGATGCGCGGGCAGACGTAAAAACTTCTCGAACAAGACGCAGACAATTTTAGATATGATGGGTGCTTTAACGTTACCCAGATAATTCGACAATCGACTGAAGCCTTCCATATTTGAAACTGCTCACGTCGCTAACACACCGGCACGGAACGGGAGTGCTTGCGATGAACGACGAAATTGTAGAACTCGCCGAACGAAGGCCGAAGACCTTCGGACGGCGAAAGATGAAGCCGCGCGCCTGCGTGGCCGACGGCAAGCGCCATCTGCGCGCGTTTCTCGCGGAAGTGCTGGAGGATCTCGGCTTCGTCACCACCGAATGCGCCAGCGCCGAGGAGCTGCAGAGCGTGCTGACGAGCGAATTGCCCGACCTGATCCTGCTCGGCATCGCCGCCGACGGCATCGAGCCCGGCACATTTCTGGAGACGCTGGTGCGCGAGGCCTTCGACGGCAGGGTTCTGACGGTCGGCGCCCGCGAGTCGATCATCGTCAGGGCGGTGCAGCAGGTCGGCGAGGAATACGGCCTCAAGATGCTGCCGCCGCTGACCACGCCCTTTGCCGCGGAGACGCTGCGCGAGCGCGTCGCGATGCTGTTGCCGCAGGAGCCGGCGCCGAGCCCGGCCGTGCATGTCGGCGAGGCCCTGCACGCCGGCTGGCTCGAGCTCTGGTACCAGCCCAAGATCGACGCGCGCACGCTGATCCGCAACGGCGCCGAGGCGCTGGTGCGGATGCGGCATCCGACCTGGGGCGTGGTGCCGCCGGCCTATTTCATCCCCGAAGAGCACGACCCGCATCTGCGCGACCTCTCCGAATTCGTGATCGAGCGCGCCATGCAGGACTGGCACTATCTGCTGGAGCAGCAGAGTCCGGTCGACCTCGCGATCAATTTGCCGGCGTCATATCTGAAGGAGCCGCAGGCCGTGCGCGATCTCTGCCGCCGCATGCCGACGCATCCGGCGTTCGGCGGGCTGACGATCGAGATCGAGAGCGAGGAGGCGATCCGCGACCTCGATCACCTCGTCGAGGTCGCCCGCGAACTGCGTCTGCACAATATCGGCCTGTCGGTCGACAATCTCGGCGCCAACTGGCCGTCGCTGATGGACTTGGGCAAAATTCCCTTCATCAAGCTGAAGGCCGACCGGCACTTCGTCACCGGCAGCGGCACCGATCGGCTCAAGCGCACGGTGTGCCGCCACATCGTCGAGCTTTCACATGGCTACGGCGTGCACGCCGTCGCCGAGGGCGTCGAGAGCCGCGCCGACCTCGTCACCGCCAACGAGCTCGGCTTCGACCTCGTGCAGGGTTTTCTGTTCGGCAAGCCGATGCCGCTGAAGAAGTTTGCGCGGAGCACGCTGACGCGGACGGTGATGGGGTGAGAGTGAGGCGGCCTCAGGCAAACCGCCGCGCGAAGAACACGCAGGCGACCACGAGTGCGGTTGCGACGATCATGCTCCAGGCCACCGGTTCGTGCAGCAGCAGGCCGGCAAGCGCGAGGCCGAAGAACGGCTGGAGCTGCTGCAACTGGCCGATGCGGGCGATGCCGCCGATCGCGAGCCCGCGGTACCAGAAGATGAAGCCGACGAACATGCTGAACACCGAGACATAGGCGAGCCCGATCCAGGCGGGCACACCGACGCCGCTCCATGTCGGGGGCCAGGTGAGAATTGCGACCGGCACCATCAGCGGCAGCGACAGCAGCAGCGCCCAGGAGATCACCTGCCAGCCGCCGAGCCGGCGCGACAGCGCGGCGCCTTCGGCATAGCCGAGCCCGCACAGCACGATCGCGGCGACCATCAGCAGATCGCCGGTGAGCGATGCGGTGCCGTCGTTGGACAGCGCAAAGCCCGCGACGGTGGCGCTGCCCAGAACCGCGAACAGCCAGAACATCGGCTGCGGCCGCTCGCCGCCGCGCAGCACGCCGAAGATCGCGGTCGACAGCGGCAAGAGGCCGATGAAGACGATCGAATGCGCCGAGGTGATGTGCTGGAGCGCAAGCGCCGTCAGCAAGGGAAAACCGACCACGACGCCGATCGCGACGATGGTGAGCGAGACGAGATCCCCGCGCGCCGGCCGGGCCTGACGGAGCAGGCCGAGCACGGCCACGCCGATCAGCGCCGCGATGACCGCGCGCACCGAGGTCAGGAACAGCGCGGAGAACCCGCCGACCGCCACGCGCGTCGCCGGCAGCGAACCGCTGAAGATGATGACACCAAGAAGCCCGTTGCCCCAGCCGGTGGCGGAAGAGTGCATGTCCGTTTTGCCTTGTCGGTGGTGACCCCAACTGCAGAGGCCAGCCGGGGTGGCGTGACGATTACCTGTAAGCTTTCCAAGGCCCAACAACAAAAGCGCGAAAACAACCCCATGCACAGTAGACGGGGACTGCAAGATCAATGACTTACGCGGGGGCGGAATCGGACGGCTACACGGTCATCGTAGCACCGGCGGATGCGGATGAAGTCGCGCGTCGTTTGACTCGTCGGGCAAAACAGGAGCATGATGCTATCATTGCAAAGCGCGTGAGCGAGGATCGAACTATCACCCCGCTTTCTGGTAAGGCGCATTGAACTCGTCCTCGATGGTGAGCGCCTTCGCCTAGCGAATTGCTAAATCCTCGCCAATCAACAACTTCAGCACACGTTCAATCTCGACAAGCCGATCGCCGCTAGCGTTTTCGCGCGACTTCTTCGGGCAATCTTGGTGGAAGGTGCCTGCAGCTAGGAAGATGCCACGTCGGAACGTCTCTGGATCGCGCCTCGGAAGTCTCGGACTTCCATTGCCTACATTGGAGTGGCTAATGAACGAAGCCCTTTTGGAAAGGCGGGAGGTATCAGCGCTGCTGCCTGAAATTAAGAAGGATTTTATAAAGCTATCGACTAGTAGCGCTCTAAAGGCTTCCACGGATACTATCTTAGCCGTTGGACACCAATCGCCTTTGAGGCGCCATCGACTTTCATTTTATAGCCGCCGCCTGCGGCATACACCAACACCTTAGGCATGTAGGCGTAGTGGTACTCGTAGTGATATTCTGTTTGCTGCCAGATTTGCCCGTTAAGCAGCTTGACTATAGTTTCTCCCTCCCAGCCATTGAACTCCCCATCGACCTGGGTTTCTATCGCACCGCTGCCATTGCCGGCACTTAGTCGGCCTGCGCCTTTGGCAGTCTGATAGCCCTGCTGGTACATTCGGATCAACGCCCCTCGCAGGGCGTCTCGCTTCGCCAGAGGCATGTTAGAAATGCCAAGCTGCGCTTGCTCATCCGCGGAAAGCATCTGCTCCAACTGGATTGTATCTTCGGCTAAGGCGTGGTCGACAAAAAAAAGGGGGAGGCAAGTTGAGCCGAGAGAAGCTGCAATAAACATGCGAATACGCGGGTGGAACAGGACCATCGAAAAACTCACCTGAGGGATATGGAAGCAACGGGCATTTTCCGGTCATCCTTGTTTTTTCGCGCAAGCTTCGACTGCGAACGCACATTGCTCGCCACCGGTCAGAAGCCCACCAGTCGGCCCGGAATAGTTGACCTGACTGACAACTCCACCCTGAATGACGATATTAACCGTGCAGAAGCGCGCGGTGCTAACGCCGGTTGCGGAGCCGAACGTGTTGACCGTACCCGACACGTTGTTGCCGGAACGCGTTGCGTTGAAATTACCGTCGGTGCCCGCGACTACTGTCGTTGATCGGTAACCGTTCCCTGATGGATAAGACCAAATCTCTGTTGCCCCTTCCGCAGCCTTTGATGCAGCTGGCCCCATGCAAGTAAAAACTTGCTCTTTGGTCATTCCGACCATCGAGGCTTTTGCTTCCTGGGCGACTTGCGAACGCTGAATTGCACAACCCGACACCGCAACACTAAGCGCGCAGATTCCGAGGACACGCATAAATCAACCCCCAACACCTAATCAAAGCTTTCTTAGATTTATGCAATTGGCGTTTGCAATTTCCTCTGCTCCTCCCCCGATTAGGCCACGCTCACCAGCAACAGCAAGCGATGGATGGCGGATGCACGGCGGATCGTCACCTACGCACCGTGCAATCAGAATACGCTTAAGCAGCGGACTGTACGGCAGACGCAGTCGCGAGAGAGATATTTCGAAGCTGCTCCGAAATTTCCTCCCAAAACCAGGCTAGTTACCTTTGCTCTTGTCACTCGCGGTTACGACTTCCTCTGGGTTAGATGCCCCAGAATTTGGCTCCAACGATCCTAGCAGTTCAAACCACTCCAAATTCTCGTCTTCAAGGTAAGCGGTGGAAACCAGCTCCAACATGGGCGTCGGAGGATCGGTTAAATATCTTATCGCCGCGCCGCTGCTGTTCTTTCGCCTTCCCTTCTGAAAGATATCTCGATAGCGCACGGGAGAGATGCCAAGAAAAGGCAAAAATGACACTTTGCCGGAAGTGACTTTCTCGATTTCGATTTCGTTTGTGTGTAGATCCTTAGCTCGGCTTTTGGGATAGGGCTCCATGTAGACAACACACTTAATCCCGGCCGCCAAAATGTGCTTCGTGCAGTTGTGGCAAGGAAACGTAGTCACGAATAACGTGCTGCCCTTTAGGCTGCGACCAATACGGGCAGCATCGCAAATCGCGCACATCTCTGCGTGAACTACCCGCCCGAACTCGGTTAAATCAAGCACGGCACAACGAGCTAGTGGGCCATCCTTTTCATCGACCCCTGGTCGTTTTTTCCGCGTAAACTCTTCAACCATTTCGGCCGGGCTTCCCACCGCCTTAGCCTTCTCAGAGAGCAATCCCGATCCACTCATCTTGTCGAAAAGCTCGCGCAGCAATTCAGTTTTGACAAGATCGTTGGGATCGAACCCTAACCGAACGTCGCGAAAATCCGGCTGTTCCAAGTCCCAGTAAGTGCCCCCGAATGCTTTCGGAACCTCATTGCAGCCTTGAGTAATTAACTCGCCGTCGTCTGAGAAGATTGCTGCACCTACTTGTCTGGACAAATCACTTGAGCGAAGCGACGCCGACTTGGCCGCATACATTCCATATTCTTCCTTGGAGGGCGCAATGTCAGTACGTCCGAAAAAGGCCTGAATAAATCTGTTCAGCTTTTCTTCCATTTCCGGCCGAGAAAGTCCGTCAATGAAGACATCGGCTCGATGAAACGTCTCTCGGACATTTTGCCCGAATTCTTCATCGTCCTCTCTTGCATCCTTTTCGATAAGCTCAAGTGCTTTGCACGAGATTTCGTGAGGCGGCGTGGCGGGGGGCAAGCTGCGCCGGAGACGCTCCTCCAGCAGCTTTTGACGCTGCTCAGAAGAGCCATAAGCGGATACTAGAATGAACTGGCGTCCATAGACACGGCGCAGGAGACTTGCTTCGTCAGGTCTTTTCAACTGCCGTATGACATAAGCAATCGCGCGATCAGAGATCGTATTCCGATCGCTTGTTATCCTTTCTCTTTCATCACCGATGGCGCGCAATGCGATACGACCCATGGTCGCAAAGTCGGAAAACTCCTTGCAAAGAGCATTTGCATAGTTGATCTTAAAATTCACATCAGAGTAGAAATCTTTGTCGATAGGAACTTGGACGGGGTACCGCTGGAGTTTGTAGCGCTCCCCTCTCAACATCTCCTTCGTGAGATGGACGGTGTGAGGTTCGTATCCGACTGCGCGCAGCGCGCTTGCTAGCGCTTCGCAAATTGCTTCAACGTTGACGCCCATTGGACCAACAAGTCCGAATACAAGCTCAGGTAGCAATTTCTTTCGCGCCGCGCTTGACATAGGAACTCGACGTTAGTGTTTGAATTGTACCGGTTTGGTGCAAGGGTCAGCAGATTGATTCGGCGGGAACGAAAAATGGCAAAAGTCTCAATTCGCAAGGAAGATTACGAGCGGATTTTAGAAGTTGCCGAGAGAGCGGCAAGGCGCACAAATTCGCGGGTTGTCGTCGCGATGGACCGCGTGGATTTAGAAGAGCCGTCCGAAACAACTCGTCCCGACGCGCACGATCGATCGGCTGCTTTGAAATTTTCCTGATACCTAGTTGTCATTCTCGACAACCCTGAGATGATTGCAAGGCTCTTGCACTCAAGTTGCGCTTCTTTGACCTATTTTGGGGGCCCGCCGTCTGGGCCAAGCGCTGAGTGTTCCTCAAACTTCTCTTCTGTCAATGACTTAGACGTAATGTTTGGCGGAGAGGGAGGGATTCGAACCCCCGATAGGCTTGCACCTATGCCGCATTTCGAGTGCGGTGCATTCGACCACTCTGCCACCTCTCCTGAAGGCGCCAAGTAAGGAGCATGGCCCCTGTGGTTCGGGCGTTAATAGGCGAGGACGGCGGGCCAGACAAGGCGCGAAAGGGGAAAATCCGCTGCCTGTTTCACCGCTTCCGCTCTGTTTCTCGCCGCGCTATCAATAACCGGCACCGTTTCCTGGGCTACCCCCCTCCCTGGCCCTCCCCCACATCCGCCTTCGCCCGAAGGCGGGCTTCGGCGAGACAATCGCGGGGGAGGGAACGCACCTTTATCGAGGCGCGAGCCCGTCTCATTCATTATGCGCTGAAAAAGGGGTGGGACCGCCAGACGCGGTAAACACTGGCGGTCCCGGTGCCGCTCATTGAAATACTGGCTGGGAAGGGCGGCTTCGCCAGCCAGGTGAGGCGACGGTTCCGACCGTAGCGTGCGGCCAGTGCACCGCAACGCAATCCGGTTCTTAACCTAACCAGTCAAGGTTACTCCTTGTCGGTCTTGGCTTTTTTCTTCCCGTTCTCCGTGGAATCGCGGTCTTTGCCGTTATCCTTGTCCTTGCCGTTGTCCTTGCGGCGGTTGGTGAAGCGGGCATTGCCCAGCCCGGTGCCGATGGTGAGCACGCCCCAGCGATCGACGTCCTGCATGAACGGCACCTCGGAGAGGCCCTGAACCACGCCGTCATTGTGCATCAGGATCGCGGTGTCGTGCTCGCCGATGGAAGGGATGCCCTCGAGCAGGCTCGCCGGCAGGTTGAACTTGCTGCTCTCCCAATTGCCCGGCAGGTTCTGCGCGCCTTTCTCAATGGAGCCGTCCGCGTTGATCACGCCGGGACAGGCAATGCCGATGAACGGCGCCAGCTTGAAGCCTTCCTTCTCGGCCTCGGTGATCAGCCCTTTCAGCATCTTGGTGAGCCGCTTCACCGCGCCTTCGCGCGTCGGCTCGTCGTCGGCATGACGCCACAGCTCGGACTTCACGACCTTGGCTTTCGACAGGTCTTTCGCCTTTTTCCAGCTGGTCTCCACCAGGCCGCAGCGGATGTTGGTGCCGCCGATATCGACGGCGAGGATGCTGTCATGAGCTTCGAAGATCCATGACGGCGCCAGATGCAGCGCGCCGATCAGGCCGGCCTCGTCGGGGTGATGGCGGATCGGCACCATGTCGATCTTGAAGCCCTCAGCGATGAGGATGATCTCGGTGCGCGCGATCGCGAGCTCGCCGAGCCGGGAATCGCGGAAACCACCGCCGACCACGATGCGCTCCGTCTTGGCCCAGGCCTTGGACTTGAGGAAACGGCGGGTGACGTAAGCGAGCTCCTGGGCAAAATCCTCGATGGCGCTGTGCACCACCGCCCAGGCCTCGGTGTCGTCGCCGACCAGGATGGCGTCCAGCGTCTTCTTGCTGATCTCGTCCGACGGTTCCTTGCCGAACGGGTCCTCGCCGGACTTGCGCAGCGGCTTGCGCCAGCGCTCGAGGATCTCGCGGAACGCGCCCTTGCTGGCGCGGTCGCCGATGAAGCCTTCGTCGTCCCTCATCTCGATGTTGAAGCTGTCGATATCCACCGACGGCAGCCGCTCGGCGCCGTGATGGGCGATGCCCGTCGTCGTCTTGACCAGCTCGTCTGTTGCCATGGTAGCCCCTTGCCCGTGTGACTGAATTCGCCGGGACAACGGCGGGGGAACCCGTTGGTTGCGACGTCGTCGGAAATTCGCCAGCGGGGCCGGATCGGGCCCAAATGCTTCAAATCCGGGCCGTTTTCGCCGGCTTTTCCTTGACTCCAGGGGATCAGCGGCTATAAATCCCGCAACCGGCGCGGGGCGTTTCTCGCGCCGCTTGTTTTTGCGTGGGTTTTCAAAGGGATAACTTCCGCCCGCACAAAACTCGCATAAACCCATAACGACTGACAAAAAGCCGGCCCCGACACTCTGTCGCGAGGCCGGGAATGAACACGAAGGAAAACAACGATGTTCGCAGTCATCAAAACCGGCGGCCGGCAGTACCGCGTCGTTCCGGATGATGTCCTGGAAGTAGGCAAGATCGAAGGCGAAGTCGGCTCGATCGTGCAGCTCAATGAAGTTCTCCTGGTCGGCGGCGACACGCCGATCCTGGGTCTGCCCACGGTCGCAGGCGCCTCCGTTGCGGTCGAGGTGCTCGACCACAAGCGCGGTCCCAAGGTCATCGCCTTCAAGAAGCGCCGGCGCAAGAACTCGCGCCGCAAGCGCGGCTATCGCGACGAGATCACCGTGCTGCGCATCTCGGAGATCCTGACGGACGGCGCCAAGCCCACCAAGGGGCCGCGTCCGAAGCGGGAAAAGGTCGCCAAGCCAGAGACCACGACCGAAGAGGCCGCCGCATAATTTGATCACGCGCCATCACGAATTGATGCGTGAGAAATTGTGAAATGATTCCGTCAAGGAATTGATCTAGAAATACGTAGAATTTCGGAGACGAGCCATGGCTCACAAAAAAGCAGGCGGTTCATCGCGCAACGGTCGCGATTCCAAGGGCAAGCGCCTCGGTATCAAGGCGTTCGGCGGGGAAGTTGTGATTCCCGGCAACATCATTGCGCGTCAGCGCGGCACCACCTGGCATCCCGGCCTTAATGTCGGCATGGGCACGGACCACACCTTGTTCGCCAAGGTCGAGGGCCGCGTAACGTTCCAGGCCAAAGCCAACGGCCGCACCTTTATCTCGGTACTCCCGCTCGCAGAGGCGGCTGAATAGACGGTGGATCAAATTTGGAGTCCGCCGGGTCCCAGACCAAACCGGCGGAGTCCTTGAGATCACAGAGATCGAAGGCTCCAGGGGAGGCGGGAAACCGGCCTCCCCTTTCGTTTGCGTGCTGAGTTTTCACTTAGTGACTTCGACGGAGCCGGACATGTTGCAGGACTTTTCAAGCGTGACCTTGCAGGAGGCGAGACCCAGCGTCGTCGCCACCGAACGGCTGACCTTGCGGCGGCCGACCCTCGCCGACGTCAGGACCATCGCCCTTCTCGCCAACGACCGCCGCGTCGCCGACAACACAAGGCGCCTCCCGCATCCCTATTCGCAGGACGACGCTATCGCCTTCGTCCGCGCCACCGCCGCGCCCGGCAGCGAGACCGTGTTCCTGATCGAGCATGACAGCGGCCCCATCGGCATGGTCGGCATCGACTGCTCGACGCCCGACAATGCCGAGCTCGGCTATTGGCTCGGCGTCGAGCATTGGGGCCGGGGCTTTGCCACCGAAGCCGCGCGCGGCGCGATCGACTTCTTCTTCGAGGAGTTCGAGGACGATCATCTCTATTCAGGTGCGCGCGTCACCAACCCGGCCTCGCGCAACGTGCTGGAGAAGTGCGGCTTCCAGTGGAGCGGCGTCCAGTTGCATCGCTTCCTGGCGCTGGGCTCGTCCACGCCCGTCGACTGCTTCCGCCTGTCACGCGGCGTGTGGGCGTCGCTGAAGAGCTGGAGCAGTGCGAGGCGGGTGAGGTAGGCCGGAGGCGCCTCAATCACAGCTGTCGTCCTGGCGAAAGCCAGGACCCATTACCCCAGCGAGAAGTCGTGGCGCGAAGTGCCAACCACGAGTCTTCGCCTAACTCCTCCCTGGGGTAATGGGTCCTGGATCTGCGCTCCGCTTGTCCAGGACGACGCTCGAATTTATTGGGCTGTGATCACGCCGGCGGATTCACATCCAGGTCCCCGCGGCCGAGATCGCGCTCACGCAAGTAAATATAGAACCCGGCGCCGATGATGATCGCGGCGCCGACGATGGTGGCGATTTCGGGCACGTCGCCGAACACGACGAAGCCGAAGATCACCGCCCAGACGATCATCGAATATTGATAGGGCACGACGACGCTGGCCGGCGCGAGCTTGAGCGAGCGGTTGACACAGAACAGCGCCGTGACCGAGACGCATCCCGCCAGCGCGAAGATCACGAGGCTGCCCGATGTCGGCGGCACCCAGTGGAACGCCGACAGCACCGCGCCCAGCACAAACGTGCCGACGAATTGCGACGACGCCATCACGATGTCGGGCGTCTTGCGCAGGCTGCGGGTGATCAGCATCAGCGTTGCAAAGGAAAGACTGCCGCCAAGCGCGATCAGCGCCGGCAGGCTCACCGTCTGCGCCGAGGGCCGCAGCGCGATCAGCACGCCACAGAAGCCGATCAGGATCGCCGTCCAGCGCCGCCAGCCGACCTTCTCGCCCAGGAAAATCGCCGACATCGCCGTGACGAAAATGGGCCCGGCGAGATAATAGGTGATGACGTCGGCGAGCGGCAGATAGACCGTCGCAAGGAAGAAGGCCGCCACTTCCAGCGTCGATAGCACCACGCGGAAGAGCTGGAGGCCCGGCCGCTCCAGCTGCAGGAACTGGTGACGCTGCCGCCAGACCAGCGGCGACAGCAGCAGCAGCGCCGCGCAGGCGCGCAGGAACAGCAGCTGCCCCACCGAATAAGTCCCGACCAGGAACTTGCCCATGGCATCGCCGAACGAGAACATGAAGATCGACAGCACCATGAGCGCAATCCCGGCGAGCCGCGCCGAGCGTTCGTCATAGGCCGAGAGATTCTTGAACAGGGGCATCGAGCGCCGTTGTAATGACGCAGGCCGTCGCGACAAGCCCGCGTTGGACGAATTGAACGGATTGTCGCAGTCTCCGCGTCGCGGTAGCGACAGGTGTCTCACAAAAGAGCCAGGAAAGAGCTTAGCCATGATCGACTTCGACCCGGCCCGGCATCGCATGATCCCGGCGCAACGCTGGTTTGAGGATTTCGTGGTCGGCGAGCGCTTCGTGCTGCCGAGCCGCACGCAGACGACGGCGGTGTTCGCGGCATTCCAGACCGCGAGCGGCGATACCCATCCGGTGCATTACGATGTGGAGTATTGCCGCAGCCGCGGCATGCCGCATCTGCTCGCCCACGGTTTCCAGACGCTGATCCACACTGCACCCGGCGCGGGCCTGTTTCCGTTCATGGTCGAGGACTCCCTGGTCGGCTTCCTCGAGCAATCCAGCCGGTTCCTCAAACCGGTGTTCGCCGAGGACACAATCTATCCCGCGCTCGATGTCACCGAGCTGGTGCCGGGACGCTCGACCGGCGCGGTGACGCTCAAAAGCACCGTGTTCAACCAGCGCAAGGAGCTGGTGCTGGAGGGCACGCAGAAATTCCTGATCCGGCGCCGGCCCAACTAACGTCGTCCCGGGGTTAAGCACGCCCCAAAATCGCGGAAATTCGGCCGATTTGCGGGTCTATCCGGGTTGCCGCGCGGGACCGGCTGGCCTACCTATGGCCCATGAAATTCCTTGACGAAGCAAAGGTCTATATCCGCTCCGGCGACGGCGGAAACGGCTGCGTGGCGTTCCGCCGCGAAAAATTCATCGAATTCGGCGGCCCCTCCGGCGGCAACGGCGGCCGCGGCGGCAATGTCATCATCGAGGTCGCCGACGGGCTGAACACGCTGATCGACTACCGCTACCAGCAGCACTTCAAGGCTCAGAAGGGCGAGAACGGCTCAGGCTCGGACCGCCATGGCGCCAACGGCAAGTCGATCGTGCTGAAGGTCCCGCTGGGCACGCAGATCTTCGACGAAGATCGCGAGACCATGATCCACGATTTCACCACGGTGGGCGAAAAATTCGTGCTGGCCGAAGGCGGCAATGGCGGCTTCGGCAACGCCCATTTCAAGACATCGACCAACCGCGCGCCGCGCAATGCCAATCCCGGCCAGACCGGCGAGGAGCGCTGGATCTGGCTGCGGCTGAAGCTGATCGCGGATGCCGGCCTCGTCGGCCTGCCCAATGCCGGCAAGTCCACCTTCCTCGCCAAAGTCAGCGCGGCCAAGCCGAAGATCGCCGACTATCCCTTCACCACGCTGCATCCGCAGCTCGGCGTCGTGAATGCCGACGGCCGCGAGTTCGTGCTGGCTGATATCCCCGGCCTGATCGAAGGCGCGCATGAAGGCGTCGGTCTCGGCGACCGCTTCCTCGCCCATGTCGAGCGCTGCCGCGTGCTGCTGCATCTCATCGATGCGACCTGCGAGCATGCCGGCAAGGCTTACAAGACGGTGCGAACGGAGCTGGACGCCTATGCCGGGCAGCTCACCGACAAGATCGAGATCGTCGCGCTGAACAAGATCGACGCAGTCGAGCCGGACGAGCTGAAGAAGCAGAGGGACCGGCTGAAGCGCGCCGCCAAGAAGACGCCGCTGCTGCTCTCCGCCGTCACCGGCGACGGCGTGCAGGAAGCGCTGCGCGCCCTGGCGGATGTGATCGGCGAGAGCCCGGTCTCCGCGAAAGCGAAGAGCGCGGCCGAAGCGGAGCCGTGGTCGGCCTAAACTCACGCCGTCGTCCCGGCGAAGGCCGGGACCCATACGCCGAGGCAGCGGTGGCAGCGCGAGAAGGTCATTGCCTGTCTTCGCCAAACCTAATTCGGTGGTTATGGGTCCCGGCCTTCGCCGGGACGACGTTGGAATGTGAAGTTGCGAGAAGGCGCATCACCAACTTCTTGTCTTCGCGCCCTCGATAGCGCAGCATCCCACAATCAAGACACGGCAGGGATCACGCATGGCGCGCGCGAAGAACGTTCTCTGGATCATGTGCGACCAGCTTCGCTACGACTATCTCGGCTGCACCGGCCATCCCACGCTGAAGACGCCGAACATCGACGCCATGGCGAAGCGCGGCGTGCTGTTCAGCAAGGCCTATGTGCAGTCGCCGATCTGCGGCCCCTCGCGGATGTCGTTCTACACCGGGCGCTACATGCGCTCGCACGGCTCGCACTGGAACGGCTGGCCGCTGCGCGTCGGCGAGCCCACGCTCGGCGATCACCTCAAGAAGCTCGGCGTGCGCAACGTGCTGGTCGGCAAGACCCACATGGCGCCCGACCTCGAAGGGATGAAGGCACTCGGCATCCCGCCGGAATCGATGATCGGTGTGCACGTCGCCGAATGCGGGTTCGAGCCCTATGAGCGCGACGATGGCCTGCATCCCACGGGGCGGCCGCGTCCGAAATACGACGAATATCTGCGCCAGCAGGGTTTCGATGCGCCCAATCCCTGGGAGCATTGGGCCAATTCAGGTGCGGCCGAGGACGGCTCCCTGCAAAACGGCTGGCTGCTCGTGCATGCCGACAAGGCCGCGCGCGTGCCGGACGAGCATTCCGAGACGCCCTACATGACGCGACGCGCGATGGACTTCATCAGCGAGGCCGAGACCGACGGCAGGCCGTGGTGCCTGCATCTGTCCTACATCAAGCCGCACTGGCCCTATATCGCGCCCGAACCCTACGCCAGCATGTATTCGACATCGGACATGATCCCGGTGATCCGCTCCGAGCGCGAGCGGCAGAATCCGCATCCGGTGTTCGGCGCCTATATGGACATGCGCTACTCCCGCAACATGGCGCGCAATGATGCCCGTGAGAAGGTGATCCCGACCTATATGGGCCTGATCACCCAGATCGACGACCAGATGGGCGTGCTGATGAAGTTTCTCGAGGAGCGCGGCCTGCTGGACACCACCATGATCGTGTTCACCTCCGATCACGGCGATTATCTCGGCGATCACTGGATGGGCGAGAAGGATCTGTTCCACGAGCAGTCGGCGAAGATCCCGCTTGTTATCATCGATCCCTCGAAGGAGGCGGATGCGACGCGCGGCACGCGCAACGATGCGCTGGTCGAAGCCATCGATCTCGCGCCGACCTTCGTGGATTATTTCGGCGGCAAGGTGCCGGGCCACATCCTCGAAGGACGCTCGCTGCTGCCGCTGCTCCGTGGCGAGAGCCCGCCGGATTGGCGCAAGGTGGCGTTCTCCGAATACGACTATGTCATGCAGGACGTGCGGCTGAAGCTGAACCAGCCGATCGAGCGCTGCCGCCTGTTCATGGTGTTCGACGGCCGCTGGAAATACATCCACGCCTCGGGCTTCCGCCCGATGCTGTATGACCTCGAAACCGATCCGGAGGAGTTTCTGGATCGCGGGGACGATCCCGATTGCGCCGGCATCATCGCGCGGTTGCAGGCGGAGCTGTTCGACTGGGCGCTGCATCCCAACGACCACATCACAACGTCCCGCGAGAAGATCGCGGCCTATGCCGACAACCAGCTCCAGGTGAAGGGTGGCATCCTGATCGGCATCTGGGACGAAGCCGAGCTGGCGTCGATCAAGGACGGCATCGCGCAACGCGCGAAGCTGTAGGTGAGCGGAACGAGGCTCTCTCAGCTCGTCATGCCCGGGCTTGACCCGGGCATCCACGTCTTGCGTCAAGTGGCGGTGCACGTGGATGGCCGGGACAAGCCCGGCCATGACGGCGGAGAGCGGAAACAGAAACTAATTCTCGATCTTGTACCCTGTCGCCTTCACGATCGGCTGCCACAACGCGGTGTTCGCGGCGAGCTCCTTCGTCAGAGCTTCCGCGCTGCTGCCGACCGGGATCAGCCCGATCGCGGTGAGCTTTTCCTTCACCTCGGGCTTGGCGAGCGCGGCGCTTGCGGCCGCGCCGAGCTTGCTCGCGAATTCCGGCGAGCTGCCGGCGGGAAGCCACATGCCGTACCAGGCGTCGGCGACGAGATCGATGCCGCTCTCCTTCAAGGTCGGCACCTCCAAAGCAAACGGCGAACGTTCGGCGCTCGCGACCGCAATGATCTTCACGCCCTTGGCACGATGCTGCGGCAGCGCATCCGCCAATGTGACGATGCCGAAGGAGATGTGACCGCCGATGATGTCGTTGAGGATGGGCGCGCTGCCCCGATAGGGCACGCGCGTCATGGCAATGCCGAGATCCTTCTCGAGCTTGGAGCCCATGAAATGAGGGATGGTGCCGTTGCTCGGCACGCCGAACGACGCCTTGTCCGGATGCGCGTTCAGCCAGGCGACGAATCCCTTGAAATCCGCGGCATCGATCGTCGGACTGATCACGACGGCGAACTCAAACCGCGCCAGCAGCGAGACCGGGACGAAATCCTTTGCGGTATCGAAGCTCGGGGTCGTCTCCACCATCGGCAGCAGGTACATCGTGGGCCCGGTCGTCACCAGCACCATGCTGCCGTCGGGGCTGCCCCCTTTCACCGCCTTGATGCCGATCAGGCCGTCACCGCCGGTGCGGTTCTCGACCACCATGGTCCGCTGCAGTGCCGGCGCCATCTCCTGCGCGATCAGCCGGCACAGCGTGTCGCCGCCCGCTCCCGCCGCGAACGGGAAGATCATTTTTGTCAGCCCGGCCTGAGCTTGCGCCTCGCCGGCCTGCGCCAAGAACGGCAACCCGAGGCATCCGGCGATGAAGTTGCGGCGATCCATTGGTTTCCTCTTTGAGCCCATGATGGTTGGCGACAGTTAGAGCCAGAAGGGCGTTCCGAACAAGCGCCGTTTACCGGGCCGGCCGCCTTGCGCCGGCCATCGTCCTGCTGCAAAAGCAGGCCCTACCGGCGCCGCTCTCCAGCGCATACACACACCACATACACAGATGGCCAGTCCCGAACTCAGTCAATTCCGCCGCATCGTCGTCAAGGTCGGCTCCGCGCTGCTGGTCGATTCCGACAAGGGCGAGGTGCGGGCGTCCTGGCTTGCCGCGCTCGCCGACGACATGGCCAAGCTGCATCGCGAGGGGCGTGACGTTCTCGTCGTCTCCTCCGGCTCGATCGCGCTCGGCCGCAGCCGCCTGAAATTGCCGCGCGGCCCGCTGAAGCTGGAGGAGAGCCAGGCAGCCGCCGCCGTCGGTCAGATCGCGCTGGCGCGGATCTGGTCGGAGGTCCTTGGCGCCCACGGCATCGGCGCCGGCCAGATCCTGGTGACGCTGCAGGACACCGAGGAGCGCCGCCGCTACCTCAACGCGCGCTCCACCATCGGCAAGTTGCTGGAATGGCGCGCAATCCCCGTGATCAACGAGAACGACACGGTCGCCACCAACGAGATCCGCTACGGCGACAATGACCGCTTGGCCGCGCGCGTCGCCACCATGGCGAGCGCGGATCTGCTGGTGCTGCTGTCCGACATCGACGGGCTTTACGACGCCCCGCCGAAGAACAACCCGAACGCCAAGCTCATTCCCGTCGTCGACAGCATCTCCTCCGAGATCGAGGCTGTGGCAGGGGAGGCCGAGTCCGAGCTATCGCGCGGCGGCATGCGCACCAAGGTCGAAGCCGCAAAAATCGCGACCACCGGCGGCACGCATATGCTGATTGCCTCGGGCAAGATCGAGCATCCGTTGCAGGCGATCGCCGATGGCGGCCGCTGCACCTGGTTCCTGACGCCTGCCAATCCCATCACCTCGCGAAAGCGCTGGATCGCAGGCTCGCTGGAGCCGAAGGGCACGCTGACCATCGACGCCGGCGCGGTCGCAGCGCTGCGCGCGGGCGCCAGCCTGCTGCCAGCCGGCGTGATCAAGGTCGAGGGCCAGTTCGCCCGCGGCGACGCCGTGATCGTGCGCGGCCCCGACACCAGCGAGGTCGGCCGCGGCCTGATCGCCTATGACGCCGACGATGCCGAGCGGATCAAGGGCCGCTCCTCCCCCGATGTGATGGCCATCCTCGGCATCAGCGGGAGGTCCGAGATGATCCACCGCGATGATCTGGTGATGGGCGGGTAAGGGCCGGCAGACGCCCAAACCGTCATGCCCGGGCTTGTCCCGCCTGCGCGGCCGAAGCCGCTTCGGCGAGGCGAAGGCCCGGGCATCCACGTTCTTTCTTGCTGGCGGCAAGGCGTGGATGGCCGGGACAAGCCCGGCCATGACGTCGGAGCTGGGCCAGTGGCCGAGGTGGCACAGCACCGGGAGACCAGCCATACCCGCCCCGCCCTTCGCAAAAGCGGGATTTCCGTGCTAGGACACCGCCTTAGCAGAAGGTTGAAACTCCCATGGCCGCCCCCCTCAAAGCCGTCGACGGCAATGCCGATCTTCAGGCGCTGATGACCGATCTCGGTACCCGTGCCCGCGCTGCCGCGCGCGTGCTGGCGCTGGCGCCGCCGGAGCAGAAGAACCGGGCGCTCGAGGCCATGGAACGGGCGATCCGCAACAATGCCGCTGCGATCCTTGCCGCCAATGCCGAGGACGTCACCGAGGCCCGCGCCTCCGGCAACGCCACCTCGTCCTTCATCGATCGCCTGACGCTGACGCCGGCGCGGGTCGAGGGCATGGCCGAGGGCATCGGCATCGTGCGCGGCATTGCCGATCCGGTCGGCATCGTCACCGAGAGCTGGCAACGGCCGAACGGCATGACCATCGAGCGCGTGCGCGTGCCGCTCGGCGTCGTCGGCGTGATCTTCGAGAGCCGCCCGAACGTTGCGGCGGACGCCGGCGTGCTGTGCCTGAAGTCGGGCAATGCCGTGATCCTGCGCGGCGGCTCCGACAGTTTCCGCTCCTGCCGCGCGATCCATGACTGCCTGGTGCAGGGCCTGCGCGAAGCGGGTCTCCCCGAGGCCGCGATCACGCTGGTGCCGACGCGCGACCGCGCGGCCGTGGGCCAGATGTTGTCGGGATTGAACGGCGCCATCGACGTGATCGTGCCGCGCGGAGGCAAGAGCCTCGTCGCGCGCGTCGAGCAGGAAGCACGCGTGCCGGTGTTCGCCCATCTCGAAGGCGTCAATCACGTCTATATCGACGGCAGTGCCGACCTCGCCATGGCGAAGTCGATCGTGCTCAATGCCAAGATGCGCCGCACCGGCGTCTGCGGCGCCGCCGAGACGCTGCTGGTCGATCGCGCCGCTGCCGGCAAAAACCTCAAGCCGCTGATCGAGATGCTGATCGAGGCCGGCTGCGAAGTGCGTGGCGACGAGGCTGTGCAAAAGACCGATGCGCGCGTCAAACCCGCGAGCGCGGACGATTGGGACACCGAATATCTCGATGCGATCATCGCAGCGAAGGTGGTCGACGGCGTCGACGGCGCGATTGCGCATATCCAGAACCACGGCTCGCACCATACCGATGCGATCGTGAGCGCCGATGAGACCGCTGCGAAGAGATTCCTCAGCGAAGTCGATTCCGCGATCGTGCTGCACAACGCCTCGACACAGTTCGCCGACGGCGGCGAGTTCGGCTTCGGCGCCGAGATCGGCATCGCCACCGGCAGATTCCATGCCCGCGGCCCGGTTGGCGCCGAGCAGCTGACGAGCTTCAAATATCGCGTTCACGGCACCGGGCAGACGCGGCCGTAGACCACGCAGGGCGCGGGGCATTGAGCAACAATTTCGTCGCGCCACGTTTCTTCGCGCAGGCCATACCGACCCACACTTCGGGCATGCGCATCGGCCTGCTCGGCGGCTCGTTCAATCCGCCGCACCAGGCCCATCGCGCGATCAGCCAGTTCGCGCTGAAACGCCTTCAGCTCGATCGGGTGTGGTGGCTGGTGACACCAGGCAATCCGCTGAAGGAGAACGGCGCGCTGCATGAGCTCGGCGCGCGCATGCAGGCAGCGCGCGACGTGGCCGACGATCCCAGGATCGAGGTGAGCTGTCTCGAATCCGTCATTCGCACGCGCTATACCATCGACACGATCAACACCTTGCGCCGCCGCCTCTCGGGCTTGCGCTTTGTCTGGATCATGGGCGCCGACAACCTCGCTCAATTCCATCGTTGGCAGCACTGGCGGCGCATCGCCGATCAGGTGCCGATTGCGGTCATCGATCGCCCGCCACAGAGTTTCCGTGCCCTCGCCTCTCCCGCCGCCCAGGCGCTCAGACGCTACCGCTTGCCGGAGAATGAGGCGCCATTGCTTGCGGATCGGGCCGCCCCGGCCTGGGTGTTCCTGACCGGTATGAAGCTGAATCTCTCGTCGACCGGCTTACGGAACCCGGACGGAAGCTGGAAAGGTACGAAGTGAGTCAGATTGTGCGAACGCCATCCGGCCTTCGGGCTCTCTGGCATATTGAAACCCTTAACCCCACATGATGTAGTGTAACCAGTGGGCGCCGGATTCGGCGTTCGCGATACAGTGAAAGGAATGGTCCCTGACCACATCTGTATTGTCCAAGACAGCCTCATCCAAGACGGCTTCACCGAAGTCTGTTTTACCCAAGGTTGCCAAGCCTACGCGTAAAACATCGACCAAAGCTGCGGCCTTGAAGGCGCAACCCGACGCCGACAAGACGCTGAGCCTGATCCTCTCCCGCCTCGACGACATGAAGGCGGAAGAGACGGTCACCATCGACCTTCGCGGCAAATCGGCCTACTCCGACTACATGATCGTCACGACCGGCCGGGCCAACCGGCACGTCGGCGCGATCGCGGAGAACGTCGCCAAAGGCCTCAAGGAAAACGGCATCAAGAACATCCACGTCGAGGGCTTGCCCAATTGCGACTGGGTGCTGATCGATTCCGGCGATGTGATCGTGCACGTGTTCAGACCCGAGGTCCGCGAATTCTACAGTCTCGAGAGATTGTACACGCAGGGCCCAGGGGCGGCGAAGGCGATCTAAAGGCTGCTGGCCGATTTCGAATCGGCTGACGCGCATGCTAGCGTCGTGCGCGCGCATATCGCGCGCGGTCCAGAAAACGCGACCCTGAACATATCATGCGCATAGCCGTCATTGCGGTGGGCCGGCTGAAGCAGGGCCCCGAACGGGAGCTTGCCGACCGCTATTTCGAGCGGTTCGATGAGGCCGGCCGCAAGCTCGGATTCCGCGAGCTCGCCATCCACGAATTGCCCGAAAGCCGCGCGCGCGATACGGCGACGCGGATGGCCGAAGAGGCCGCGGCGATCTCCGCGCATATTCCCGAAAAATCGGTGCTGGTGGCGTTGGACGAGCGCGGCCAGAATCTGGATTCGACCGTATTCGCACGGCATCTCGGCCGCTGGCGCGACGAGGGTTCCGGTCATACTATCTTCATGATCGGAGGGGCGGACGGACTTTCGCCCGAATTGCGCCGTAAGGCCAAGCTCGCGATCGCGTTCGGCTCTGCGACCTGGCCGCATCAAATGGTCCGCGTCATGCTTCTGGAACAGCTTTATCGGGCCGCCACCATTCTGGCCGGCCATCCCTATCACCGCGCGTGACCCGCGCCACAACGAGCACCTTTGCCTAAAGCGATGCGAGCGCCTGTCCTCAACCTGCTGCTGATCGCCGGCGTTATGGGCTCAAGTATTTTGGGCGCAAGCCTCGCGCAAGCTCAGACGCCTGCACCGCAGACTGCGGCTGTCGCGCCCGATGCGATCAAGCAGCGCGAGCAGGAGCTCGAAGCCGCGCGCGCCAGCAAGAAGAGCGCCGAGGAAGCGCAGGCCAAGCTCAAGGCCGAGATCACCTCGCTCGGCCAGGACCGCACCCAGCTCAATCAACAATTGATCGACACCGCCGCCAACGTGCGCATCGTCGAGACCAAGATCGACGAGGCCGAAGCGCGGCTGCGATCGCTGAACGGCCGCGAGCAGGCGATGCGCAGCTCGCTCGATTTACGCCGCGCCGACATCGTCGAGGTGCTGGCGGCCTTGCAGCGCGCCGGAAGGCGGACGCCGCCGGCACTTCTGGTACGGCCCGAGGATGCCCTGCAATCGCTGCGCACGGCGATGCTGCTCGGTGCCGTGGTGCCGGAATTGCGCGGCCGCGCCGAAAAGATCGCAGGCGAGCTCGGCGAACTCGTGGCCTTACGCAAGACCATCGCGACCGAGCGGGACCAGCTTGCCTCCGACCGCGACAAGGTGCGCAACGACCAGACCCGGCTCGCGGCTCTGGTCGACGAGCGGCAGCGTCAGCAGGCGTCGCGCGAAAAGGACCTCGACGCCGAGAATGCGCGCGCCGTCGCGCTCTCGAGACAGGTCGGCGATCTCCAGGGGCTGATCGCCAAGATGGAGCAGGATCTGCAAAGCGCCGCCAAGGCGGCCGAGAAGGCGGCTGAGGCCGCCAGGCAGGCCGAGGCCAAGGCGGCTGCAAACGCGGCCGCCAGCGCCAAGACCGGCCCCGGCGCTTTCAAGGATCGTTCCCGGACCACCCCTGCGATGGCCTTCGCCGCGGCCAAGGGCCTCCTGCCTCTTCCGGTTAACGGTAACAAGATCAGGGATTTCGGCGGTTCGGACGGGCTCGGCGGGGTCCAGAAGGGCATTTCGCTGGCGACCAGGCCCGGCTCCCAGGTCACGACGCCGTGTGATGGCTGGGTTGTCTATGCCGGCCCGTTCCGCAGCTATGGACAACTCTTGATCCTCAATGCCGGGGGCGGGTATCATGTGCTGATCGCCGGGATGGAGCGCATTTCGGTCAACATCGGTCAGTTTGTGCTCACGGGGGAGCCTGTCGCGACCATGGGGTCGACTTCTCAAGTCGCCTCCATTCTCGCCACGAACGCGAGTCAACCTGTGCTCTATGTCGAGTTCCGCAAAGACGGCACTCCAATCGATCCAGGCCCATGGTGGGCCGCAAATGAAGGCGAGAAGGTTCGCGGATGATGCGCAAGACTTCAGTTATCCTCCTCAGCGCGGCCACCGGTGCGGCGCTGACGCTGTTCGTGACGCAACCGCGCGCGGTCTTCATGGGCTCCAGCGCGCGAGCCGCCACCGCGGACACCTATCGCCAGCTCAATTTGTTCGGCGACGTCTTCGAGCGCGTACGCTCGGACTATGTCGAGAAGCCCGACGACACCAAGCTGATCGAATCCGCGATCAGCGGCATGCTCACCGGTCTTGATCCGCATTCGAGCTACATGGATGCCAAGAGCTTCCGCGACATGCAGGTGCAGACCCGCGGTGAGTTCGGCGGCCTCGGCATCGAAGTCACGATGGAAGACGGCCTGATCAAGGTGGTCTCGCCGATCGACGACACCCCGGCCTCGCGCGCCGGCGTCATGGCCAACGACATCATCACCAATCTCGACGACGAAGCGGTGCAGGGCCTGACCCTGAACCAGGCGGTCGAGAAGATGCGCGGCCCCGTCAACACCAAGATCAAGCTCAAGATCATCCGCAAGGGCCAGGACAATCCGATCGACGTCACGCTGGTGCGCGACAACATCCGCGTCCGTTCGGTACGCGCCCGCATCGAGGCCGACGACATCGCCTATATCCGCATCACCACCTTCAACGAGCAGACCACCGAAGGCCTGAAGCGCGAGGTCGCCAACCTCTCGAATCAGATCGGCGACAAGCTGAAGGGCTACGTCATCGACCTCCGCAACAACCCGGGCGGGCTGCTCGAGGAAGCGGTCACCGTCTCCGACTCCTTCCTGGAGAAGGGCGAGATCGTCTCGACCCGCGGCCGCAATGCCGAGGAGACCCAGCGCCGGACCGCGCATACGGGCGACCTCACCAAGGGCAAGCCGGTCATCGTGCTGGTCAACGGCGGCTCGGCTTCGGCGTCGGAGATCGTCGCCGGCGCGCTGCAGGACCACAAGCGCGCGACCATCGTCGGCACGCGTTCGTTCGGCAAGGGCTCGGTGCAGACCATCATTCCGCTCGGCTCCGGCAACGGCGCGCTGCGTCTGACCACTGCGCGCTACTACACGCCGTCGGGCAAGTCGATCCAGGCCAAGGGCATCGTGCCCGACATCGAAGTGCTGCAGGACGTGCCGGACGAGCTGAAGTCGCGCACCGACACCAAGGGCGAAGCATCGCTGCGCGGCCATCTCAAGAACGACGGCGACGAAAAGACCGGCTCGCAGTCCTACGTCCCGCCGGACGCCAAGGACGACAAGGCGCTCAAGCTCGCCGACGATTTGCTCCACGGCATCAAGAACAGCGCGTCCGCGGCGCCCACACCGGGCGGCGACAAGGCCACGACCGACAAGCCCAAAGCGGCGAACTAACTCGGCGCATCGCGATCTGACGAAAAGGGCGGCTCCCGGAGCCGCCCTTTTTGCTTGGAACTCCTGCTATCCCCGGCCTATCCCGGCCTGCCGCCGCTTGACCTCGGCGTGGTATCGTCATCTCGAGTGATTCGGGATCGCGCATGACTGAAACGGCCGATGATCTGAGCGCCCCGCTCGGACGGGACAAGCCGCGCCGGAAACGCCGGCTGCGGCTGCCGTTCACGCCCATGCAGCTGCTCGCAGTCCTGCTCGGCCTGTTCCTGGTCACCTTTGCCGGCTTCGCCATATTCAACAAGGATCCGCTCGGCGGCGAGCCGATGACGCGGCTCGCGATCCGCGAGCCCAATGCCGCAGACAAGGCCGGCGACGACAAGCCGGCCGCCGCCAGCCACAGCCAAGAAAGCAAGCAGGACAGCAAGCAAGAGACCAGGGACGCACCGAAGCAGGCGGGCGAGCAGAAGACCGTCACCATGATCGACGGTTCCACCGGCACGCGCCACGACGTGGTGATCGGCGGCGATGCCGCCGGCAAGAGCGAGGCGGCCTCGGCCTCCGCACCGCCGCCCGTCATGGCCGGGATCGACTCAAAACTCCTCGAGAAATCGCGCTATGGCATGATCCCCGCGATGTCCGGGGATCTGAAGCCGTTCAACGTCTATGCGGCGGATGCCGACCGCGCCAAGGCCGCCAAGATGCCGGTGGTCGCAATCCTGATCGGCGGCCTGGGCGTCGGCGCCGCCAAGACCACCGATGCCATCATGCGGCTGCCGCCGGCGGTGACGCTGGCCTTCACGCCTTACGGCTCCGATCCAGGAAAACTCGCCGAGCGCGCCCGCGCCCAGCGCCACGAGATCTTCCTCCAGATCCCGATGGAGCCCTATGACTTCCCCGACAATGATCCGGGACCGCAGACGCTGCTGACGTCGCTCAGTGCCGACCAGAACATGGACCGCCTGTACTGGCATCTGAGCCGGATGCAGGGCTATGCCGGCCTCACCAATTTCATGGGCGCCCGCTTCATCGCCACGGAGCCGGCGATGCAGCCGATCATTCGCGAGGCGGCCAAGCGCGGCCTCGGCTTCTTCGACGACGGCTCCTCGCCCCGCAGCATCGCGCCCCAGGCCGCCGGCAGCCTGGCGATGCCGTTCGGCAAGGGCGATATCGCGATCGACGCAGTGCCGACCCCGGCCGAGATCGACCGCGCCCTGACCAAGCTCGAAGCCGCGGCACGCGAGCGCGGCGTGGCCGTGGGCACCGCCTCCGCCCTCCCGGTCTCGATCGAGCGCATTGGCGTCTGGACCAAGACGTTGGGCGACCGAGGTATCCTTTTGGTGCCATTGACAACCGCGATGCTGAAATCAAAATCCAGCTAAATCAACGGATTGGTACGGCACAGGCCCGCGGGGCCTGCTTCAGCCATACCGACAGCATGCGAGAGGTCTGGCGGAATGGCGCGTTACGAGGATCTGCCCTACCGGACCTGCGTCGGCGTGATGTTGCTCAACAAGGACGGACTGGTGTTCATCGGCCGGCGCGCCGGCGGCATCGAGCATGTCGACGACACCCATGTCTGGCAGATGCCGCAGGGCGGCGTCGATCCCGGCGAGGACAATTGGGAGGCTGCCAAGCGCGAGCTCTATGAGGAGACCAGCGTGCGTTCGGTCGAGCGGCTCGGCGAGGTTCCGGACTGGCTCACTTACGACATTCCACGCACGGTCGCCGGGCGCGCCTGGAAGGGCCGCTACCGCGGTCAGCGCCAGAAATGGTTCGCGGTCCGCTTCACCGGGAAGGACAGCGAGATCAACGTCGAAAAGCCCGGCGGCGGCCACAAGGCCGAGTTCGTGAGCTGGCGCTGGGAACCGATGAAGAACCTGACCGGACTGATCATCCCGTTCAAGCGTCCGGTCTACGAGCGTGTGGTCAAGGAATTTTCCGCGCTGGCGCAGGATTAGTTCAGGTCGCCATTCCAGGTTGATGCTAGAGCCAGTTCCGTTCCGATGGAATCGGAACGGGGCTCTAGTTTTTTATTTTGACGCGTTTTCTTGACGCGAACCGGTATCCACTTCGCTCGAAAACGCTTTAATGCATCGCCTGAAATGACGACGAGAGATCCACGCGTGAGCACTGAAAAACCCTACCGTCCCAATGTCGGAATCGCGCTGTTCAATGCCGACGGCCGCGTGCTGATCGGGCACCGCTTCAAGGGCGACGGACCCGAGATCATCCTGCCGGGCCTCGACTGGCAGATGCCGCAGGGCGGCGTCGACGACGGCGAGGATTTGCGCGATGCCGCGCTGCGCGAACTCTGGGAAGAGACCAGCGTCAAGAGCGCAACCTATCTCGGCGAGACCGACTGGCTGACTTACGAATTCCCGCCCTATGACGGGCCGCAGACGCACCGGCTGGCGAAATTCCGCGGCCAGCGCCAGAAATGGTTCGCGCTGCGCTTCACCGGCAAGGATGACGAGATCGATCCGCTGACGCCGCGCAACGGGCAGCCCGCCGAGTTCGACGCCTGGCGCTGGGAGCGGCTCGATCGTGTCCCCGATGTCGTGGTGCCGTTCCGCCGCCACGTCTACAGCGCCGTGGCACAGCAGTTTGCGCCGTTCGCAAACTAAAACGCGAAAACCACCCGAGAGCCAGTTTTCAGCCCTAATTGATCGGCCCGACCGTGAATGGGCCGATTGCGATGACGTGGCAATCGCGGTCGCTCTTGGCGCAGTCGGCGAGCGCGGAATTGACGGCTGTCTGCTCGTCGGCGGCCCTCAGACCGAAGCCCGGCCGGCCCGCGGTGCCGACCGCGACGGCATTCCAGCCCATGCCGTCGGCGAGCTTACGCACGACCTCGTCGCGCGCATCGGCGACGATCGAGGCGTTAGACGCCGCGTGGAAGAAGCCGGTGATCCTGAGCAGGGTCGGGATCGGCACGACGAAATTCTCGTCGACCGCAACGACCAGGCAGGCGACGCCGGCGATCGCGCCGCACGATTCCAGCGAGCGCCGCGCGGCATCGTCTGCGGATGACGCGCCCATCACCATGAAATATTGACCGCCCGGGCCGAGCGCGACCGCGCGGGATTTTGCCGCGGGCACGAACATGTTCTCGAGCCGGACCTTGGCGGGATCGCGCACCATCGGAAAATCTTTCGAGGCGAAGGCGCGCTCGGTCATGGCGTCATGCCGGACGAAGGGTTGCGGCGGCATCGGGGGCTTGCCGTGCGTGTAGACCACGTTGTTGCCGACAGCATAGAGCTCGCAGCGCCGCGGCGATTGCGCGGCATCGGCGCGCTTCTGGCACTGATCGAGTGCGGCGTTGCGCGCGGCTTCCTCGTTCGGCTGATTCAATGACGCGCCGGTGAACCCGCCGACATTGAGCGCGAACGCCTTGTAGTCGCCGGCCGCGGAATAGTCGCCCGCCAGGTAGTTGCGGATGCGCTCGTTGATGAAGGGGACGTTGTCGGCGGGAAACTTGCCCGCCATCGGCGAAGCCGATGGTGCCGGCATGGGCATCGGCGCTTTCGCCGCCATTGTGGATGACGAGCCTGGCGCTGTTGATGCGGGGCTTGATACAGGGCTTGATACAGGGCTTGGCGTGATCGCTGCGATTGACGGCGCCCTGGTCGTCTCCAACTTGGTGAAATAGAGGAAGCCGCCGACGCCGATGGCGACGACGGAGACGACACCGACCACCAACGGCCACATCCAGTTCGGCGCGGCCGCAGCCTTCGCCACCCTCTTGATCTGCGGCGTTGCGTAGCTGCCGTCCCCGCGCCGCATCGCCACCATGTAGGCATGCACCGGCGTCGGGATGTTCTTGACCTCCTGCGCGCCGATATCGGCGAACTGCACCGACAGCTTGTTGGCGACCTGCTCGTGCACCGCGCGGGAGACGCAGATGCCGCCGATCTCGGCGAGGCCCTCGAGCCGGGCGGCGATATTGACACCGTCACCGAGCAGATCACCGTCTCGCTCGACCACGTCGCCGATGGTGATACCAATGCGGAACGACATCTGCCGGCTTGGCGGATAGGCCATGTTGCGGGTTCGCAGGGATTCCTGGATGTCGATGGCGCAACGCACCGCATCGACGGCGCTTGGAAATTCCGCGAGCACGGCGTCGCCGGCAGTGTTGAAGATGCGTCCGCCCGCCCTGGCAATGAAATCGTCGACGACCTCGCGATAGGAGGCGAGACGCCGCAGCGTCTCCTCTTCGTCTTCCGCGACCAGTCGTGAATAACCGGCAATATCGGCTGCGAAAATCGCTGCGATCTTGCGTTTCATCTGCGGCCGGCCCCCGGAACAAAGTTCGCGGGCGCAGAATGGCGCTATCGGCGGCGCGGTGCAACAAAGTTTCAGCGCCCGCCACTTCCGTGACGAGCGCTGAACTTATTCAGGGATTTGTAGCTTGAGCCCCGGCGCGGTGCACCGGGGCTTAGTGCATAGCCGTGGTGTTGAGCTCGTGCTGGATGCTCTTGAAGTGGTCGAGCCGCGCGATGGCTTGATCGAGCTCGCTGCCTTCGTGCTCCTTCAAGCCCTCTTCCATCTCCGAGACGGTCGCGGCGAACTGGGCGCGGTCGAGCTCGGCCAGCGAGGTCGCGACGTCGGCGAGCACGGTCAGGCCCTTGTCGGAAACTTCAGCGATACCGCCGAGCACGATAATCTTCTCGTGCCTGCCGCCGATGGTCACGGTGAGAATGCCGGGCCGGATCGCGGCCACGACCGGCGCATGTCCCGCCAGCACGCCGAAGTCACCCTCGACGCCGGGGATATCGACCTGGTCGACCTCGCCCGAGAAGGCGAGCTTTTCCGGCGAGACGAGATCGAAGTGGAAGGTGGCCATGATAAACCTGCGAATAGCGAGTGGCGAATAGCGAGTGACGAACAGGAGCAGCGTACTATTCGCTACTCCTTATTCGCCATTCGCTTCTTAGGCCGCTTCAGCGGCGAGCTTCTTGCCCTTCTCGATCGCCTCTTCGATGGTGCCGACCATGTAGAAGGCGGCTTCCGGCAGGTGGTCATACTTGCCTTCGCAGAGGCCGCGGAAGCCCTTGATGGTGTCCGCGAGGTCGACGAACTTGCCGGGCGAGCCGGTGAAGATTTCGGCGACGTGGAACGGCTGCGACAGGAAGCGCTCGATCTTGCGGGCGCGGGCCACCGTCAGCTTGTCCTCTTCCGAAAGCTCGTCCATGCCGAGAATGGCGATGATGTCCTGCAGCGACTTGTAGCGCTGCAGCACCTGCTGGACCTGACGCGCGGTGTCATAGTGCTCCTGGCCGACGACGAGCGGCGAGAGCATGCGCGAGGTCGAGTCGAGCGGATCCACCGCCGGATAGATGCCCTTTTCCGAGATCGCGCGGTTCAACACCGTGGTGGCGTCCAAATGCGCGAACGAGGTCGCGGGCGCCGGGTCGGTCAAGTCGTCGGCCGGAACGTAAATGGCCTGCACCGAGGTGATCGAACCCTTCTGCGTGGTGGTGATGCGCTCCTGCAGCGCGCCCATGTCGGTGGCGAGCGTCGGCTGGTAACCCACGGCGCTCGGAATACGACCGAGCAGCGCCGACACTTCAGAACCGGCCTGGGTGAAGCGGAAGATGTTGTCGACGAAGAACAGCACGTCCTGGCCCTGGTCACGGAAATGCTCGGCGACGGTCAGACCGGTGAGGCCGACACGGGCGCGGGCGCCGGGCGGCTCGTTCATCTGGCCGAACACCAGCGCGCACTTCGACTTGACGCTCGGATCCGGATTGTGCGGATCGGCGTTGACCTTGGACTCGATGAACTCGTGATAGAGGTCGTTGCCCTCGCGGGTACGCTCGCCGACGCCGGCGAACACGGAGTAGCCACCGTGCGCCTTCGCAACGTTGTTGATCAGCTCCTGAATCAGCACGGTCTTGCCGACGCCGGCGCCGCCGAACAGGCCGATCTTGCCGCCCTTGGCGTAGGGCGCGAGCAAGTCGACGACCTTGATGCCGGTGACGAGAATTTCCGCTTCGGTCGACTGATCGGTGTAGGTCGGCGCTTCCTGGTGGATGGCGCGCTTGCCTTCGGACTGGATCGGACCGGCTTCGTCGATCGGCTCACCGATCACGTTCATGATGCGGCCGAGCGTGCCCGCACCCACCGGCACCGAGATCGGCTGACCGGTGTCGGTCACTTCCTGGCCGCGGACCAGACCTTCTGTCACGTCCATCGCGATCGTGCGCACGGTGGACTCACCGAGATGCTGCGCAACTTCCAGCACGAGGCGGATGTTGCCGTTCTTGGTTTCCAACGAATTCAGAATGGCCGGCAGATGGCCTTCGAACTGAACGTCGACGACGGCGCCCATGACCTGGGTGACACGACCGACCTGGGTAGCTGCTGTAGCCATGAAGCTCTCCTTCGAAATTCTTTACTTGAACGACCGTCGTTTGGTTCGTGCGTCAGACCGCCTCGGCGCCGGAGATGATCTCGATCAGCTCCTTGGTGATCTGGGCTTGACGGGTTCGGTTGTAGATCTGGGTTTGCTTGCGGATCATTTCGCCCGCGTTGCGGGTGGCGTTGTCCATCGAGCTCATCTGGGCGCCATAGAACGAGGCGTTGTTTTCCAGCAGCGCGCGGAAAATCTGTACCGCGATATTCCGCGGCAACAGGCCGGAGAGGAGCTCGTCTTCCTCCGGCTCGTAATCGTAGGACGTCGACGGCGCATTCGCCGCCTTTTCTTCCACGGTCAGCGGAATGATCTGCTGCGCGGTCGGGACCTGGGCGATGACCGACTTGAACTGCGCGTAGAACAACGTGCAGACGTCGAATTCGCCGTTGTCGAAGCGGGCCAGAACCTTCTTGGCGATGTCCTCGGCGTTGAGGAAGCCGAGCTGACGAACGCCGCGCAGGTCGAGGTGCTCGACGATCTGCTTGTCGTAGAGGCGACGGAGCTGCTCGTAGCCCTTGCGGCCGACGCAGAAAAATTTGACTTCCTTGCCCTGCGCCATCAGCGTCTGGGCGCGCTCGCGCGCGAGGCGCACGATCGAGGAGTTGAACGCGCCGGACAGGCCGCGCTCGCCGGTGCAGACCAGCAGCAGGTGAACCTGATCCTTGCCGGTGCCGCCCAGCAGCACCGGCGCGCCGGGCGAACCGGCGGCAGCGCTGGCGATGTTGGAGATCACCGCGCTCATCTTGTCGGCATAGGGCCGCGCCGCCTCGGCCGCTTGCTGGGCGCGGCGCAATCGGGACGCTGCGACCATCTGCATGGCCTTGGTGATCTTCTGCGTCGCCTTGGTGGAGGCGATGCGGACGCGCATGTCTTTAAGTGACGCCATTCTTCGTTCACCCCGGCGGTTCGATCCCCTGGATCAAGCCGCTAGCCTATCCCAGTCGTCATGCCCGGGCGTGTCCCGGGCATCCACGTCTTCGTCTCCATGCGGTGAGGCACGGAAGGCCGGGACAAGAAGCCCGGCCTTTGCGACCGCTCTCTTATGCGAAGCTCTTGGCGAAACCTTCGACCACCGACTTCAGCTTGGCGGCGGTGTCGTCGGACAGATCGCGGCTGTCGCGGATCGCGTTGAGGATCTCGACATTCTTGCCGCGCAGCAGCGACAGCAGACCGTCCTCGAACGCACGCACCTTGTTGACCGGAAGCGGATCGAGATAGCCGTTGGTGCCGGCCCAGATCACGCAGACCTGCTCTTCCATCTTCAGCGGCGCGAACTGCGGCTGCTTCAGGAGCTCGGTCAGACGCGAGCCGCGGTTGAGCAGGCGCTGGGTCGAGGCGTCGAGGTCGGAGCCGAACTGCGCGAACGCCGCCATTTCGCGGTACTGCGCGAGCTCGCCCTTGATCTTGCCGGCGACCTTCTTGGTGGCCTTGGTCTGCGCCGAGGAGCCGACGCGCGACACCGACAGACCGACGTTCACCGCGGGGCGGATGCCCTGGAAGAACAGGTCGGTTTCGAGGAAGATCTGGCCGTCGGTGATCGAGATGACGTTGGTCGGAATGTAGGCCGACACGTCGTTGGCCTGGGTTTCGATGACCGGCAGCGCCGTCAGCGAGCCCGAGCCCTGGTCCTTGTTCAGCTTCGCCGCGCGCTCGAGCAGGCGGGAATGCAGATAGAACACGTCGCCCGGATAGGCTTCGCGGCCCGGCGGGCGGCGCAGCAGGAGCGACATCTGGCGGTAGGCGACGGCCTGCTTGGACAAATCGTCATAGATGATGACGGCGTGCATGCCGTTGTCGCGGAAGTACTCGCCCATGGTGCAGCCGGTGAACGGCGCGATGTACTGCATCGGCGCCGGATCGGACGCGGTGGCGGCGACGATGATCGAATATTCCAGCGCGCCCTGCTCTTCCAGCACCTTCACGAACTGGGCAACGGTCGAGCGCTTCTGGCCGATCGCGACGTAGACGCAATACAGCTTGATGTTCTCGTCCGGCTGCGCGTTGAGCGGCTTCTGGTTGAGGATGGTGTCGAGCGCGATCGCGGTCTTGCCGGTCTGACGGTCGCCGATGATCAGCTCGCGCTGGCCGCGGCCGATCGGGATCAGGGCGTCGATCGCCTTGAGGCCGGTCGCCATCGGTTCGTTCACGGACTTGCGCGGAATGATGCCGGGCGCCTTGACGTCGACGCGCATGCGCTTGTCGGCCTGGATCGGGCCCTTGCCGTCGATGGGATTGCCGAGCGCGTCGACGACGCGGCCGAGCAGGCCCTTGCCGACCGGCGCGTCCACGATGGCGCGGGTCCGCTTGACGGTCTGACCTTCCTTGATCTCACGGTCGGCGCCGAAAATGACGATACCGACGTTGTCGGTTTCGAGGTTCAGCGCCATGCCGCGGGTGCCGTTCTCGAACTCGACCATTTCACCGGCCTGGACGTTATCCAGGCCGTAAACGCGGGCGATGCCGTCGCCGACGGACAGCACCTGTCCGACTTCGGAGACTTCAGCTTCCTGGCCGAAATTCTTGATCTGGTCCTTGAGGATCGCGGAAATTTCCGCGGCGCGGATGTCCATCAGCCTGCCTCTTTCATCGCGTGCTTGATCGAATTGAGTTTGGTGCGAAGCGAGCTATCGATCATCCGGCTGCCAAGCTTGACCACGAGGCCACCGATGATCGAGGGATCGACCTTCACGTTGAGCGCGACGTCCTTGCCGGTCACCGACTTCAGGGCAACCTTGAGGGCGTCGAGATTCTTGTCCGATAGCGCCTCCGCCACGGTGACGTCGGCCGTGGCCTCGCCCTTGAACTTGGCGACCAGGGCGCGATAGGCGCGGATGACGTCAGCCACCGCGAACAGGCGGCGGTTGGCGGTCAGCACTTTCAGGAAATTGGCGGAGATGCCGGCGATGCCCGCCTTGTCCAAAACGGCCGAGAGGGCCCTGGACTGGGCGTCGGCCGCGAAAACCGGGCTGCGAACGAGGCGCTTCAGATCGGCGCTTTCGTTGAGCATGCCCTCGAATTTCTCGAGATCGGCTTTGACCTCGTCGACCACTTTCTGGTCGCGGGCCAGTTCAAACAAGGCCGTTGCATAACGGCCCGACACACCGGAAACGGACGTATCTTCTGCAGCCACAGACGTGCTCTTTTTGCTGTCAAACTCGCAAGGGAAAAACCGTCGCCACAAAGCGGCGCCTAGCGATCCAAGCCCTTGGAATTCAAGCGGGACTTCGATTTTCGACCCCGCACGGAAGTGCCGGGCTCGTTAAAATCGCGGCTTTGCTAACATAGCAGGCGCGCACGTGCAACATGACGCCAAATTAAAGGCATGACGTTATGTCGCCAGTTCGTCGCACTCCACGACGACGCGACGATGACCTGCCACGCCGCGGAATTGCCACAGCGCTTAAGCCAGCCCGTGAGCCGACGCCGGCGATTTGTTCCTGCCCTCAGCGCATAGCGGCCATGAACACGGATCGCTGAGGCGTGATTCCGGGCGCATCCGCTTCACTCGCCGAATACTTACCCAATTCTAAATGCGGGAAGCGATGACTTCGTTTTACAGTATTTGTAAGTAATACAGAGGTTAATGAATCGTTAAAATCCAAGAGTACGGAATATCGGCCGAATATCCCCGCCGGTAACAAGATATTACATGAAGACACAGAACGGATTTACTGCCCAATTCACGCCTCATTAGGAATCGAAACGCGGTCCCGCTCGCAAACTTACGGGGGCTCCACTTGCCACATATGTGGCAATACTAGCTTAGGGACCAATATATGCTTTGTTTGAAGACGCTGGGCTCTGTGACCCGGCCGCGTACGGCGATCGCCTTTGTTGCCGCAACTCTTCTCATCGGTGGAACTGCCACCGAAGCTTCCGCCAAATCCCGCCATCACCATCGGTATTCCCACCATCATCACCGCCACCACGCCCAGAACGATGCCAACACGACCTCCGATTGGCGTAACGCCAATGCGTCGATGACGCCGTCGCAGGGCACCGGACGTTCCTTCTCCGGCATGGCTTCCTTTTACGGGAATGAGTCCGGCAGCAGGACCGCCTCGGGCCAGCGCTTCAACCAGAACGCCATGACCGCGGCGCACCGTTCGCTGCCGTTCGGCACCAAGCTGCGCGTCACCCATGGCGGCTCGAGCGTCATCGTCACCATCAACGACCGTGGCCCGTTCATTCGCGGCCGTGTCCTCGACCTCTCCACGGGCGCTGCCCGCGCCATCGGCCTCACCGGCGCCGGCGTCGGCCGCGTCACCGCGGAAGTCGTCTCCTAAGGCGCGCGACGCCTGAAACAAGCCCGCCGTCTTGGGGGACGGCGGGCTTTTTTACGTGCTGTCATTCCGGGGCGCGACGAAGTCGCGAACCCGGAATCCATTCCCCCACCAACTCTGCCGCCCGATGGATTCCGGCTCGCGCTATGCGCGCCCCGGAATGACAACCGGCCTACAAAAAGCTCTGCGGATCGACGTCGACTTCAAGCTTTTGATTGCCCTTCGGCTTCGGGCATACGGCAAGCCAGTTGCGCAGATAATCCGACAGGTCGAAGCCGCGCGCGGATTTCACCAGAATGCGGAAGCGGTAGCGGCCCTTGATGACCGCGAGCGGGGCTTCCGCCGGGCCCAGCACCACCACGCGCTCGTCGCGCGGCGCGAGCGCGACGAGGTGGCGGCCAAAGCCCTCGGCGCTCGGCCGGTCGCCGGCGGAAATG
This sequence comes from Bradyrhizobium sp. Ken01, assembly GCF_055807355.1. Classification (NCBI taxonomy): domain Bacteria; kingdom Pseudomonadati; phylum Pseudomonadota; class Alphaproteobacteria; order Hyphomicrobiales; family Nitrobacteraceae; genus Bradyrhizobium; species Bradyrhizobium sp. Ken01. The sequence goes on from NZ_JBVVPC010000026.1 coordinate 39,922, forward strand.
ATCAGGCTCGCGAGCCGCCCGAACGGCGGATAGAGCGTGCGTTCACGCAAATCGATCTCGCTGTCGTAGAAGGCTTCGCGGTCGCAGGCGATCAGCGCCTTCATCACGGGATGATCGGGCTGGTGGGTCTGGAGATAGCCGATGCCACGGCCCTGCTCGCGCCCGGCGCGGCCGATCACCTGGTTGAGCAATTGCCAGGTGCGCTCGGAGGCGCGCGGATCGCCATTGGACAGGCCGAGATCCGCATCGACCACGCCGACCAGATTGAGCCGCGGGAAATTGTGGCCCTTGGCCACGAGCTGCGTGCCGATGATGACGTCGACGCGACCCTCCGCGATGTCATTCAGCTCGGAGCGCATCGTCTCGATCGAGGTGATGAGATCGCTCGACAGCACCATGGTGCGCGCCTCCGGGAACAGCGCGGCCGCCTCTTCCTGCAAGCGCTCGACACCGGGCCCGACCGCGACCAGCGATTCCTCCGCCGCACAATGCGGACAGGTCTGCGGGCGCGGCATCGAGAAGCCGCAATGGTGACAGACGAGGCGCTGGCGGAAGCGATGATCGACCAGCCAGGCATCGCAGATGGTGCAGGCGAAGCGATGGCCGCAGGCGCGGCACAACGTCAACGGCGCATAGCCGCGGCGATTGAGGAACAAGAGCGCCTGCTCGCGCCGCTCGATCGCGGACCTGATCTCGGACGCCAGCCGCGGCGAGATGAAGCGGCCGCGCGCCGGCGGCTCGCGGCGCATGTCGATGGCCTCGATATGCGGCATGTGCTGGCCGCCGAAGCGCGACGGCAGCGCGATGCGCTGATAGCGGTTCTTGCGCGCATTGACCTCGGACTCGACCGACGGCGTCGCCGACGCCAGCACGATCGGGACCTTTGCGATGTGCGCGCGCACCACCGCCATGTCGCGGGCGTGATAATGCACGCCCTCGTCCTGCTTGTAGGCCTGGTCGTGCTCTTCATCGACCACAATGAGGCCGAGATTGGCGTAAGGCAGAAACAGCGCCGAGCGCGCGCCGACCACGACCGGCGCGCTGCCCTCGGAGATCGCCGCCCAATTGCGCGCGCGGGTGCGCGGCGTCAGCTCGGAATGCCATTCCAGAGGGCGCACGCCAAAACGTTGCGCGAAGCGATCGAGGAACTGGCCGGTGAGCGCGATCTCCGGCATCAGGATCAGCGACTGCTTTCCGCGTCGGGTCGCCTCGGCCACGGCTTCGAAATAAACCTCGGTCTTGCCCGAGCCGGTGACACCATCGAGCAGCGCGACGTGAAAGCTGCCGTTGGCGGCGAGCGCGCGCATGGCATCGACCCCGGCGCGCTGGAGCGGCGAAAAATCCGGCCGGCTGAAATCCGGATCTGGGGCCGGCGGCGGCGGAGCCGGCGGCATCGGCTCGACCGTGAGCGTGCCTTCGTCGACGAGGCCGTCGATCACGCCAGCCGAAACGCCGGCCTCCCTGGCGGCTTCCGACTTGCCGTGCAGCAGCCGGTCCGACAGCACCTGGATCAGGCGCTGCCGCGCCGGCGTCAGACGTTTTGGCGGATCGCCGACCAGGCGCACGCCAGCGCGCACCCGCTCGGGGCCGAGGTTCTCGCCCATCCGCAGGCACATGCGCAGCACCATGCCGCGCGGGCTCAGCGTGTAATTGGCGATCCAGTCCACGACCGCACGCAGCTCGGGCTTCAGCGGCGGGATGTCGAGCTTTTCGCTGACCTCCTTGAGGCGGTTGTGCAGGCGCGGATCCGGATTGGCGTTTTCGGCCCAGACCACGGCGAGCACCTCGCGCGGGCCGAGCGGCACGCCGATAATATCGCCCGCCTTCAGCTCCATCCCGCGCGGCACCTTGTAGGAATAGGTCTGGTCGAGCGCGACCGGCACCAGCACGTCGACCATGCGGGTCGCGTTGGCGGAAACGGCGTTGCTGCGCGACGTGTGATCCATGAGGGGGAATCGGAACCCGGGGGCTTCAAGGCTAGCGCCCTGAGGCGGCCTTAGCGAACGATAAACGAGTGTGATGCGATATACTGAGTGGAATCACCACGTCCAGAGCGCATGAGCAAAGCGGCCGCCCCACAGATCGAGCTCGCCAGCGCCGATCCTGATATCGCGCAGGAGATGACGCGCTGGCTGTCGCATCTCGGCGCGGAGCGACGGCTGTCGCCGAAGACGCTGGAAGCCTATGCCCGCGATTTGCGGCAGTGCTTGAATTTCCTCTGCGGCCATTGGGGCGAGCGGGTGACGCTGAAGCGTTTCGCCGCGCTGGAGGCCACCGATATCAGGGCCTTCATGGCGATGCGCCGCGCCGACGATATTGCCGGTCGCTCGCTGATGCGCGCACTCGCGGGGCTGCGCTCGTTCGGCCGCTTCCTTGAGCGCGAAGGCAAGGGCAAGGTTGGCGCGCTCTCGGCGATCCGCGCGCCGAAAGTCGCAAAGAGCCTGCCAAAGCCGTTGCCGATGGCGTCGGCCAAGCGTCTTGCGGACGCCGACGAGCGCGCCGGCGAGGACCGCGAGACCTGGATTCTGGCGCGCGATGCCGCGGTGATGGCGCTCCTCTACGGCTCGGGCCTGCGCATCTCCGAAGCGCTGGGGCTGACGCGCCGCGAGGTGCCGCGTCCCGGTGAAGGCGACGTGCTGATCGTAACCGGCAAAGGCAACAAGACCCGCATGGTGCCGGTGCTGCAGAACGTGCTCGCGCTCGTGCAGGAGTACGTCGCGATGTGCCCGTATCCGCTGCCGGCGGAGGGGCCGATCTTCGTCGGCGCACGCGGCGGGCCCTTGAGCCCGCGCATCATCCAGCTCGCGATGGAGCGGCTGCGCGGCGCGCTCGGCCTGCCCGATAGCGCCACGCCGCACGCGCTCCGGCATTCCTTCGCCACGCACCTGTTGTCACGCGGCGGCGATTTGCGCGCGATCCAGGAATTGCTCGGCCATGCCTCGCTCTCGACCACGCAGATCTATACCGGCATCGATGCCGAACGGCTGCTGGAAGTTTATGCCAGCGCGCATCCCCGTCGCTGATGCTGACATGAAGCTGTCATAGCAAGCCTCTCGGCGCGCATGCCTCTTGCGCGGCGCCCGCGGTTCGGTCAATCGTGGGGAACCGAGCCAGGAGGGACTTATGAGCGCACATGAAAGCATGGAGCATGCCGAGCACGCCGAACACGCGTCCGGCTCGAACAAGAAGATCGCGCTCCTGATTGCCGTTCTGGCGCTGTTCCTGGCGATCTCCGAGACGCTCGGCAAGGGCGCGCAGACCGAATCGATCAGCAAGAACGTCGAGGCCTCCAACCTCTGGGCGTTCTTCCAGGCCAAGAGTATCCGCCGCACCATGGTGCAGAGCATGGCGGACCAGGGCAAGCTCATCCTCGGCGCGGCGAGCGATGAGGCCAACAAGGTGGCCGTGCAGAAGCAGATCGAGGACTGGCAGAAGACCGCGCAGCGCTACCGTTCCGAGCCAGAGACCGGCGAAGGCACCGAGCAGCTGGCCGAAAAGGCCAAGCACGCCGAGCATGAGCGCGACGAGGCGACTGCGAAATATCATCACTTCGAACTGGCATCCGCGGCCTTCCAGATCGGCATCGTGCTGGCGTCGGCCACCATCATCACCGGCATGATCGCGCTCGCTTATGTCGCCGGCCTGCTGACGATCGCTGGGCTCGTCATGACCGGGCTCGGCCTGTGGCTGCCGCATCTGCTGCATTTGCATTAGCGAAAACGAAACGCGTGGTTTGACGCCACACACGCAGTGTCATGCCCCGGCTTGACCGGGGCATCCAGTATGCCGCGGCTTCTCCGTATCCATTGCCCTCTCTGGAATACTGGATCGCCCGGTCAAGCCGGGCGATGACAGCGAGTGTGCGGCGAACCTTCAACGCGCTTCGTGCACGCTCTTGCGAAAGCGCTGGATCAGGCGGAGCGTGCGGGAGGACCAGCCTTCGCCGTTGCCGGCGATCAGCTCGCGGATGCGCCGCTTGATCGGATCGACCAGCTCGGCGGCCTTGGCACGCAGCTTCAGCACCAGATCATAGAGCCGCTCGAACCACGCCATCTCCATCAGCTTGTCGCGCGTCACATCGAACACGAAGGCGGTGACGCCGACCCCGAGCAGCTTTGCGAACACGATGGTGAAGACCGCGCTGGTCCAGTATTCGTGCGTGAGCAGCCACAGGCCGACCAGCTTGAGCGGAAACAGCGGAATGATGGGCACGGCGAACACGATCAGCGTCATCGCCGGCGACAGCGCATCGACGCGGTCCGACAGCCATTGCTTGAACCGCGCGAGCGGGACAATTGCGACAACCCGCGCAACGATCGGTTCGAGATGGTCCCACAGCCAGGCTTCGATCAGGAAGATGATCGCGAGCAGGACCCAGACCGGTTGAAGCAGGCGGCGTAGCATGTGTTTCCCGCCCGATTCGGCGCTGGGCGCCACCTACATATGGATGGCCCGCTTGCCGACTGCAAGCGCGGCCTCCTTGATGGCCTCCGAGCGGGTCGGGTGCGCGTGGCAGGTGCGCGCGAGATCCTCCGCGCTGCCGCCAAACTCCATGAGAACAGCCGCCTCGTGGATCATTTCCCCGGCTTCGCGGCCGATTATGTGCACGCCGAGCACGCGATCGGTCTTCGCATCTGCGAGAATCTTCACAAAGCCGTCGGTGGTCTGGTTGACCTTGGAGCGGCCGTTGGCGGTAAAGGGAAACTTCCCGACGGTATAAGCCACGCCCGCCTGCTTCAGCTCCTCCTCGGTTTTACCGACGGAGGATACTTCCGGCGTGGTATACACGACGCCGGGGATAACATCGTAGTTCACGTGGCCGGCCTGCCCGGCGATGATCTCGGCAACCGCGACGCCTTCATCCTCGGCCTTGTGCGCGAGCATCGGACCCGCGACGACGTCGCCGATCGCATAGACGCCCTTCACGCTGGTGGCGAAGTGCGGATCGATCTGCACGCGGCCGCGATTGTCGAGCGCAACGCCGGCTTCCTTCAGGCCGAGCCCCTCCGTATACGGCACACGGCCGATACAGACGAGAACGACGTCGGCTTCCAGCGTCTCGGCAGCGCCGCCGGCGGCGGGCTCGACCGTCGCCTTCAGCGTCTTGCCGGAGGCGTCCACGCCCGTGACCTTGGCACCGAGCTTGAACGCAAAGCCCTGCTTCTCCAGGATGCGCTGGAATTGCTTGGCGATCTCGCCGTCCATGCCGGGCAGAATGCGGTCGAGGAATTCGACGACGACGACTTCGGCGCCGAGACGGTGCCAGACCGAGCCGAGCTCGAGGCCGATCACGCCGGCGCCGACGATCAAGAGCTTGCCGGGGACCTTGTCCAGCGACAGCGCGCCGGTCGACGATACGATGCGCGTCTCGTCGATCTCGATGCCCTTGAGACGCGCGATGTCCGAGCCGGTGGCGATCACGATGCTCTTGGTTTCGATGATTTGCGACTTGCCGTCGGCGGAGACTTCAACTTTGCCGGTGCCGAGAATCTTGCCGGCGCCCTTGAGCACGTCGATCTTGTTCTTCTTCATCAGGAACTCGACACCCTTGACGTTGCCGTCGATGCCCTGCTGCTTGAAATTCATCATCGCAGGCAAATCGAGCTTCGGCGCGGAAACGCTGACGCCCATCTTGGCGAAGGAATGCCCGGCCTCCTCGAACATTTCGGAGGCGTGCAGCAGCGCCTTCGACGGCATGCAGCCGACATTGAGGCAGGTGCCGCCGAGCGTCGCGTTCTTTTCGACCACGGCGACTTTCATGCCGAGCTGCGCTGCACGGACCGCGCAGACATAACCGCCCGGTCCGGTGCCGATGACGACGAGATCGTATGCCATGAGAGAAAGTCCCGTAAGTTTAGCGTTGAGGGATGTGTCAGCGTCCGCGCGGCGCGTCAGCGTCCGCCGGACACATCGAGAATGGCTGAGGTGACGTAGGAGGCATCGTCCGACATCAACCAGACGATGGCATTGGCGACTTCATCGGCAGTACCGACACGCTTCATCGGCACCATATGGGCCAGACGATGGGCGCGGTCGGGCTCGCCGCCGGCAGCGTGGATTTCGGTATCGATCAGGCCGGGGCGGATGCCCGCGACGCGAATGCCTTCGCCGGCAACCTCATGGCCGAGGCCGACGGTGAAGGAATCGATCGCGCCCTTGGACGCGGCATAGTCGACATAGGTGTTCGGCGCGCCGAGCTTGGCGGCAACCGATGACAGATTGACGATGACGCCGCCCTGGCCGCCATGCCTGGTCGACATTCGCTTCACGGCTTCGCGCGCGCAGAGGATGGAGCCGGTGACGTTGACCGCCATCACGCGCTGGATGCGCTCGGCCGACATCTCGTCGACGCGCACGCCGCTGGTCCCGACGATACCGCCATTGTTGACGAGCGCGCCGAGCGTGCCGAATGCGTCTGCGGCCTTGAACAGCGCCAGGATGTCGCTTTCCTCGGCGACGTCGCATTTCACCGCGATGGCCTTGCCGTTGCTGGCCGCGATCTCGGCGAGCACCTCGTCGGCGGCCGTCTTGTTGCTGGCATAGCCGACCACGACACGGAAGCCGCGCGCGGCCGCCGCAATCGCGGTCGCGCGGCCAATGCCGCGGCTGCCGCCGGTGATGACAACGACTTTATCGGTCACGCGCGCCTCCATGGTTCGACACGCGCCGTCGCGAAAGGCGACGGCGCTCGCAGAGCATCAGGGATCAGAGATCGAGCACCAGGCGCGCCGGATCTTCCAGGCTCTCCTTGACGCGAACGAGGAAGGTCACGGCTTCCTTGCCGTCGATGACGCGATGATCGTAGGACAGCGCGAGATACATCATCGGGCGGACCTCGATCTTGCCGCCGACGACCATCGGCCGCTCCTGGATCTTGTGCATGCCGAGAATGCCGGACTGCGGCGCGTTCAGGATCGGGGTCGACATCAGCGAGCCGTAGATGCCGCCGTTGGTGATGGTGAAGGTGCCGCCCTGCATCTCGTCGATCTTGAGCTGGCCGTCACGGGCGCGGCGGCCGAAATCGGCGATGCCCTTCTCGATGTCGGCGATCGACTTGTTGTCGCAGTCGCGCACCACGGGCACGACGAGGCCCTTGTCGGTGCCGACGGCGACGCCGATGTGATAGTAGTTCTTGTAGATCAGATCGGTGCCGTCGATCTCGGCGTTGACGGCCGGGATGTCCTTCAGCCCCTGCACGACGGCCTTGGTGAAGAAGCCCATGAAGCCGAGCTTCGAGCCATGCTTCTTCTCGAACGCATCCTTGTAGTGCGCACGCAGCGCCATGACGTTGGTCATGTCGACCTCGTTGAAGGTCGTGAGCATCGCGGCGGTGTTCTGCACGTCCTTGAGCCGGCGCGCGATGGTCTGGCGCAACCGGGTCATCTTGACGCGCTCTTCGCGGGCGGCGTCATCGGCCGGCGAGGGTGCGCGGACCTGAACCGCGGCGGCCGGCTGGTTGACCGGGGTCGGCGCCGAGGCCGCACGCTCGATTGCGGCGAGCATGTCGCCCTTGGTGACGCGACCGTCCTTGCCGGAGCCCGGAACGGTCGAGGCGTCGATGCCGGTCTCGGCCGAGAGCTTTCGCACGGAGGGAGCGAGGGGAGAGTCGGCCGGCGGTGCTTTCGCGGCAGCGGGGGCGGCGGCTGGGGCCGCCGCGGCGGGAGCAGGCGCGGGCGCGGCAGCCGGCTTGGCGGGCGTCTTTGCGACGCCAGCCGTGCCCTCGGTGATCTGCCCGAGCAGCGCACCGACCGCAACGGTCGTGCCATCTGCGGCGATGATCTCGCTCAGCGTGCCGGCGGAAGGCGCCGGGACTTCGATGGTGACCTTGTCGGTCTCGAGCTCCACCAAGGGCTCGTCGACGGCGACGGGATCGCCGGCCTTCTTGAACCAGCGGCCGATGGTGGCCTCGGTGACGGATTCGCCGAGGGTCGGCACACGAATTTCAGTCATGGTCTTTTCCTTAAGGAGATCGCCAATGCGGTCGTGAATTTCACAGGTGTCATGCCCCGCGAAGGCGGGGCATCCAGTACTCCGCGGCGTTCGTGGTCATCACGGCCGTCACGGCGTACTGGATCGCCCGCCCCAGTGCGCAATTGCGCACAAGGCGGGCGATGACAGCGTCCTAAAAACTTCTCAGCTCAATGCTTCGTCCAGGAACGCCTTCAACTGCGCCTGATGCTTGGACATCAGACCCGTGGCGGTCGCAGCGGAGGCGGCGCGGCCGACATAACGCGGACGCCGGCTCACACCGTTCACCTGGTTCAGCACCCATTCCAGATAGGGCTCGATGAAGTGCCAGGCCCCCATGTTGCGGGGCTCTTCCTGGCACCACACCACTTCAGCCTTCTTGAAGCGCGACAGCTCGGCCACCAGCGCCTTGAGCGGCACCGGATAGAGCTGCTCGATGCGCATCAGGTAGATGTCGTCCATCCCGCGCTTCTCGCGCTCCTCGTAGAGGTCGTAATAGACCTTGCCCGAGCAGAGCACGATGCGGCGGATCTTCTCGTCGGGAACGAGCTTGATCGCTTCGCCCGGCAGCATCTGGGCGTCGTCATAGAGGATGCGGTGGAAGGTGGTCCCCTTCGCGAGCTCCTCGAGACGCGAGACCGCCCGCTTGTGACGCAGCAGCGACTTCGGCGTCATCACGATCAGCGGCTTGCGGATCTCGCGATGGAGCTGCCTACGCAGCACGTGGAAGTAGTTCGCCGGCGTGGTCGGATACACCACCTGCATGTTGTCTTCTGCGCACATCTGGAGATAACGCTCCAGACGCGCCGAGGAGTGCTCCGGTCCCTGGCCCTCATAGCCGTGCGGCAGGAGGCAGACGAGGCCGGACATGCGCAGCCATTTGCGCTCACCCGAGGAGATGAACTGGTCGAACACGACCTGCGCGCCGTTGGCGAAATCGCCGAACTGCGCTTCCCACAGGGTCAACGTGTTCGGCTCGGCGAGCGAGTAGCCGTACTCGAAGCCGAGCACGGCTTCTTCCGACAGCAGCGAGTTGATGACCTCGTAATGGCCCTGCTCGTGACCGAGATGGTTGAACGGCGTGTAGCGGCTCTCGTCTTCCTGGTCGATCAGGACCGAGTGGCGCTGCGAGAAAGTGCCGCGCTCCGAATCCTGCCCGGACAGGCGGACATGGTGGTTCTCGTTGAGCAGCGTGCAGAACGCCAGCGCCTCGCCGGTCGCCCAGTCGATGCCCGTGCCGCCGTCGATCGCTTTGGCGCGGTTTTCGAGGAAGCGCTGGATGGTGCGGTGGACGCGGAAGCCATCGGGCACCTTGGTGATCTTGCGACCGATGTCCTTCAGTGCGGCGATGTCGACGCCGGTGACGCCACGCCGCGCGTCTTCTTCCTGATCCGCGATCTTGAAGCCGGCCCATTTGCCGTCGAGCCAGTCGGCCTTGTTGGGCTTGTAGCCGGAGCCGGCTTCGAGCTCGGCATCGAGCCGCGCGCGCCAGTCGGCCTTGGCCTTCTCGACCTCGCCCTCGGTCAGCACGCCTTCGCTGATGAGACGGCGGGCGTAGAGCTCGAGCGTCGACGGATGGGCCGCGATCTTCTTGTACATCACCGGCTGGGTGAAAGCCGGCTCGTCGCCCTCGTTATGGCCATGCCTGCGGTAGCAGAACATGTCGATGACGACGGGCTTGTGGAATTTCTGCCGGAACTCGGTCGCGACCTTGGCCGCGAACACGACGGCTTCCGGGTCGTCGCCGTTGACGTGGAAGATCGGCGCGTCGATCATCTTCGCCACGTCGGACGGGTAAGGCGACGAACGGGAATAACGTGGATAGGTGGTGAAGCCGATCTGGTTGTTGACGATGAAGTGCACGGACCCGCCGGTGCGGTAGCCCTTCAGGTCCGACAGGCCGAAACATTCCGCGACCACGCCTTGGCCCGCAAAGGCTGCGTCGCCGTGCATCAGGAGCGGCATCACCGAGATGCGCATATCCGGCGGATCGCCGTGCTGATCCTGCTTGGCGCGGACTTTTCCGAGCACCACGGGATCGACGATCTCGAGATGCGAGGGGTTGGCGGTCAGCGACAGATGGATGCGGTTGCCGTCGAACTCGCGATCCGAGGACGCGCCGAGATGATATTTGACGTCGCCCGAGCCTTCGACCGCATCAGGATTGGCCGAACCGCCCTTGAACTCGTGGAACAGCGCGCGGTGCGGCTTGCCCATCACCTGGGTCAGCACGTTGAGGCGGCCACGATGCGGCATGCCCAGCACGACTTCTTTCACGCCGAGATTGCCGCCACGCTTGATGATCTGCTCGAGCGCGGGGATCAGCGATTCAGCACCGTCCAGGCCGAAGCGCTTGGTGCCGGTGAATTTGGTGTCGCAGAATTTCTCGAAGCCTTCGGCTTCGACCAGCTTCATCAGGATGGCGCGGCGGCCTTCGCGGGTGAAGGAGATTTCCTTGTCCGGCCCCTCGATGCGCTCCTGGATCCAGGCCTTCTGCGCCGCGTTGGTGATGTGCATGAACTCGACGCCGAGCGTCTGGCAGTAGGTGCGCTCGCAGATCGCGGTGATTTCGCGCAAGTTGGCGTATTCGAGACCGAGCACATGGTCGAGGAAGATCTTGCGGTCGAAATCGGCTTCGCTGAAGCCGTAGGTCCGCGGATCGAGCTCTTCGCGATTGCGCTGGGCTTCGATGCCGAGCGGATCGAGCTTGGCGTGGAAGTGGCCGCGCATGCGGTAGGAGCGGATCAGCATCAGCGCCCGGACCGAGTCGCGGGTGGCCTGGAGCAGGTCGGCGGAGGAGAGGCCGCCGGCCTTGTCGCCACCCTTGGCCTGGGCCTTGGCGGCGATCTTGGCGCCGACCGTCTTCTCGACTTCCGCCCAATTGCCGTCGAGCGCGGAGGTCAGATCGTCCTGCGGGATCAGCGGCCAGTTGGCGCGCTCCCAGGACGGGCCCTGGGCGTTCTTGCTGATGTCGCCCGGCTGGTCGTTGAGGCTCTTGAAGAATTCCTGCCACTCAGTGTCGACTGAGGACGGGTCCTTCTCGTAGCGGGCGTAGATTTCGTCGATGTAGGTGGCGTTGGTGCCCTGCAAAAAGGAAGAGAGGGCAAAGGCTGCGTTCGCGTCTTGGCGAGACATGCTTGAGTTCCTGGCGATTTCGGTTCGCGCATAACAAACGGCGCTGGCGCTGGGCTCCCCGGCAGAGGACCAGCGCGACAGGCACCATTTACCCTATTTGCTGCGAAACTTCGCCCGGAAAATTACGAAGGGGTGAATCAAGCTTTCAATTTTTCGGCAAGCGTGTGCCCAAGGCGAGCGGGAGACGGGGACACTGTAATTCCTGCCGATTTCATCGCGTCGGTCTTGGAACCGGCGTCACCCTTTCCGCCCGAAATGATCGCGCCGGCGTGGCCCATGCGGCGGCCGGGAGGGGCCGTGACACCGGCGATGAAACCGACCATCGGCTTCTGGCGGCCGCGCTTGGCTTCGTCCTTAAGGAACTGGGCGGCGTCCTCCTCGGCGGAACCGCCGATCTCGCCGATCATGATGATCGACTCGGTCTTGGGGTCGCCGAGCAGCATTTCCAGCACGTCAATGAACTCGGTTCCCTTGACCGGATCGCCGCCGATGCCGACCGCGGTGGTCTGGCCGAGGCCTTCCTGGGTGGTCTGGAACACGGCTTCGTAGGTCAGGGTCCCCGAGCGCGAGACGATGCCGACGCTGCCGGTCTTGAAGATGTTGGCCGGCATGATGCCGATCTTGCACTCGCCGGCGGTCATGACGCCCGGGCAGTTCGGCCCGATCAGGCGCGACTTGGAACCGGCCAGCGAACGCTTCACCCTGACCATGTCGATGACCGGGATACCTTCCGTGATGCAGACGATCAGCGGGATCTCGGCATCGATGGCTTCGCAGATCGCATCGGCCGCGCCCGGCGGCGGCACGTAGATCACCGATGCATCGGCGCCGGTCTTCTCACGCGCCTCGCGCACGGTGTCGAACACCGGCAGGCCCAGATGCGTCGCGCCGCCTTTGCCCGGCGAAGTGCCGCCGACCATCTTAGTGCCATAGGCAATCGCGGCCTCCGAGTGGAAGGTGCCGTTCTTGCCGGTAAAGCCCTGGCAGATGACCTTGGTGTTCTTGTCGATCAGGATGGACATGAGGTCTGCTTTCGCGAAACTAACGAGTGAGAGGTCAGTGGATGCGGCGGTAGACGCCGGTGAGCACGTCGGCCCAGCCTTCCGCGTCCGGCGAGAACTGGATCTTCAACGAATAGGAATCGTCGTCGATGATTTCATAGACGTGGCGCGCATTGCCTCGCAGCGAGCCGCGCACCAGCGTCAGGGTCTTGCCGACCCACCCGCCGGAGGCGGGCGAGGGCGGCGTGTAGCCGAGCGAATCGTACCAGAACAATTTATAGGTCCGGTCTTCGCGGTCGAAGGTGAAGATGCCGTGGGTGGCGAAGCTCTGCTTGCCGTCGCGGGTCTGGACCGAGTCCTGGATCAGATAGAAGCCCTTGAGATCCATGTGGGCCACGACGTGAGAGGTCGCTGTCCCGCCCTCCGTCCATCGCGACGGAAAGACCACCTCTTCGCCATTCCATTCACCGGCGAACGCGGCAAGGCGCGCGTGCTCCGGCAGCGGGGATGATGCAGCGAGATGGTCCTGGGTCATGGCCTCAGCCTCCCTTGACGGCCTTCACGATCTTCTGCGCGGCGTCGTCGAGATTGTCGGCCGGCACCACGTTCAGGCCGGATTCACGGATGATCTTCTTGCCCACCTCGACATTGGTGCCTTCGAGGCGAACCACCAGCGGCACGCTGAGGCCGACCTCGCGCACGGCGGCCGTGACGCCCTCGGCGATCACGTCGCACTTCATGATGCCGCCGAAGATGTTGACCAGGATGCCCTTCACGTTGGGATCCGCAGTGATGATCTTGAAGGCGGCCGCGACCTTTTCCTTGCTGGCGCTGCCGCCGACGTCGAGGAAGTTCGCCGGCGCCATGCCGTAAAGCTTGATGATGTCCATCGTCGCCATCGCGAGGCCGGCGCCGTTGACCATGCAGCCGATATTGCCGTCGAGGGTGACGTAGTTGAGGTCGTATTTCGACGCCTCGATTTCCTTGGCGTCCTCCTCGGTCTCGTCGCGCAGCGCGAGCACCTCGGGGTGACGGAACAGAGCGTTGTCGTCGAACGACACCTTGGCGTCGAGCACGCGGAGCTGACCCTGCTTGGTCACGACCAGCGGGTTGATCTCCAGCATCGACATGTCCTTGGCGACGAACGCAGCGTAAAGCTGTGCGGTGAGCTTCTCGGCCTGCTTGGCGAGATCGCCGGAGAGTTTCAGCGCGTTAGCAACGGTGCGGCCGTGATGGCCCATGATGCCGGTCGCGGGATCGATCGAGAAGGTCACGATCTTCTCAGGCGTATTGTGCGCGACGTCCTCGATGTTGACGCCGCCCTCGGTCGACACCACGAAGGAGACGCGGGAGGTCTCGCGGTCGACCAGGATCGAGAGGTAGAATTCCTTGTCGATGTCGGAGCCGTCCTCAATGTAGAGGCGGTTGACCTGCTTGCCGGCGGGGCCGGTCTGGATGGTGACGAGCGTGGCGCCGAGCATCTGCTTGGCGAATTCGGAAACCTCCACGGCCGACTTGGCGATGCGCACGCCGCCCTTGTCGCCGGCGGATGCTTCCTTGAACTTGCCCTTGCCGCGGCCGCCGGCGTGGATCTGGCTCTTCACCACCCAGACCGGGCCCGGGAGGGCCTTTGCCGCCGCGTCCGCATCGGCCGCCTTCAGGACCGGAACGCCCTTGGAGATCGCGACGCCGAACTCGTTCAGCAGCGCTTTGGCCTGATATTCATGGATATTCATATGGTCGCTCCCTGAACCCGCGGGCGGTGACCTCGTAGGCCCACCTCAGTCTTGTGGCTGGCATACCATATACCACAGGAACTGCAACCCGGATTCTCTGACATCGATCTCTGGACTTGCGGACCAGAACCCGCCCCAACCTTAAACAAGGTTTGCCGGACCCCGGAAATGAAACCGCCGAAGACCGGGTTTCGGTCTTCGGCGGAATGTTCGACCTTAACGGCCCAGAAGATCCGGTGCGATCTTCTTGCAGGCGTCAACCAGACCCTGCACCGCGCCGACCGACTTGTCGAAGGCCTCGCGGTCTTTGCCCACGAGCTCGATCTCGACGACGCGCTCGACACCCTTGGAGCCGATCACGACGGGCACGCCGACATACATGTCCTTCACGCCGTATTCGCCGTTCAGGTAGGCGGCCGAGGCCAGTACGCGCTTCTTGTCACGCAGATAGCTCTCGGCCATCGCGATCGCGGAGGCCGCCGGCGCGTAGAAGGCCGAGCCGGTCTTGAGCAGGTTGACGATCTCGGCGCCGCCGTTGCGGGTGCGGTCGACGATCTCGTCGAGGCGCGCCTGCGAGGTCCAGCCCATCTTGACGAGATCGGGCAGCGGGATGCCGGCGACGGTGGAGTATTTTACCAGCGGCACCATGGTGTCGCCATGGCCGCCCAGCACGAAGGCGGTGACGTCTTCGACCGAAACGTTGAATTCGTCGGCCAGGAAGTAGCGGAAGCGCGACGAATCCAGCACGCCGGCCATGCCGACGACCTTCTTGTGCGGGAGGCCGCTAGCCTTCTGCAGCGCCCAGACCATCGCGTCGAGCGGGTTGGTGATGCAGATGACGAAGGCGTCGGGGGCGTACTTCTTGATGCCGGCGCCGACCTGTTCCATGACCTTGAGGTTGATGGAGAGGAGGTCGTCGCGGCTCATGCCGGGTTTGCGCGGCACGCCGGCGGTGACGATGCAGACCTTTGCGTTGTCGAGCGCCTCGTAGGAGTTGGCGCCGGTGTAGTGCGCGTCAAAGCCGTCGACCGGCGAGGACTGCGCGATGTCGAGCGCCTTGCCCTGCGGCACGCCCTCGGCGATGTCGAACATCACCACGTCGCCCAGCTCTTTCAGGCCGATGAGATGAGCCAGCGTTCCGCCGATCTGACCGGAGCCAATCAAAGCAATTTTGTCGCGCGCCATGTGAGCCTGTCCTTTAGACACGTAAGGAGGGGAAAACTGAGACGGGTGGTTATCCCTTTCGCCTCCCCCGTTCAAGTCACGGGTTGCCCAATTGTCGGGCTTGCCGCGTATTCAAGCGGATCCCCGTCATTCCGGGGCTTGGGAAGCGCCGAGCCCGGAATGACAGCGCTGGCAAATAGGACTTAAGTCTCGACCAGACCCTTTAAGTCTCAACCAAACCTTTGGTCGAGCCGCTGGCGGTGGAATCCTTGCGGCCGTGGGGCAGCGCCAAATAGGATTCCGAGCTCATTTCGATCAGGCGCGAGGCGGTGCGCTTGAACTCGTTGGCCTCGTTGCCCTCGTTGGCAAGATAGAGCGAGATCGGGTTGGCATCGGCCGAGGCCATCAGCTTCACGGCATTGTCATAGAGCGTGTCGATCAGCGTGATGAAGCGCTTGGCGGCGTTGCGCTGGGAGATGTCCATCACTGGAATATGGTCGACCAGGATGGTGTGATAATCGTGCGCCAGCCAGAGATAGTCCGATGCCCCGAGCGGCTTCTCGCAGAGATCGGCGAACGCGAAGCGCGCCACGCCGTGGGCCGAGCACGGCACGTGCAGGATGCGGCCCTTGATCGAAATATCCCGCGACTTGCATTTGGCGCCGCCTGACATCTTCGACCAGGCGCGGTCGAGCGCGGCGTCCGCCTCAGTGTCTGCCGGCGTCAGCCACATCGGCACGCCCTGAAGCTTTTCCAGCCGGAAGTCGGTGCGCGCGTCGAGCCGCAGCACGTCCATGTGGTCGGTGATCTGCCTGATGAAGGGAAGGAACAGCGAACGGTTCAGACCACCCTTGTAGAGGTCGTCAGGCGCGACGTTGGAGGTCGCGACCACCACGGTGCCGAGCTCCAGCAGCTTTGCGAACAGGCGGCCGAGGATCATCGCGTCCGCGATGTCGGTGACGTGGAATTCGTCGAAACAGAGCAGCCAGCTCTCCTCGAAGATCGCATGCGCGGTCAGCGCGATGACGTCGCCGTCGGCGATCTCGCCGCGCGCGATGCCCTGGCGAAAATCGTAGATGCGCTCGTGCACCTCGGCCATGAATTCGTGGAAATGCGCGCGCCGCTTGTGCTCGACGGTCGAGTGCTGGAAGAACAGATCCATCAGCATGGTCTTGCCGCGACCGACCTCGCCATGGACGTAGAGCCCGTGCGGCGCCTCGTCCTTGTCGCTGCTGAACAGGCGGCTGAGCAGGCCCTGCTTGCGCGCCGGCTTGTAGTCGGCGAGCCGCTGATCGAGCGCCGCATAGGCGTCGGCAATTTCGGCCTGGGCGGCATCGGGCTCGATCGCGCCGGACGCGATCTGGGCCTGATAGGCCTCGCGAAATGAGGAACTGGGGGTCGAGAGCATGCTCTTTACCGCCAGAGATGAGTGGAAATTGCAACTCCGTATTGGCGCAAAGGCTTATGCGCCCGGCCTTTCGCGGACAGGGTCGCCTGCATGCGTCGAAGCGCGAAGTATGGGCGCTAGGTCGCCACCAGTATCTATTGTTGCGCTCGGCCGGGCTAGAATATACCTATTAAGGCACCCAGGAACCTCGGCATGGCCCTTAGCATCAAAGACCCCGAAACGGAGCAATTGGCGCGGAGTCTGGCGCAATTGACCGGCGAGAACATCACGACGGCGACCAAGCGCGCCATCGAAGAGCGATTACGCCGGCTCGGCGGTCAAGCTCACAAACACGCGCTGCTTCAAGACATGGCCGAGATCAGGCGGCGCTGGAGCGAAATGCGCGTCTTGGATAACCGCACGCCTGAGGAAATTCTCGGATACGACGCGCATGGATTGCCGCGCTGATGGTGATCGACACATCGGCGATCGTTGCAATTGCGCTCAACGAAGACGATGCAGCGGACATCGAGCGACTGATCGTGAACGATCCGATCCGCCTGATCTCCGCGGCAACGGTGCTTGAAGCGACGATGGTGATCGAGACACGGCTAGGTGACGGGGGCGGGCGCGAGTTCGATCTCTGGCTCGTCAAGATCGGCGCCGAGATCGTGCCGGTCGATGCACGACAAGCCGATGCGGCACGGCGCGCCTGGCGTCGCTACGGCAAGGGACGTCACGCCGCGTCGCTGAACTATGGCGACTGCTTTTCCTACGCGCTAGCGACGACTCGCAGTGAGCCCCTGCTGTTCAAGGGCGCGGACTTCGCGAAGACCGACGTCGCCCGACCCGGCGTGGCCCCGCCGCGATAGCGCGACGCAACGAAGACTCACTCACACAGCTCGTACGCGTCTTCGACCACATACGGGCCGCCGCCGGTGGAGGCGCGGGACGAGAACAGCACGAACCGTTCGGCCGTGAACGCCTTGCTGGGAAAATAGCCGCGCAGCGAGAGATAGTCGGCGACGTCACGGTCGGTGGCGTCGTGCAGACGGGCCAGCGTGACATGCGGGATGAACTTGCGGCCTTCCGGGTCGAGGCCGATCCGCTGCATCAGGCGCTCGAGCTCGGCCTGCAATTCCATCAGCGGCTTGCTCGGCACGATGGTGGCGACCACCGCGCGCGGCTTGCGTCCGCCGAAACTCTGCAAACCCTGCACCTTCACCTCGAACGGCTTGCGGTCGACGCGAAACAGCATCGAGGCGATTTCGTTGGCGGACATGCCATCGATATTGCCGATGAAGCGCAGTGTGACGTGGTAATTTTCGGGATCGATCCAGCGGGCGCCGGGAAGGCCGCCCCGCAAATTGGAAAGCGACTGGCCAATCTCGGCCGGAATTTCCAGACCCGTGAACAAACGCGGCATCGTTTCGCACTCCCGATGCTTGGGCATGATCCCATGGGAAAGATCATATCCAAATTTTAGAGCCGGCGACGAATCACCGGTACCTCAATTCCTATCGCAGTTGTGTGACTCTGCGAAGCATCGCGCGCCTCACCCCGGTAAAACCCTGGGAATTACGGTCGGCGTTGCCTGCTTTTCAACGCCGTTGCTCAGCTATGGTGCCAAGAAATGCCTCAACCGTGGGCAAGATATTCCTGACGATGATATCGACGCCGGGCGCGGTCGGATGAATGCCGTCGGCCTGGTTGAGTTTGGCATCGGCCGCGACACCGTCGAGAAAAAACGGATAGAGCGGCACGCCGAATTTCTTCGCCAGATCCGGATAAATCGAATTGAAGCGCGCGGCATAATCCGCGCCGTAATTCGGCGGCGCCAGCATGCCGCACAGCATCACCGCGATCTTGCGCGCCTTGAGGCGCTGGACGATCTCGGTGAGCGCGGCGCGGGTCAAACCGGGATCGATGCCGCGCAGCGCATCGTTGGCGCCGAGCTCGATGATCACACCGTCGGTTCCCTCGGGGACCGACCAGTCGAGCCGGTCACGGCCACCCGAGGAGGTGTCGCCGGATACCCCGGCATTGGTCATGTCGACCGCTATGCCTTTGTCTTGCAAAGATTTTTGAAGTTTTGTGGGGAACGCTTCCGGGGCCTGGAGGCCGAGGCCGGCGCTCAAGGAATCGCCGAGAACCACCAGCTTGATCGGTTTCGCCGCCTCGGCCCATGCGGGAGCCCACGCCGGATTTGCGACCGTCATCAAAGCGAACATCAACACGGCTATGTGCATGAACAATCCGTAACGCCTCTCGACCGCGCGTGCGGAGTTGCCATATGACCGGACCATGGACACTCGCATCTCTTCCTCTTCGCTCGCCGACGTTTCGGCGGACACCATCGCCATCTCCAACGTCAATCTGTCATTGGGTACGGGCGCGGCACGCGTTCACATTCTCAAGGATATCAGCCTGCGCGTGGGCCGGAGCGAGACGATCGGCCTGATCGGCCCGTCAGGCTCGGGCAAATCCACGCTGCTGATGGTGATGGCGGGGCTGGAACGTCCTGATAGTGGAGAGGTGGTGGTCAGCGGCACGCCTTTCAATGCCCTCGACGAGGACGCGCTGGCCCGCTTCCGCGGCCGCCAGGTCGGCATCGTCTTCCAGTCCTTCCATCTGATCCCGACCATGACCGCGCTGGAGAACGTCGCGGTGCCGCTCGAGCTTGCGGGCAATCCCGACGCCGCAAGGCGCGCGGCGCAGGAGCTGCAATCGGTCGGGCTCGGCGACCGTCTGCATCATTATCCGACGCAGCTCTCCGGCGGCGAGCAGCAGCGCGTCGCGCTGGCCCGCGCGCTGGCACCCGATCCCGCTATCCTCGTGGCCGACGAGCCGACCGGCAATCTCGACGAAGCCACGGGACAACAGATCGTCGACCTCCTGTTCAGCAAGCATGCCGAGCGCGGCATGACGCTGGTGCTGGTCACGCACGATTCCTCGCTCGCGCATCGCTGCGATCGCGTGATCCGCCTGCGCTCCGGCCGCATCGACACGCAGTCGGCGCCGGCATGAGCATCGCTGCCGAACCGTTCGCGAAGCCCAACGGCATCGCGCTGTCGCTGCGCTACGCGCTGCGCGAATTGCGCGGCGGCCTGCGCGGCTTCTACGTCTTCATTGCCTGCATCGCGCTCGGCGTCATGGCCATCGCGGGCGTCGGCTCGGTCTCCGCCAGCCTGAGCGACGGCCTCGCCCGCGAGGGCCGTACGCTGCTCGGCGGCGACGTGTCGTTCGTCCTGTTTCAGCGTGAAGCAAAGCCGGAGGAAGTCGCCTTCCTGCGTTCGCGCGGCACCGTCTCGAGCGCCGCCACTCTGCGCGGCATGGCGCGCTCGGCCGAGGGCAAGCTGGCGCTGGTCGAGATGAAGGCGGTCGACGACACCTATCCGATGTTGGGCCAGTTGACGCTGGCGCCACCGCTGCCGATGTCCGACCTGCTCGCGGAGCGCGACGGCGCGTTCGGCGCGGCCGCCGATCCGACGCTGCTGGCGCGGCTGTCGCTCAAGACCGGCGATCACGTCACCGTGGGGTCTGCCACGTTCCAGATCCGCAGCGCCGTTGAAGCCGAGCCCGACAAGCTCGCCGGCGGCATCGGCTTCGGCCCGCGCTTCCTGATCAGCGAAGCGGGCCTTCGCGCCACAGGGCTGGTCCAGCCCGGCAGCCTGGTGCGCTGGGTCTACCGTGTGAAGCTGCCGGAGATCGCCAATAGCGAGCGCGCCACCGATGCCTTCATCGCGGACGCGCGCAACGCCGCGCCGCAGGCCGGCTGGGAGGTCCGCAGCCGCTCCAATGCCTCGCCGCAGCTCGAGCGCAACATCAACCGCTTCACGCAGTTCCTGACGCTGGTCGGCCTCGCCGCGCTGCTGGTCGGCGGCGTCGGCGTCGCCAATGCCGTCAAGGCCCATATCGACCACAAGCTCGAGGTGATCGCGGCCTTCAAGGCCGTCGGCGCCACGGGGCGCGACGTGTTCGGCATCTATCTCGCCCAGGTTCTCCTGCTCGCCGCGATCGGGTCGCTGATCGGCCTCGCGCTCGGCGCCGCCATGCCGTTCGCGATCGTCGGCCTGTTCGGCAAGCTGCTGCCGCTGCCGGTGGTGCCGGCGGTGCATGCCGACGAGCTCGCGCTGTCGTTCGTCTACGGGCTGCTCACGGCGCTTGCCTTCGGCCTGTGGCCGCTCGGCCGCGTGCACGACGTGCCGGTGGCCGCCCTGTTCCGCGACACCATCAGCTCCGAATGGCATCGGCCACGCTGGAGTTATCTCGTCTTCATGGCTGTCGTGATCGCGCTGCTCATCGCGGTCGTGATCGGGCTGTCCTTCGACAAGCGCATCGCCGCGGTGTTCGTGGCCTCCTCCGTGGTCGTGTTCGCGCTGCTGCGCGGCATTGCCGCGCTGTTGATGACGATCGCCCGGCGGCTGCCGCGCACGCGCTGGCCGATGCTGCGACTTGCGATCGCCAACATCCACCGGCCGGGCGCGCTGACGCCCTCGGTCGTGCTGTCGCTGGGGCTCGGACTGGCCGTGCTCGTCACCATCACCCAGATCGACGGCAATCTGCGCCGGCAGTTCCTGGCGGCACTGCCCGAGCACGCACCGTCGTTCTTCTTCATCGACATTCCGAGCACGCAGGCCGAGCAGTTCGACACGTATCTGCGCCAGATCGCCCCCGGCGCGAAGGTCGATGACGTGCCGATGCTGCGCGGGCGCATCGTCGGAGCCCGCGGCGTCCGCGCCGAGGAACTCAAGCCCAGCACCGATTCCGAGTGGGTGCTGCAGAGCGACCGTGGCCTGACCTATACCGCCGAGCTGCCGAAAGGCTCCAAGGTAGTCGAGGGCGAGTGGTGGAGCGCCGATTATGCCGGCCCGCCGCTGGTTTCGATGGAGAAGAAGATCGCGGACGGCCTGGGCCTGAAGCTCGGCGACGAGGTCGTGGTCAATATCCTCGGCCGCGACATCCCCGCGAAGATCAGCAATCTGCGCACCATCGACTGGCAGGGCCTCGGCATCAATTTCGTCCTCGTGTTTTCGCCGAACGCATTCAAGGGCGCCCCGCACACCCACATCGCGACGCTGACGGAAACCGGCGGCGATGCGGCCGGCGACGGCAAGATCATCAGAGAGGTCGCTGACGCCTATCCGATGGTGACGAGCGTGCGCGTGCGCGAGGTGATGGAGACGGTCGGCTCGGTCGTGACCAACCTTGCGCTGGCGATCCGCGGCGCCAGCGCGGTGACCCTGATCTCGGCGATCCTGGTGTTAGGCGGCGCGCTCGCCGCCGGCCATCGTCACAGGGTCTACGATGCGGTGATCCTCAAGACCCTGGGCGCGACCCGGCTGCGGCTGCTCGGCGCCTATGCGCTCGAATACCTTCTGATCGGGCTTGCCACCGCGGTGTTCGGCGTCCTAGCCGGCAGCGTCGCGGCCTGGATGATCGTGACCCGGCTGATGACCCTCACTTTCGTCTGGCAGGGCGGCAGCGCCGCCGGCGTGGTCGCGGCTGCCTTGGTCGTCACGGTCGGCCTCGGGCTCGCCGGCACGCTGCTGGCATTGAACAAAAAGCCCGCCACGGTGTTGCGGAATTTGTGACAAATGGTAGCGGGCGGCTGCGCGGGAGCGGAATCGCACGATTCCGGCGATTAACCACGTCTGCTCGCCAGGATTGCGGGCGAGGGCGACATTCAGCCGCGCGTGGAAGGTTGCGGCGGATGTGTTAGTTTCCCACATATCGAGTGGGTTCGGAGCCCCGATTGTTAGCCAAAATTTAGTCGGCAGACATCGGTATCCGAGATAGAGTTTGACGAACCGGCGGCATGGCGACCCTCATGCCGGACCGGACCAACCAACGGGAATTCGACCATGTCGGACCTAGACCGCAATTACGCTTCTCCTTTCGGCAGGGCCGCCGGGCGTGTTGACGCCGCGACGGTCGATGCCGGCCTGCGCGCCTACATGCTGCGCATCTACAACTACATGAGCATCGGCCTGGCCATCACCGGCCTTGCCGCGCTCGGCGTCTACATGGCCGCCGTGACGGACGTTCCGACCCCGGAAGCCGTCCGCGTCGGCAAGCTGTTCCTGACGCCGTTCGGCTACGCGATGTTCGTCAGCCCCCTGAAGTGGCTGTTCATGCTCGCGCCGCTCGCCATGGTGTTCGTGATCTCGGCGGGCATCAACCGTCTCGCTCCCTCGACCGCCCAGATCCTGTTCTGGGTGTTCGCGGCGCTGATGGGCGTCTCGCTGTCCTCGATCTTCCTGGTGTTCACGCACACCTCGATCGTGCGGGTGTTCTTCATCACCGCGGCGACCTTCGGCGCGCTCAGCCTCTACGGCTACACCACCAAGCGTGACATGAGCGGAATGGGTTCGTTCCTGTTCATGGGCCTGATCGGCATCGTCATCGCGAGCCTGGTGAACCTGTTCCTGGCGAGCTCGGTGCTGCAGTTCGTCGTGTCGGTGGTCGGCGTGCTGGTGTTCGCGGGCCTCACCGCGTGGGATACCCAGCGGCTGAAGAACGACTACATCTACGGCTACGCCTCGGCCGGCGGTGACATCGCAGAGCGTGCGGCCATCACCGGCGCGCTGTCGCTGTACCTGAACTTCATCAACCTGTTCACGCTGCTCCTGCAGCTGCTCGGCCAGCGCGACTAAGCGTCAGACCAGAGCGAACGACACCAGCCCCGGCCGAAAGGCCGGGGTTTTTGTTTGGGCGTGATGTTCCCTCAACCACCGTCATTGCGAGGAGCTCTTGCGCCGAAGCAATCCAGAGTCCCTCCACGGACGCATTCCTGGATTGCTTCGCTTCGCTCGCAATGACCACGTGGAGAGGCCGTTTCGCCTCTTCCAGCGGTCCCGGGAAGGCTTTAATCTTGCCCCATGTCCGCACCCGAAATCAGGCCCACCCTTGAGGCCGACCTCCCCGCCATCACCGCCATCTACCAGCAAGCCGTCCGCGAGGGCACCGCGACGTTCGAGCTGGAGCCGCCTGACCTTACCGAGATGACGCGCCGCTACCGCACGCTGATCGACGGCGGCTATCCCTATTTCGTCGCCATCCTCGACGGGCGCGTCGCCGGCTACGCCTATGCCGGTGCCTACCGGCCACGGCCGGCCTACCGCTTCACGGTCGAGAACTCGATCTATCTCGATCCGTCCTTCCACCGCCGCGGCATCGGCGCGCTCCTGCTGGAGCGGCTGATCGTCGAATGCGAAGCGCGCGGCTTCCGCCAGATGATCGCGGTGATCGGCGATTCCGCCAATGCCGGCTCGATCGGCGTGCACACCAAGGGCGGCTTCAGGATGATCGGCACGCATCCGAGCGTCGGGCTGAAATTCGGCCGCTGGCTGGACACGGTGATGATGCAGCGCGATCTTGGTGAGGGCGCGACTACGGTGCCGGAGAAGTAAAGCTTCCTCAAACCACCGCCAATTTGCGATCGATCACCAGGAGCACGCGCTCCAGCTCGTGGCCGCGGCGCAGGATCAAGCCCGTCGCCGAGATCACGCTGTACATGCCCTGCTTGCGCGCAAGGCGCGGATCCTTTTCGATACGATAGATCGGCACTTCCGAGGCGCGGCGAAAGACCGAGAACACGGCGCGATCCCTGAGGAAGTCGATGGCGTAGTCGCGCCACTCGCCGTCCGCGACCATCCGGCCGTACAGATTGAGAATACGATGCAGCTCGAGCCGGTTGAACGTCACCCGGCTCAGTTGCGCATTCGAAGCGGCGGGGCGCGCCGCCGCGCGCTGTTCGCTCGGATCGGCATCCTCCGACAGACTCATAGGCCGCCTCCTGTCGCATCAGCATGACCGCGTCCGCGAAGACCGTCCCCGGAACCGCGGATCATGACAGTTGCATGATCGCGCCAACTGTTCCCCACCGCAAGGCCCTCGAAAGGGCTCTGGAATCCGGAGCAATCCGCATACACGCAGCGGTGGAACTCTGTCGCGGCAAACCGTCACGGGATCGTTAGCAGGAATCATAGTGTCGCCGCTTTTCCGCCAAGCGACTGCCGCCCTGCATTGCGAAAAGACCTATGTGCGTTGACCCGGTCCTTTCGGTTCCGGATTCCTCAGCCCCCAGCCCCCCGGGGCCGTCAGGATCGGGTCTGTTCGCACGACAAGGAGGGCCAACGCGAGTTGGTCCTTTTTTGTTTGTGTCGGGATGTTTCTCACTCGCTGTCATTCCGGGCGCTCCTCTTGGCGCGAGCCCGGAATCCATTTCTCAGCTCGGATGGTGGATCGATGGATTCCGGGTTCGCGCTTCGCGCGCCCCGGAATGACGAGAGACAAGTTGTCTTGAGATGATCTTGAGTGCGCTGCGCGTCAGTGCAGCGACGTATACGCCGCGCCCAGCATCGGCCCCGGCTTTTCCCGGCTGCCGTCCTGGACATAGACCACGGCACCGTCGACGCCGTCGCGCGTGAGGTTCTCGATCGGCACCGTCCAGCTTTCCGGGCGGCCGGTCCAGTCGCCGACCTTCAGCAGGTTGCGCACCACGTTGTGATAGATCACCTGCTGTCCGCGATTTTCGCCGCGGCTGATCGCGATCGGCACCGACTTCGCAATCGAGCAGATCCAGACCTCGCCGTGGGACGCCGTCGGCTCGTTGCTCGCGGCCACCGAGACGTTGATCTGCTTGCCCGCGAGCGACATCGTCACCGGCACGCTCATCACGCCCGTGCCCTTGTCGGTTTTGCCGATGGCGCTTTCGATGCCGGTGCGGTCGCTGCCGACGACATGCGTGGAGCCGTTCACCACGACCTGCGGCGTGTAGACTTCGCGGTCGCCGCGCATGCGTGAATAGGCACGCTGCCGTGCAGAGAAGCGCGAATCGGCCAATGTGTCCTTCCAGCCGAGATAGTCCCAATAGTCGATCGGCATGCTCAGCGCGATGATCGAGGGATCGCGGGAGAGGTCGCCGATGATCTTGTCGGCCGGCGGGCAGGAGGAGCAGCCCTGCGAGGTAAACAATTCGACAACGGCGCGGGGATCAGCTTCGGCAGGGCGAATGACGGCGACGATCGCACAGAGACCAAGGGCTCCCGACCAGAGGGCGCCGGACCAGCGTGAAACCAGATGAGAAGCCGTCATTATTGTCATGTCGAACGCCGCACACCATTGCTCGTGAGAGGGAAATCTTACCGCCGGATGGTCACCGTAGTCTTACGGCCTCGCACTTTCGTCCGCCAAAGTAACCGTCCAAAGCGTGAGGTTCTCCGCCGGGCGGGCCCATCTGAAGCCTGCCGCAAACGCGTGAAGGCGGCCTTGTGATAGGCCGCCTTCGTGTAACCTACTACTCACTTCGCAGTGAGCCACCGTTCACAAGTCCGCGCTTACGCCGCGAGCTTGCGCAGCACGTAGTGCAGGATGCCGCCGTTGCGGTAGTATTCGAGTTCGTCCAGCGTATCGATGCGGCAGAGCAGCGAAACGCGCTGCAGCGAACCGTCGCCGGAGACGATCTCCGCGGTCAGCTTCTGGCGCGGCTTGAGCTCTCCGACGAGGCCGCGCAGCGTGACCTTCTCGTCGCCCTTCAGGCCGAGCGACGACCAGGAGGTGCCGTCCTCGAAGGTCAGCGGCAGCACGCCCATGCCGACCAGGTTGGAGCGGTGGATGCGCTCGAAGCTCTGGCAGATCACGGCGCGGACGCCGAGCAGACGCGTGCCCTTGGCGGCCCAGTCGCGCGAGGAGCCATTGCCGTATTCGGCGCCGGCGAACACCACCAATGGCACCTGCTCCTGCTGATATTTCATCGCGGCGTCGTAGATCGACATCTGCTCGCCGTCGGGCCAGTGCTTGGTGAGACCGCCTTCCGGAATATTGCCGTCGGCGCCCTTCAGCATGAAGTTCTTGATGCGGATGTTGGCGAAGGTGCCGCGCATCATGACTTCGTGGTTGCCGCGGCGCGTGCCGTACTGATTGAAGTCGGCCGGACGCACCTGGTGCTCGCTGAGATATTTGCCCGCGGGCGAGGTGAGCTTGATCGAACCGGCCGGCGAGATGTGGTCGGTGGTGATCTTGTCGCCGAACATGGCGAGGATGCGGGCCTCGACGATGTCGGTGACCGGCTCCGGCTCCTTCTTCATGCCTTCGAAATAGGGCGGGTTCTGCACATAGGTCGAACTCATGTTCCAGCGATAGGTCTCGCTCTCGACGGTCTTGATCTTGCGCCAGTTGGTGTCGCCCTTGAACACGTCGGCATACTTTTTCTTGAAGATCGACGCGGTCACGAACTTCTTCATGAAGGCGTTGATCTCCTTGGTCGTCGGCCAGATGTCCTTGAGGTACACCGGCTTGCCGTCCTTGCCTTCACCGAGGGGCTCAACAGCGAGATTCTTGGTGACGGTGCCCGCGAGCGCGTGGGCGACCACGAGCGGCGGCGAGGCCAGATAGTTCGCCTGCACGTCCGGCGAGACGCGGCCTTCGAAGTTGCGGTTGCCGGAGAGCACGGCAGCCGCGACGATGCCGTTGTCGTTGATCGACTTCGAGATCTCCTCGGGCAGCGGACCGGAATTGCCGATGCAGGTGGTGCAGCCGAAGCCGACCAGGTTGAAGCCGACCTTGTCGAGATCGGCCTGGAGACCGGAATCGGCGAGATAGGCCGCCACCACCTGGCTGCCCGGGGCGAGCGAGGTCTTCACCCACGGCTTTGCCTTGAGGCCCTTCGCGGCGGCGTTGCGCGCCAGCAGACCGGCGCCGATCAGCACGCTCGGGTTCGAGGTGTTGGTGCAAGAGGTGATCGCGGCGATCACGACGTCGCCATGGCCGATGTCGAACTTCTTGCCGTCGACGGCAAAGCGCTTCGCCGGCTCCTCGGCCTTCTTGTATTCGCTGGCGAGCGCGAGCGAGAAGCCCTCGGCCACCGACGGCAGCGCAATCCGGCCCTCGGGGCGCTTCGGACCGGCCATCGACGGCACGACGT
This sequence comes from Bradyrhizobium sp. Ken01, assembly GCF_055807355.1. Taxonomy (NCBI): domain Bacteria; kingdom Pseudomonadati; phylum Pseudomonadota; class Alphaproteobacteria; order Hyphomicrobiales; family Nitrobacteraceae; genus Bradyrhizobium; species Bradyrhizobium sp. Ken01. Next base: position 67,240 of record NZ_JBVVPC010000026.1, read on the forward strand.
CACCGAGGTCGAGCGTCAGCGTCTCCGTGAACACCGGATCGGCCGACTTGGCGGTGCGGAACAGCCCTTGCGCCTTCGCATAGGCCTGCACCAGCGCGACGCGCGCCGAGGCGCGGCCGGAGGTCTTGAGATAATCGAGTGCAGCGGCATCGACCGGGAAGAAGCCGCAGGTCGCGCCATATTCGGGCGCCATGTTGGCGATGGTCGCCTTGTCGGCGACCGAGAGATGGTCGAGGCCGGGGCCGAAGAACTCGACGAACTTGCCGACGACGCCGAGCTTGCGCAGCATCTGCGTCACGGTCAGCACGAGGTCGGTCGCGGTGACGCCTTCCTTCATCGCGCCCTTCAGCTTGAAGCCGACGACGTTGGGCAGCAGCATCGACAGCGGCTGGCCGAGCATGCAGGCTTCCGCCTCGATGCCGCCGACGCCCCAGCCGAGCACGGCGAGACCGTTGACCATGGTGGTGTGGGAATCGGTGCCGACCAGCGAGTCGGGATAGGCGACCTCGAAGGTGCCGGTCTTCTTGCCGACCGTCATCTTCTCCTTCTTGGTCCAGACCGTCTGGGAGAGATATTCGAGATTGACCTGGTGGCAGATGCCGGTGCCGGGCGGCACGACGGAGAAGTTCGAGAACGCCTTCTGGCCCCATTTCAGGAACTCGTAGCGCTCCTGGTTCTGCTTGTATTCCTCCGTGACGTTCTTGCCGAAGGCCTTGTTGTCACCGAAGAAGTTCACGATCACGGAGTGGTCGATGACGAGGTCGACCGGCACCAGCGGATTGATCTTCTCGGCATCGCCGCCGAGCTTCTGCATCGCGTTGCGCATCGCGGCGAGGTCGACCACGGCGGGAACGCCGGTGAAGTCCTGCATCAGCACGCGCGCCGGGCGGAAGGCGATCTCATGCTCCAGCGACTTCTTGCGCAGCCACTTCGACACCGCAACGATGTCTTCCTTCTTGACCGAGCGGCCGTCCTCGTTGCGGAGCAGGTTCTCGAGCAAAACCTTCATCGAGTAGGGGAGTTTCGAAATTCCCTTCAGACCATTCTTCTCGGCCGTGGGCAGGCTGTAATAGACATAGGTCTTGGCGCCGACCTTGAGGGTCTTTTTGCATTTGAAGCTGTCGAGCGAGGTCATGTAGGAAATCCCAATTGTTAGTTATACCCGGCAGGGTATTTTAACACCGTCAGCGTAGGCAGGCTGAGTCGCTTGCAGGGGCAGGTTGAGTTGCTGCATCAAGTAGTTCCGGGCTTATAGAAGCTTTCTAACCGGGCCGCCACAGCCACAAACGTGCCGCAGCAATCCGCGAGCCAAAAATTCCCATGCGCTACCGCAAGTTTTCCTGAGGCCTGACGTTGAGCGGGTTGGTACGAGGCGAGATGCAGCTTTCCGGACATGGGGTCACATGCGTGCGGGGCGGCCGCGAGGTGTTTTCCGGGCTCGATTTCGGGGCCGGCTCCGGCGAAGCCGTGGCGGTCGTCGGCCGCAACGGATCGGGCAAGACCTCGCTGCTGCGGCTGATCGCGGGCCTGCTCATTCCGGCGGGCGGCACGATCGCGCTGGCCGGAGGCGACGCCGAGCTGACATTGCCGGAGCAGTGCCACTATCTCGGCCATCGCGACGCCCTGAAGCCGGCCCTGAGCGTGGCCGAGAATCTGACATTCTGGGCCGATTTCCTCGGCGGAGAGCGTTTCGACGCCGGCGAAAGCCTCGCCACCGTCGGGCTCGACCACGCCGCCGATCTGCCCGCCGCCTTCCTGTCCGCCGGCCAGCGCCGCCGGCTCTCGCTGGCCCGCCTGCTGACCGTCCGCCGACCGGTCTGGCTATTGGATGAGCCGACCACGGCGCTGGATGTCGCGGGACAGGACATGTTCTCCGGATTGATGCGCGAGCACCTCAGCCGCGGCGGCCTGATCATCGCCGCCACCCACGCCCCGCTCGGCATCGATTCGCGGGAGCTGCGGATCGGGGGGACGGCATGATTCCCGTTGACCCTCAGTTTTCCAAGCGGCTTGGCTCCGCCCTCTCCGTTCCCTCCCCCCTTGTGGGGGAGGGTCAGGGAGGGGGGTGCCACGCGGCGCACTCTCTCGGTTCTAGCGGTCGGCAGGCGGGCGCTCTGTTGCTGGCGCCACGGACCCAACAACCATCTCTCCCGCGGCTACCCCTCTCCCCCGCCCTCCCCCACAAGGGGGGAGGGAGCGCAGTTTGCCCTGGGCACGAGCCGGGCTCTTACGGCCGTCTCGCCGAGGAAAGAGTCACCCCATGACCGCCCTGTCCGCCCTGATTCGCCGGGACATCAGGATCGCGCTCCGTGTTGGCGGCGGGGCATTGATTGGCGTGCTGTTCTTTCTGACCGTGGTGGTGCTGATGCCGTTTGCGGTGGGGCCGGATCTGGCGCTGCTGTCGCGGCTCGGGCCGGCGATCCTGTGGCTGGGGGCGTTGCTGGCGAGCCTGCTCACCCTGGACCGGCTGTTCATGGCCGACCACGAGGACGGCTCGCTCGACCTGATCACGATGAGCCGGACTCCGCTGGAACTCGCCTGCGCGGCGAAGGCGCTGGCGCATTGGCTCGCGGCGGGCCTGCCGCTGATCGTCGCAACCCCCGTGCTCGGCCTGCTGCTCAACCTCGACATGGTCGCGACCGGCGCGGTGGCGCTGACGCTGCTCGCCGGCACCCCGGCATTGACGTTTACCGGCATGATCGGCGCGGCGCTGGCGGTGACGCTGCATCGTGGCGGATTATTGATGGCCGTCCTGGTGCTGCCCCTGTCGATACCCGTCCTGATTTTCGGCGTCGCGGCCTCGCAGGCGGTGATCGTCGGCCCCATGACGTTCGGCGCTCCGTTCTCGATCCTGTGCGCGCTGTCGCTGGTCAGCCTCGTGATCGGCCCCTTCGCGGCTGCGGCGAGCCTGAAGCATGGACTGGATTGAGAGGGACTGGGCTGACCTTGACCCCGATCAACTTTCGCTGCGGACTTTCGTGCTGATTGCGTGAGCGCTTACCGGTGATTATCAGGATACCATGACGCTGATCGACCTCGCCAACCCCACACGGTTCCTCGCGCTGACGGCGCGGCTACTGCCGTGGCTTGCGGCTGCGACAATCATCCTGCTCGCGATCGGGCTCTATCAGTCCGCCACCGCGCCCGACGACTATCAGCAGGGCGCGACGGTGAAGATCATGTTCATCCACGTGCCCAATGCCTGGCTGTCGATGTTCGTATGGGGCGTGATGAGCATCGCCTCGCTGGGCACGCTGGTGTGGCGGCATCCGCTCGCCGACGTCGCCGCCAAAGCGGCCGCCCCGATCGGCGCCAGCTTCACCTTCCTCGCGCTGCTGACGGGCTCGCTGTGGGGCCGGCCGATGTGGGGCACCTATTGGGAGTGGGACGCGCGGCTGACCTCGGTGCTGATCCTGTTCCTGATGTATCTCGGCCTGATGGCGCTGTGGCGCGCGGTCGACGATCCCTCCCGCGCGGCGCGCGCCGCCGCCGTGCTGACCCTGGTCGGCGCGCTCAACCTGCCGATCATCAAGTTCTCGGTCGACTGGTGGAACACGCTGCACCAGCCGGCCTCGGTGATGCGGATGGGCGGCTCGTCGCTCGACAAATCATTCCTGATTCCGCTGCTGGTGATGGCCATCGCGTTCACCCTGCTGTTCGTCACGCTGCATCTGGCTGCGATGCGCAACGAGATATTGCGCCGGCGCGTACGGTCCCTGCAGATGATGCAGGCGAGCCGTGTGGCGTTTTCGGAAGTCGGCACCGGCTCGCGTGAAGGCAGCACGTCAAAAGAAGTCGGGGCTGCATGATCATGTCGCTCGGTCCCTACGCGTCCTTCATCGTGACGTCCTATGCCGCGGCCGCCCTCGTGGTCGTGATCCTGATCGGCTGGATCGTGCTCGATTATCGGAGCCAGACACAGCGCCTGCGCGAGCTCGAGCGCAGCGGCGTCACCCGCCGCTCCGGCCGTAGCGCGACGGATCGGCCATGAGAGATCGAGCATGAGCGAGCAATCGACGTCAGCTCCGCCGCAGCGCCGCACCTTCCTGATGGTGCTGCCGCTGATCGCGTTCATCGGCCTGGCGCTGTTGTTCTGGTTCCGGCTCGGCAGCGGCGATCCCTCGCGGATCCCTTCCGCGCTGATCGGACGCCCCGCGCCGCAAACCACGCTGCCGCCGCTCGAGGGATTGCAGGCCGACAACGCGCAGATCCCCGGCCTCGATCCCACTGCATTCAAGGGCAAGGTCAGCCTCGTCAATGTCTGGGCGTCCTGGTGCGTGCCGTGCCACGACGAGGCGCCGCTCCTGACCGAACTGGCAAAAGACAAGCGCTTCCAGCTCGTCGGCATCAACTACAAGGATGCCGCCGACAATGCGCGGCGCTTCCTCGGGCGCTACGGCAACCCGTTCGGCCACGTCGGCGTCGATGCCAACGGCCGCGCCTCGATCGAATGGGGCGTCTATGGCGTGCCCGAGACTTTCGTCGTCGGTCGCGAAGGCACCATCGTCTACAAGCTGGTCGGGCCGATCACGCCGGACAATCTGCGGACGGTGTTGTTGCCGCAGATGGAGAAGGCGTTGAGAGCGGGGTCGTAGCCAAGACCGTCATTGCGAGCGGAGCAAAGGAGTCAGCCTCGCACACCGCTCTCATGCCCCGCGAAGGCGGGGCATCCAGTACGCCGCGGCCTCTCCGCATCTCACTGCCGTCTCTGGAATACTGGATCGCCCGCCTTCGCGGGCGATGACAGTTGAGTGTGTAGCGAGCCGAAAGACCGTCACCCCTTCCGCACATCGCCCGCCTCGGCCTCGCTCGCTTCCAGCGACGCCGGCTCGAGGTGATAACGCTTGGTCAGCGGCATCTGGGCGATGGCGAAGATCATGGTGATCGGCGTGACGCCGAACACCTTGAAGTTGACCCAGAAGTCGGTGCTCTGGGTGCGCCAGACGATCTCGTTCAACACCGCCATGCCGGCGAAGAACAGCGCCCAGCGCAGCGTCAGGATGCGCCAGCCCTGCGGCGTCAGATTGAACATCTGGTCGAACATCACGGCGATGAAGGAGCGGCCGAACAACAGGCCGCCGCCGAGGATCGCGGCGAACAAAGCGTAGATGATGGTCGGCTTGAGCTTGATGAAGGTCTCGTCGTGCAGCACCAGGGTCAGCGTGCCGAACACCAGCACGATGACGCCTGTCACGATCGCCATGATCGGGATGTGGCGCGTCACAACATAGGAGGCGATCATCGCCGCGACGATCGCGACCATGAAGGCGCCGGTTGCCGCGAACAGGTTGAACTTCGCATTCACGAAGAAGAACACGAGCAGCGGGCCGAGCTCGGTCGCAAGCTTGAACAGCGGATGCGGCTGGGTCTTGTCCATTCTTCAGCTTTCGATTCCAGCTATCGCGCGGGCGAAATCGCGCGCGGTGAACGGCGCGAGATCGTCGACGCCTTCGCCGACGCCGATGAAATGCACCGGCAGTTTGAATTTCTCCGCGAGCGCCACCAGAATGCCGCCGCGGGCGGTGCCGTCGAGCTTCGTCATCACGAGACCGGTGACCCCGGCGGTGCGATGGAAGGCCTCGACCTGCGATAGCGCGTTCTGGCCGACAGTGGCGTCCAGCACAAGCAGCACCGCATGCGGCGCAGTCGCGTCCACCTTGCGGATGACGCGCACGACCTTTTCGAGCTCGTTCATCAGCTCGGCCTTGTTCTGCAGCCGGCCGGCGGTGTCGATCAGGAGCACGTCGATGCCCTGCTCCTTCGCCGCCGTCAGCGCGTTGAAGGCGAGGCTCGCCGAATCCGAGCCTTGCGCACCTGATATGACGGGCGTCCTGGTGCGTTCGCCCCAGACCTTGAGCTGCTCGATCGCCGCTGCGCGAAACGTGTCGCCGGCGGCCAGCATCACCTTGCGGCCTTCGGACGCGAATTTCTGCGAGAGTTTCCCGATGGTGGTGGTCTTGCCGGAGCCGTTGACGCCGACCACGAGGATGACGAACGGCTTCTTGCCGGCGTCGATCTCGAGCGGCTTGGCCACCGCCGCCAGCACCTTCTCGACCTCGGTCGCGACGACGTCCTTGACCTCGTCCGCCGAGATCGCCTTGTCGTAGCGCCCGGTGCCGACGGCATCCGCGATCCGCACCGCGACCGAGGTGCCGAGGTCGGCGCGCAGCAGCACGTCCTCGATGTCATCGAGCATGGCGCGGTCGAGCTTCCGCTTGGTGACGAGGTCGGCGACAGCGGTCCCGAGCGAGGACGAGGTGCGCTTCAGCCCGTCGGACAGGCGGCGCCACCAGCTCAGCTTGGGGGTCTCGGGGGTGGTATCGTTCATGGTGGCGGTGTGTTAGCCGTTCCGGCTCGCAAACGAAAGTCTTGACCGAAAGTGCTGCAATTGCTCGATGTTCCCGAATTGACCGCTGACGAAATCCTGGCGCGCGTGCTCCATCGCGACGGATTGATGCTGGTCATCGACAAGCCGGCCGGCCTGCCGGTGCATCGCGGACCCAAGGGCGGGGCCAATCTGGAAACCTCCTTCGACGCGCTTCGTTTCGGCCTGCCGCGGCCGCCGGTGCTGGCCCACCGGCTGGACAAGGACACCTCGGGTTGCCTCGTGCTCGGCCGCCATCGCAAGGCGACGGCGTCGCTCGGCCTGCTGTTCAAGCATGGCAAGATCGGCAAGACCTACTGGACCATCGTCGAGGGCGGCCCCACTGAGGACGAAGGCACCATCGACATGCCCCTCGGGCGGCTGAACGCCGAACGCGGCTGGTGGCAGAAGCCCGATCCCGAGGGCCAAAAGGCCATCACCAACTGGAAGGTGATGGGCCGGGGCGACGGCCTGACCTGGCTCGCCATGGAACCGGTGACCGGGCGGACTCATCAATTGCGGGTGCATTCGTCGGCGACCGGCTGGCCGATCTTCGGCGATAACATTTACGGCAACGGCCCGCGCTTCGGCGAGCCGAAGCTGCACCTGCATTCCCGCGAGATCGTGGTGCCGATCTCCCGGAACAAGGAGCCGGTCCGCGTGGTGGCGCCGGCCCCTCCCCACATGCACGAGCGGCTCCGCGCCTGCGGGTGGAACGGAGAATAGTGGCACTGTCGTTCACCTCTCCCGCTTGCGGGAGAGGTCGTCGCGCGAAGCGCGGCGGGTGAGGGCTCTCTCCTCTTCGGGTTTCTCGTTAGAGGAAGCACCCTCTCCCCGACCCTCCCCCGCAAGCGGGGGGAGGGAGCGCAGTACCTCCGCGGCGAAAGCGAGATGCAGCTCGAAGCCACCAGCTCTCCCTATAGTTTACGAAACGTTCAGTGCTCGTCGCTAATGATAACGGTTGCTTAGAACAAGCTTCCGTCAATCTGCTCAGGACGAGCTGCGCGTCATGTCCACGGCCGAGTTATCGATCATCGACGAGGTCGAGTCCGCGCTTCGGACTGGCTCCGCGGAAAAGGGCCTGGCAACAGCCCGCCGCGTCACCGACCTGTTCCTGTCCTCCGCCGGCAGTTTCGACGACGAGCAGATCGCGCTGTTCGACGACGTGCTGGATCGCCTGATCGGCACCATCGAGCTCCGCGCCATCGCCGACATGGGCGCACGCGTTGCGCTCGCCGAGATCAGCGCGCAGCTCGCGCCGATCGCGCAGGCGCCGCCATCGGTCATTCGCCGCCTCGCCAACAATGACGAAATCCGCATTGCCGGCCCCGTGCTGCAGGAATCCGCGCGCCTCGACGACGGCGCGCTGGTGCAGATCGCATCATCCAAGGGCGAGCCGCATCTGCTCGCGGTCGCCGGGCGCTGGTGGCTGAAAGAGATCGTCACCGATGCATTGCTGGCGCGGCGTTATCCCAGCGTCAGCCGCCGGCTCGCCGCCAATCCCGGCGCGCGCGTGTCCGGAAACGGATTTGCCGTCATCGTCGGACAGGCCGAGGCCGACCCCGAGCTCGCTGTCAGCGTTGGCGTCCGCGTCGATCTGCCGACGGACCTGCGTCGTCAATTGCTGCGCTCGGCGAGCGATGCCGTGCGGACCCGCCTGTTGTCACGCGCGCCGCCGCATCTGTTCGAGGAGATCCAGACCGCGATCGCCGCCGTCACCGCCGGTGTCGAGCGCGAGATGTCGGGCGTCCGCGATTTCGAAGGTGCCAAGCGCGCCGTCGCAGGCCTCAAGGCGGCCGGCCAGCTCAGCGAAGCGACGCTGCTCGGCTTCGCCACGCAACGGCGCTACGAAGAAGCGGTGGCCGCATTGGCCGCATTGTCGGGATCGACCGTGGAAGTGATTCGCCCGCTGATGCAAAGCCTGCGCGAGGACGGCCTGCTGGTGCCGTGCAAGGCGGCGCAACTCAGCTGGGAAACAACCGCGGCCGTGCTTCAGAGCCGCTTTGCGAGCGGCGCGATGAAGCCGCCCGATATCGCAAGGGCTCAAAGCCATTACGCACGCATGACCCCGGAGAATGCGCGGCGGACGCTGCGGTTCTGGCAGGTACGCGCGTCTTAAGGTATGCGTTTTGGGCCGCGCTGCGCCCTCCGCCGTCGTCCTGGCGAAAGCCAGGACCCATAACCACCGAATTCAGTTTGGCGAAGACTTGTAGTTGGCAATTGCGTGCAACAACCTCTCCTTGGGGTAATGGATCCTGGCTTTCGCCAGGACGACGTTGGGGATGCAGTTGTGGAATGACGGCAAATTACGTCGTCAGCCGCACGCCATCACGACCGGCGATCCGCAGCGGCACGACACTGCCGATACGCTCGCCCGCAATCGCCACCGGCAGATAGTGCTCCGTCCGTCCCTGCCCGTCGCTCTCGATCAGCACCTCACGCGTGGCGCCGATCTCGGCTTGCAGCCGCTGGCGCAATGCCGCTTCGCCCGTCGCACGTAGCCGTTTCGCACGCTGCTTGATTGCGCCGCCCGCCACCTGCGGCATTCGCGCGGCTGGCGTGCCGGGACGCGGCGAATAGGGGAAAACGTGGAGGAAGGCCAGGCCGCATTCCTCGACCAGGTCGATCGAGCGCGAGAACATCTCCTCGGTCTCGGTCGGAAAGCCCGCAATGATGTCGGCACCCAGCGCGATATCCGGGCGCAGGCGGCGGACCTGGTCGCAGAACGCGATGGCGTCGCCGCGCGTATGCCGCCGCTTCATGCGCTTCAAGATCATGTCGTCGCCGGACTGCAGCGACAGGTGCAGATGCGGCATCAGCCGCGCATCGCCGGCGATGGCATCGAGCAGATCGCTGTCCGCCTCGATCGAATCGATCGAGGAGATGCGCAGGCGCCTCAACTCCGGCACATGCCGCAAGATCTGCTTCGTCAGCATGCCAAGCTTGGGCGCGCCCGGCAGGTCGGCGCCGTAGCTGGTGAGATCGACGCCGGTCAACACGATCTCGGCATGGCCGCGCTCGGCCAATGCCCGGACCTGATCGACCACCAGGCCCATCGGCACCGAGCGCGAATTGCCGCGGCCGAACGGAATGATGCAGAAGGTGCAGCGATGGTCGCAGCCGTTCTGCACCTGCACGAACACGCGCGGCAGGCCCCGCGCAAATCCGTCGACGAGATGCGGCGCCATCGCCTTCACCGCCATGATGTCGCTGACGGCGATTTTTTCGCTCGCACCGAGATCGAACGCCGCCCGCGCCGCGCGCCATGCGGACGATCGCATCTTGTCGTCATTGCCGACGACGCGGTCGACCTCGGCCATCTCGGCAAACATGCCGCTTTGCGTCTGCGCCGCGCAACCGGTGACGACGATGCGCGAACCCGGCCGCTCGCGCTTCAGCTTGCGGATCGACTGCCGCGCCTGCGCCACCGCCTCGTTGGTCACGGCGCAGCTGTTGATGACGATGGTATCGGCGAGTCCCGCGCCCTCGGCCTCGCGGCGGATCACCTCGGCCTCGAAGGCGTTGAGGCGGCAGCCGAAGGTGACGATGTCGACGCTCATCACCCGACCGGCGCGAACAGCGCGGGATCGAAATTGCCTTCATATTCGAAGGTCGCCGTGCCCGTCATCAGCACGTGATCGTCGCGCTCGCGCCATTCGATCCCGAGCTTGCCGCCGGGCAGCGTGATCTCGACATTGCGCTCGGCGCGCTTCAGCCGCGCCGCCGCAACCGCCGTGGCACAAGCGGCCGAGCCGCAGGCCTTGGTCAAGCCGGCGCCGCGCTCCCAGGTGCGGATCGTGATGTGCTGAGAATCGACGATATAGGCGAGCGTGATGTTGGCGCGCTCGGGGAAGATCGGATGATTCTCCAGCAGCGGACCGAAACGCTCGAGATCGTAGGCGCTGACGTCATCGACCCAGAAAATCGCATGCGGATTGCCCATACTGACCACCGACGGCGAATGCAGGATCGGATTGTCGATCGGGCCGATCTGCAATTCGATGTAGCGGGTGTCGCGGAATTCCTGGTCGAGCGGAATGTCCTGCCAGCCGAACTTCGGCGCGCCCATGTCCACCGTATAAAGATCCGGCGCCGGACCCTGCCACGCGTTGAGCAGGCCCGCGGCCGTCTCGAACGTTGCATTGGTCTGGCCGGTCTTCTCGAAGACGCGGCGCACCACGCAGCGCATGCCGTTGCCGCAGGCGCCGGCCTCGGAGCCGTCACAGTTGTAGATGCTGATGAAAGCTTCGGTGCCGTCGAAGCGCGGCTTCTGCAGCACCATAAGCTGGTCGTAGGGCACGCCGCCTCGGGCCGATGCCACTGCGCGGGCATCGTCGGGGGTGATCTTTGAGGTGGAATCGCGCATGTCGACAACGACGATCTCGTTGCCGATGCCGTTCATCTTGGCAAATGCGTGGTTGGCCAGCGCGCTCATGAAAATTCCCGAATTTCGCCTGCCTTATATGGCGATCCTTGGCGGCTTGGCCAGTGATTTGCCGACAAGAGCCAGGACGCTGCCATGACGCATCTGTCATGGGACGAATTCGGCGCTCGCGTGTTAGAACGGCGAAATTCGCGCGATCCGGGACATGCGGCCGGGTTAAGGCCTCGGGGACGCAAGGCCTTGGCGGATAAGCTATTGGGGAGAATAAAAATGTTCAGGTTTCGTCGTCTCGCTTTGGCCGCGCTGATCCCGGCAGCCGCCTTGTCGTTTGGTCTGTCCGCCACGCTGGCCCAAACGCCGAGCCCCTCGCCGGCCCCGTCGGCTTCGCCCGCCCCGGCCGCGAGCGCTGCACCCGTGGCCACGCCCTCGCCGGCGGCCAGCGCCTCGCCAAGCCCTGCAACCTCCCCTGCAACCTCCCTTGCAACCTCGCCCTCGCCCGCCGCCAGCGCCTCACCGAGCCCCGCCGCCCCGCCGCCCGCCGCGGCCGCGACGCCGGCTCCCGTGCAGACGGCCGATCCCTTCGGCCAGGAGACCACGCTCGAGTCCAGGAAGGTCGTGATGGTCAAGGGCACTGCCAATTGGGACTCGGCCTTCGACACGCTGATCGACGCCTTCAAGGCGCTGAACACGCTGCTGGACAAGCAGGGTATCAAGCACGCCGGCAATTCGATGATCGTCTACACCTCGACCGACGACACCGGCTTCACCTTCCTTGCCGAGATCCCGGTCGAGCAGGATCCGAAGAACCTGCCCAAGGACATGAGCATCGGTAAATCGCCGGAGGGCAAGGCGCTGAAATTCGTCCACCGCGGCTCCTACGACAACATGGACAACACCTACGAGGCGATCACCAATCATCTCGACGACAAGAAGCTGGAAGCCAAGGACACCTTCATCGAGGAATACCTCACCGATCCCCTGAAGACGGCCGAGGACAAGCTCGTGATCAATGTTTTCGTGCCGCTGAAGTGAGACCGATGAAAAAGCCTGCCATCCTTTTGACCTCCCTCGTTACGTCTGCCGCCGCACTGCTGGCAGCGCCCGCGCTCGCCGATGATTTTCCGGCAGCGATTTCGGTGAGCGGCGAAGCTACGATCTCCGCCGCGCCTGATCTCGCGCAGATCGACGCCGGCGTCGCCAACGACGCCAAATCGGCCAAGGAAGCGTCCGACGCCAACAACGCCGCGATGGGCAAGGTGCTGCTGGCGCTGAAGGGCGCAGGCATTGACGAGAAGGATTACCAGACCTCGCGGCTGTCGCTGCAGCCGCAATACGGTCAGAACAAATCCACCGGCGCCTCGCCCGTGGTCGGCTTCCGCGCCTCCAACCGCGTCACCGTGAAGATCCGCGACGTGACCAAGGTCGCCGCCATCATCGACACGCTGGTCGGCGCCGGCGCCAACGATATCGGCAACATCTCCTTCGAGGTGACGCAGGCCCCGAAATTGCTCGACGATGCCCGCGAGAAGGCTGTCGCAGACGCTCGCCGCAAAGCGGAGATCTACGCCAGAGCCACCGGCGTCACGCTCGGCGCGCCGCTCAGCGTGTCCGAAGGCGGCGCCCCGATGCCGCTGTTCAAGGGACGCATGGCCGCAGCTCCGATGGCCGCACCGCAGGCCGCGGTCGCGCCGGGCGAGGAAACGCTGGCGGTGACGGTGAATGTGAGCTGGGCGATCAAGACGGGGCCGTAGGCCCTAAGAGGCACACTGCCGGCCACAACAACGGTGTCGTCCCGGCGCAGGCCGAGACCCATAACCACAGGGAGTGGTTGTGACGCGACACAGGTAACTCCGAATCTTCGCCAAACTTCTCCCTGTGGCTATGGGTCCCGGATCTGCGCTCCGCTTGTCCGGGACGACAGCGGAGATAAATCGCACGAGGGAGTCAGATCTCCACCACCTGCCCGGGCTTCATCGCCACAAATCTTTCCTGCGGAACCTTCGCGGCGTCGAGTGCCTCGACCAGCGCCTTCGCCGGCGCATCGATTGCTTCATCGGTCAGCTGGAACGTGCCGTGGTGATGCCCGAGTGCGGCTTGCGCGCCGCAATCCGCGAGCGCCTTCACCGCGTCTTCCGGGTTCATGTGCTGATCGCGCATGAACCAGCGCGGCTCGTAGGCGCCGATCGGGAGGATCGCCAGGCGTAACGGGCCGTGCTTCTCGGCGACGCGGCGGAAATGCCCGCCATCGCCATAGCCGGAATCGCAGACGACGTAGATTTTCCCCGCCGGCGTCTCCAGCACGAAACTCGCCCACAGCGCCTTGTTGCGATCGAACATCCCGCGCGCCGACCAGTGCCGGGTCGGCACCAGCGTCATGGCGATGCCGCCACCGAGTTCGACGCGATCATGCCAGTCGAACGCGTCCACCTTGATCGTCGCATCGGTGCTGCGCATCGTGACGTCATTGCCGAGCGGGGTCACCACACGCGGGGCAAAATTCTTGGCGAGCCGCGACAACGTCGCGATGTCGAGATGGTCGTAATGGCCGTGCGAGACCAGCACGACATCGATCTTCGGCAAATGATCGAACGCAATGCCGGGATCGTTGTGCCGCTTCGGCCCGGCGAAGCTGACGGGCGAGACCCGCGTCGACCAGACGGGATCGACGAGAATGTTGAGGCCGCCGGTCTGGATGAGCCAGCTGGCGTGGCCGACGAAAGAGAGCCGCACCTTATCGCCGTCGACGCGGTCCGGCGGGGTGTCGGCGTGGGGGCTCGGCGCCCAATCCGGCCAGGTCGCGCGCTGCCGCTTGCAGCCGAGTTGCCAGCGCAGGACCTCACGAAGCGATTTCGGCGGCGCGCCGTCCGGATCGAAGAAGGTCAGTCCGTCGAAATGGTCGGAGACCGGGCCGTCGTAGGTTTTCATGCGAGACATCCAAAGGGAGGGCACGCCGACCAATGCGCCAGCCCCGGCGAGCAGTCCGAAAAGGCGGCGGCGGGTGATCGGCACGGGTCTGGCTTCAGGGATGGTCGGAGGGGCAAGACATCACCGCTATATGGGCGGGGTCTGCGGAAAAGGAACCCGCCGCAAGAAAGTTCATCTTTTCAAGGCTTTGCCTTCCAAAGCGGCCCCGGCCACCCTAACTTTCCTTGACTTTCGGGCAGCCGCGGCGTTTAACCCGGCCACTTTCTCGGAAAGGCTTTCTTTTCGACCCGCCGACTGGCCCCAGAGGCCAGAGGCCAACGCCCGACAGCGCTGTGCGCCCTCGGGCGTGAAGGTGTTTGGATTTTCTGCTCCCTTCTCCGCGCTTGCGGGGGAGGTGGAAAAGGGACAACGGCATTGTTCGACAATCTGTCGGAACGGCTTGGCGGCATTCTCGATCGTCTGACGGGGCGCGGTGCGCTGACCGAAAAGGACGTCGACGCCGCCATGCGCGAGGTGCGCCGTGCGCTGCTGGAAGCCGACGTCGCGCTCGAAGTGGTGCGCAGCTTCACCGAGCGGGTCCGCGAGCAGGCGATCGGCGCCACCGTCGTCAAGTCGGTGACACCAGGCCAGATGGTGGTCAAGATCGTCCATGACGAACTGATCAACACGCTCGGCGCCGAAAGCCAGACCATCGACATCAATTCCGTGCCGCCGGTGCCGATCATGATGGTCGGCCTGCAAGGCTCCGGCAAGACCACCACCACCGCAAAGCTCGCCCGTCGCATGGTCCAGCGCGACAAGCGCAAGGTGCTGATGGCCTCGCTCGACATCTACCGTCCCGCGGCGATGGAGCAGCTGGCCGTACTGGGCCGCGACCTCGACATTCCGACGCTGCCGATCGTTGCCGGCCAGCAGCCGGCGCGGATCGCAAAGCGCGCGCTCGAGGCCGGCAAGCTCGGCGGCTACGACGTTGTGCTGCTCGATACCGCCGGCCGCACCACGCTCGACGAAGAGATGATGGCGGAAGCGGCAGCCATCAAAGCCGCTGCCAATCCGCATGAAGTGCTGCTGGTGGCAGACAGCCTCACCGGCCAGGACGCCGTCAATCTCGCCCGCGCCTTCGACGAGCGCGTCGGCCTCACCGGCATCGTGCTGACACGAGTCGACGGCGACGGCCGCGGCGGCGCCGCGCTGTCGATGCGCGCGGTCACCGGCAAGCCGATCAAGCTGCTCGGCACCGGTGAAAAGACCGACGCGCTGGAGGACTTCCACCCCGACCGTATCGCCGGCCGCATCCTCGGCATGGGCGACGTCGTCTCGCTGGTCGAACGCGCTGCCGCCAACATCGATGCCGAAAAGGCCGCGCGCACCGCAGAGCGGATGCGCAAGGGTCAGTTCGACCTCAACGACATGCGCGAGCAGCTGTCGCAGATGGCCAATATGGGCGGCATCAGCGGCCTGATGGGCATGATGCCCGGCATCGCCAAGATGAAGAACCAGATCGCGGCCGCCGGCATCGACGACAAGATCTTGAAGCGCCAGGTCGCGGTGATCGATTCCATGACGCGCGACGAGCGCCGTCATCCAGATCTGCTCAAGGCCAGCCGCAAGAAGCGCATCGCCGCAGGTTCCGGCCAGAGCGTCGAGCAGGTCAACAAGCTGCTCAAGATGCACCGGAACATGGCCGACATGATGAAGGCCATGGGCTCCGGCAAGCGCGGTCCGCTCGCCGGCATCGCGCAGGCCATGGGTTTTGGCGGTGGCATGAAGCCGCCGTCGCCGGAAGAGATGAAGGCGCTGCAGGAGAAGATGCAGGGTGGCGGCGGACAGGGTCTGCCCAGCCTGCCGAAGGATTTGCCTCCCGGGCTGCGCCAGGGTCTGCCGAACGTTCCGGGCCTGACCGGACTGAGCGGCAAGCCGATGCTGCCGGGCCTCGGCGGTTTCCCCGGCAAGAAGAAATGAGGAATTCGTCGCGGGAGATCGCAACGGTCTCGTGCAACGCGGAATACCAATCAACCGAACAAAACGTACTTTGAAGGAGAACTTAGATGTCCGTCGTTATCCGTCTCGCTCGTGCAGGCACCAAGAAGCGTCCCGTCTATCACGTCGTCGTCGCCGATTCGCGTTTTCCCCGCGATGGCCGCTTCATCGAGCGTCTCGGCTATTTCAACCCGCTGCTGCCGAAGGACAACGAGACCCGGCTGAAGCTCGACATGGACAAGGTGAAGGCCTGGCTCGCCAAGGGTGCGCAGCCGTCGGACCGCGTGTCCCGCTTCCTCGACGCCGCCGGCGTCAAGAAGCGCGAAGTGCGCAACAACCCCGAGAAGGCCGTGCCGCGCAAGGAGCGCAAGGCGCAGGCCGAAGCCGCCGCGAAGGGTTAAGGCGAGATCATGCCGGCGCTGGTCTGCGTCGCGCGGATCGGCGCCGCGCATGGCGTGCGCGGCGCGGTCAAACTGTGGACCTTCACGGAAGATCCATTTGCCGTGCGGAGCTATGGCCTGCTCTCGTCCAAGGACGGCAAGCGCCAGTTCGAGGTCGCAACGGCACGCGCGGCCAAGGATCATCTGGTTGCGACGTTCAAGGGCGTCACGACCCGCGATGACGCCGAGCGCCTCAACGGCATCGAGCTCTATGTCGCGCGCGAAAAGCTGCCCGCGACGGACGAGGGCGAATATTACCACACCGATCTGATCGGGCTCGCCGCCGTCACCACGGCCGGCGATGCGCTCGGCCGCGTGCTCGCGATCCACAATTTCGGCGCCGGCGACATCATCGAGATCGCGCCGCCCACAGGCACCACAATGCTGCTGCCGTTCACGGACGCGGTGGTGCCGGAGGTCGACATCGCAGGCGGCCGCGTCGTGATCGCGCTGCCGCAGGAGATCGAGGCAGAGGACACGGAGGAGGATTCCTCCCCGAGTCGTCCCGGCCTAGTGCGCAACTTGCGCACGGGGGGCCGGGACCCATGACCACAGGCCAGAATTTTTGGCTAAGCTGATCGCTCCAGCCGTCGCAAAACGAAGTGCGGTGGTTATGGGTCCCGGATCTGCGCTCCGCTTGTCCGGGACGACAATAACTGAGATCCGATGACCACCTCCTCACCCTGGCGCGCGACGGTGCTGACGCTGTTTCCGGAGATGTTTCCGGGGCCGCTCGGCGTGAGCCTGGCTGGCCGGGCGCTCGCTGGCGGGCTCTGGGAACTGGAGGCGCGGGACATCCGGGCCTCGGCCACCGACCGCCATCGCAGTGTCGATGACACCCCGGCCGGCGGTGGACCGGGCATGGTGCTTCGGGCCGATGTTCTGGCGGCCGCCATCGATGCCGCCGCGATCGGCCCGGACCGGCCGAAACTGCTGATGAGCCCGAGGGGTCGGCCATTGACCCAGGCCCGTGTCCTGGAACTGGCCAAGGGCCCGGGTCCCCTGATCGTCTGCGGGCGGTTCGAGGGGGTGGACCAGCGCGTGATCGACGGGCGAGGCCTGGAGGAGGTCTCGATCGGCGATTACGTGCTCTCCGGCGGTGAAATCGCAGCCCTGGCCCTGATTGACGCCTGCGTCCGGCTGCTACCGGGCGTGATGGGCAAGGAAGCCTCGGGAACCGAGGAAAGCTTTTCGGACGGATTGCTCGAATACCCCCAGTACACCCGCCCGCAGCTGTTCGAGGGGGCACCGATCCCTGATGTCCTGACCTCCGGTGACCATGCCAAGGTCGCCAGCTGGCGGCGGGCGGAATCCGAGGCCCTGACGGCGGCCCGGCGACCGGATTTGTGGGCCCAGATCCCGAGCAAAGTCCCGAATCGGGCCGGACGCCAAAAAACGCCAAAAAACAAGACAGACGGGTGACAAACGCTCCGGCTTGCCTTATAGCAGCGGCCACATCCGCAATGGCTGGATAAACGAATTTCGCGCAGCCCCCGTTTTCCAAGGCTGGGCGCGCCGATGGAGATTTACCCATGAACCTGATCCAACAGCTCGAAAAAGAGCAATTCGACAAGCTCTCCGCCAGCAAGGAGATCCCGGAGTTCGGCCCCGGCGATACCGTGATCGTCAACGTGAAGGTCGTCGAAGGCGACCGCACCCGCGTGCAGGCCTATGAAGGCGTTTGCATCGGCCGTTCCGGCGGTGGTCTCAACGAGAGCTTCACGGTGCGCAAGATTTCGTACGGCGAAGGCGTGGAGCGCGTGTTCCCGGTGATGTCGCCGATGATCGACTCGATCAAGGTGGTGCGCCGCGGCAAGGTGCGTCGCGCCAAGCTCTATTATCTCCGCAACCTTCGCGGCAAGTCGGCCCGCATCGTCGAGAAGAAGCAGGACCGCCCGGCTGCTGCCGTCAACGAGTAAGCTCCGCTTACAGGCGAGTTATCGAGAGCGCGGGGCTAAACCCCGCGCTTTTTTGTTGCGTCAGCCGTGCGCGTCAAAGCCCTCGCGATTCCGGTTCGGCCTGCTATATATTCTTGGAATGTTTCCAGATTTGACCAGCCTCTCGCCCGTCAAGCGCGTCGTGATCGACGATCGCTCGCGGCTGCCCGGCCGGTTCTTCGGACGCTTCGCGACCTCGGCAACGTCAGAGCTTACGCGCGCAGCCTAAAAGCTGCGCTGACGATTTTGTTGCCCCGCGCGCCAGCCGCGCAACCCGCTCGACACAACATTCCTGGAGCTGACGCTCATGTCCAAGCCGACCACATTGTACGACAAGATCTGGAACGACCATCTGGTGCACGAAGCCGAGGACGGCACCTGCCTGCTCTATATCGATCGCCATCTCGTGCACGAGGTCACTTCACCGCAGGCGTTCGAAGGCCTGCGCGCCACCGGGCGCAAGGTCCACGCACCCGAGAAGACGCTGGCCGTCGTCGATCACAACGTGCCGACCACCGACCGCACCAAGCCGAACCCGGACCCTGAAAGTATCGAGCAGATCAAGGCGCTGGCCGACAACGCCAGGGAATTCGGCATCGAATATTATGACGAGTTCGACAAGCGTCAGGGCGTCGTCCACGTCATCGGCCCCGAGCAGGGGTTCACGCTGCCCGGCACCACCATCGTCTGCGGTGACAGCCACACCTCGACGCATGGTGCGTTCGGCGCGCTCGCGCACGGCATCGGCACGTCGGAAGTCGAGCATGTGCTGGCGACGCAGACGCTGATCCAGAAGAAGGCGAAGAACATGCGCGTCACCGTCGACGGCAAATTGCCTGACGGCGTGACGGGCAAGGACATCATCCTCGCGATCATCGGCGAGATCGGCACCGCGGGCGGCACCGGCTACGTGCTCGAATACGCCGGCGACGCGATCCGCGCGCTCAGCATGGAAGGCCGCATGACGGTCTGCAACATGTCGATCGAAGGCGGCGCGCGCGCCGGCCTGGTCGCGCCGGACCAGAAGGCGTTCGACTTTCTGCGCGGCCGTCCGAAGGCACCGAAGGGCGCGGATTGGGACGCGGCGATGCGCTACTGGGAGAAGTTGCGCTCGGACGAGGGCGCGCATTTCGACCACGAGCTGCGGCTCGATGCAGCGAAGCTGCCGCCGATCGTGACCTGGGGCACGAGCCCTGAAGACGTGATCTCGGTCACCGGCAGCGTGCCAGATCCCGACAAGATCGCGGACGAGGCCAAGCGCCTGTCGAAGCACCGCGCGCTGAAATATATGGGCCTGACCGCGGGGACGAAGATCACCGACATCAAGCTCGACCGCATCTTCATCGGCTCCTGCACCAACGGCCGGATCGAGGATCTGCGCGCCGCCGCCAAGATCGCGGAAGGCAAGCAGGTCGCAGGCGGCGTCAACGCCATGGTCGTGCCGGGCTCCGGCCTCGTGAAGGAGCAGGCCGAGGCTGAAGGTCTGGACAAGATCTTCATCAAGGCCGGCTTCGAATGGCGCGAGCCCGGTTGCTCGATGTGCCTCGCGATGAACCCCGACAAGCTGGCTCCCGAAGAGCGCTGCGCCTCGACGTCGAACCGCAACTTCGAGGGCCGCCAGGGCTTCAAGGGCCGCACGCATCTGGTGTCGCCGGCGATGGCGGCGGCCGCGGCGATCGCGGGTCACTTCGTCGACATCAGGGAGTGGCGGTAAGCCGCTCGCTTTAATTTGAGCGATTGCGGCAAACCGCCGTTAATCCGCAGCGCCGACACTGCGTCCTCGCGAGGGTTTCGCGAGGACACGAGCTCATGGCCAGCAAGCCTGAATATGTCGATCTGATCAGCGCGGCGACGCCCCAGCATCGGCGGCGCGCGGCACCGCTGCGCATGGTCGCCAAGCCCGAGGCCGAGGAGACCTCGAAGCTCAGCCGCTGGCCGCCGGCAATGTTCAAGCAGTGGAAGATCGAGAACCTGACGCGATGGACGTCGGCGACGTGGAAACTGAAGGATTGGGTTTAACCGACGTTCTCCGTCATGGCCGGGCTCGTCCCGGCCATCCACGTTCTTAGACTTGCACAGAAAGATCGTGGATGCCCGCGACAAGCCCGGGCATGACGACACAACTCACATTACCAATAGCGGTACGGATGGTGCCAGCGATGCCAGCGGCAGACGCGGCGCGGGCCGTAATAGGTCCAGATGACCCGGCAGCGGCGCGGATGGTGATAATAGGGATAGTAGCCGCCGTAATAGCGCCGGTGGAAATGACGATAGCCGTAGTGCGGGCGATAGACGCCGTAGCGATGGAATCCGCCCCCACCATAGTGGCGAATTCCGCCGTAGCGATAGCCGCCGCCATGAAAGGCCGGCGCGGCGCGGAAGCCACCCGCGTGGAAACCACCGCCGCGGAAGCCACCGATATGTCCTCCGCCACCGTGGAAGCCGCCTCCACCGTGGAAACCACCGCCGCCATGGAAGCCGCCGCCACCATGCCCACCGCCGCCACCGCCGCCGTGGCGAACCTGGATCATGTCGTCACTTGCGGCCTTCGCCGCAGGCAACGCGGTCGGATTGATTGGAGTCATCGCTTCAGCACGACGCGTCGTTCCGGCCGACAGCATCAGCGTCGCGGCGGCCGCAATCCCGAGCAAGCGCATCGGGCTTGCCCTGAGACCCAATATTCTCAGCATGGACTTCTCCCTGAATCTGGACAGCGGAGTTGCGACGCTCGCTCCCGGCTCGCGTCATCCCTGTTCATTGGCAATCGCTCCCAAGATTAAATTAGGGACAGCGACGTGAATGCCTCATGAATGAACGACGTGCACTGCGCCGCGCCGCGACGTCGTCACCACGGCCCGAAGCCGAGCACGAACGGTGCCGGCACGCCGTAGGGATAAGGACGGTAGTAGACCGGCCGCGCGTAGTAATGCGGATCAGGACGCGGGGCGTATCGCACGACATCGGACCGCACATGTCGGCGCCCGTCGAACACCGCGCGCCCGGCCGACGCATCGGGCAGCTTCGTCACCCTGTGCGCAGCGGACGCGTGAGACAGGCCTGCGGCAAGCCCGACGCCAACCGCCAATGCGAACCATCTCGTCATGACGACCTCCACCTCAGGCGCGCGACGGCATCGCGCTCGTATCAGCCCCGGCGCCAGTAACAGCTCATATGCGGCACGATCACCGTGCCGCTGGGGCGATATTCCTGCACATAGGTGGCGTTGCACTCGCGGACCGCATCGGGACCGGGATTGTAACGGGGATAGACGCCATCCGGACTGTAATAGGGCGTGACGCGCAGGCGCGCCGGGGGCCGCTTGCGCGGCGGCGGGAGATCGTCTCGCGAGGCCGCCTGGGCCAGCCTGATCCCGGGAGCCGCGGTCTGGGCCTCCGCCCCAACGCAAAACTGCGAAAACAACCCCATGCACAGTAGCGTCAGCGCTGTTTTCGCTCGCATTTTTCCGCCCATTTAAACGTCCACTTCGAGGCCTACGCTCCCCGTTTTGACGGCGCCCGTCAACCTCGCCGCGCTTATAAAGCCGGATGCATCGCCGCGAAACCCACGCTATGAGAGGCCCATGTGGACGGAATTGAAAGCGCCTTCGCTGGCCGAAATGGAAGCGATGGCGCACGAAGTGTTCGAACGCCTGCCGGCGGAGTTTCGTAGGCTGTGCGAGGGCGTGATCATCCGCGTCGACGACTTCCCGACCGAGGAAGTCCTGGACGAAATGGCATGCGAGAGCGAGTTCGACCTGCTCGGCCTGTTCCAGGGCGTCGGCCTGCCGCAGCAGAGTTTTGGCGACGTGGCGCGGCTGCCCAACATGGTCTGGCTCTACCGCCGGCCGATCCTGGATTATTGGGCCGAGCACGACGAAAGCCTCGGCCATATCGTCCGCCACGTCCTGATCCACGAGGTCGGCCATCATTTCGGCCTGTCGGACGACGACATGGCCACGATCGAGGCTCAAGAGCCCGGTTAGGCAGACGAGATCTGCCGAATTCGGCCTAGGATTTCCGCCCCGATCGCGATAAATACCGGTTCCCTAGACCATCCCGGGAAAGCGCAACCATGGACAAGTTCACCACGCTGGAAGGCGTCGCGGCGCCGCTGAAGATCATCAATGTCGACACCGACATGATCATTCCGAAGCAGTACCTCAAGACCATCAAGCGCACCGGCCTTGGCAAGGGGCTCTTCTCCGAGCAGCGCTACAAGGACGACGGCAGCGAGAATCCGGATTTCGTCCTCAACCAGCCCGCCTATCGCAATGCGAAGGTGCTGGTCGCCGGCGACAATTTCGGCTGCGGCTCGAGCCGCGAGCATGCGCCCTGGGCGCTGCTCGACTTCGGCATCCGCTGCGTGATCTCGACCTCGTTCGGCGATATCTTCTACAACAACTGCTTCAAGAACGGCATTCTGCCGATCCGCGTTGCCCAGGAAGACCTCGACAAGCTGTTCGACGACGCCGAGCGCGGCGCCAACGCGACGCTGACGATCGACCTGCCGAACCAGGAGATCCGCGGCCCCGACGGCGGCAAGGTCAAGTTCGAGATCGACCCGTTCCGCAAGCACTGCCTGATCAACGGCCTCGACGACATCGGCCTGACGATGGAGAAGAAGGCCTCGATCGACACCTATGAGGACAAGCTCAAGCGCGAACGCGCCTGGGCCTGAAATTGATCTGAGTTTCGAGCCCCGGTGCTGACAGCGCCGGGGCTTTTTCTTTGCCAGTGTTGTCCTCTATAGCTTGCGCCCATGTTGCCTGACATCGTCACCTTTTGGCATGGCCCGATGGACGCCCTGCGCCAGACCTGTCTGCGCTCGCAGCTGGCTGCCGGCCACAAGGTCACGGTCTACAGTTTTGACACCATTCCCGGCCTGCCCGCGGGCATCGGCAACGCGGATGCCGAGGCGATCCTGCCGCATGCGTTCTCGGAACGATTGCGGCCGCCGCAGCCGGACGGCAGCTGGCGCGACTGGACCACGCTTCAGTTCAGCGACTTCTTCCGCATGAAGCTGATGGCGAAGGGCCTCGGCCTCTGGCTCGACGCAGACGTGCTGCTGCTCAGGCCGGTCGAGATCGATCCGGCAAAGCCCTATTTCGCGTGGGAGCGGCCACGCCAGCTCGGCAACTCCGTGATTTACCTTCCGCCCCAGCACGGCATCGTTGCCGCCTTCGAAGAGCTGATGGAGCAGGAGGAGCTGACGCCGAACTGGCTGTCGCTGCGCCATCGCGTCACGTTTGCGATGCGCCGCCTGCGCGGCGGCTCGAACCGCCTCTCCGACATCCGCGTCGCGATCTTCGGGCCGGCGGCACTCACCGCGCTCGCGCGTCGCACCGGCGAGCTGCAAAACGCACTGCCGAAGCAATCGTTCTACGCCGTGCATGCCGAGCCAAAACTGTTCTTCGATCCCTCGAGCTATCTTGGCCTCGTCACCGACCGCGAGATCATCGGCCTGCACATCTCGCCCAAGGGAAGGGGTAGTGAGAAACCGATCCCGGGCAGCCTGTATGCGTGGGCGGCGGAGCGGTTCGGCTAGCTGCCGCGCAAGAGGTGCGCTCCCTCTCCCGCTTGCGGGAGAGGGCTGGGGAGAGGGTGTCTCCACAACGGGATAATCCCCTAGAGGAGAGAACCCTCACCCGGCGCGCGGGACGATGCTTCGCATCGCCCGGACGCGCCGACCTCTCCCGCAAGCGGGAGAGGTGCACCGGAGGCCGCGGTCCCATCATCGCTGTTTGATCCAGCGCAACGCGCACCTGCACCATTGTGCCTAGTCTCGCTCCAATTCCGCCGTTCGAATGGAGCTTCGCATGAGCACCGCCACCAGGCCTTATCCCATTGTCCAGGACCTCATCGAGTCCTTTGCAAGCTGGCTGAAGCATCGCCGCGAGCTGAACGAGATCCGGCAGCTCGACCGCGCCGATTTCGATCGGATCGCGCAAGATCTGCGGATCGCGCCTGACGATCTGGAGGAGCTGGTCCGCCACGGCAAGCACTCCGCCGACGAGCTGCCGAAGATGCTGGAGCAGCTCGGCATCAGCGCCGAAGGGCTCGGCCGCGCGCAGCCCC
Source organism: Bradyrhizobium sp. Ken01 (assembly GCF_055807355.1). Taxonomy (NCBI): domain Bacteria; kingdom Pseudomonadati; phylum Pseudomonadota; class Alphaproteobacteria; order Hyphomicrobiales; family Nitrobacteraceae; genus Bradyrhizobium; species Bradyrhizobium sp. Ken01. Next base: position 91,344 of record NZ_JBVVPC010000026.1, read on the forward strand.
TACTGCTGCGCGACATGGAGCGGGTGTGCGCGCTTTGCAGCCACAAAGGCCGGTGCGATCGCGAGCTGGCCGACGGCACCGCCGCGGAGAACTACCACGGCTTCTGCGCAAATGCCTCGACGCTGGAGTCGCTCGATCGCGCGGATCACGCACATCGCTGAGGCATTGCCCTCATCAAGGGATTGGTTTAGCGGCCGGATGTCCCGCCGGTGCTAGATCACGCCCGTTCGGGCACAAGCCTCGCGCCGGGCAAATCCTTTGACGAGTTTTCTGCAAGCACGATAGCGCTCTTCCATGCTCGTCCCACTGACATTGCCTGGCGGGCTCGGTTCGGCCGCGCTTTCCTTTTTGGCAGCATGAGGCTGCGAGGTTTTCTCGCGCTTGCTTGAAGGATCAACATCCTCCGGCACCGGCACGAGCTTCCAGACAGGGCGGAGCTCTATGTTCGCCTTCTCAGTTGGATTTTCCTTGTTGACGGACGACAGCGCAAGGACGTTCTTGTCCATCCTGACGGTGACGGGTGTTCCGCTGATGGAGAATTTGTCGCTCACAATGTATTCGGCAAACGATCGGTACCCCGCCTCATCCTTCACCCACGATGCCTTTGTCGGCGGCCCCCAGAGGTAGTGTCCCTTGGCTAAGCCGGTGGCAGAGACCTCCGTAACGATCAGCATGGCATACCGCCCCTTGCCATTCGTCCATCCACGCTTGTTGGACCACACGCCGACAAATCTGGAGTTGGCATTGAGTGGATCATTCTGATCAGGCGAGATAGCGAAGCTTGGCAGTTTGAGTTGCTGAGCGGCCGCGATGGCTGCCACTTTCTGGTTATCTTCGGGCGCAAATGGATTTCGGACGACGGTTTTTGCGTCCGGTTTCGGAGGGGCAGCTGGAGATGAGAGCACCGCAAGTTCGTTGGCCTTGAAATTCTTGACCCGCTGGCGCGCTTCTGCGGCGTGGCTGCTGCGGGGATACCTGGCCAGAAACTCCTCGTAGAGGCCTGCCACCGTGGAGGTCTGGATAGCCAGCCAAAACTTCTCGTCTTCCGCGGCATCTGCGGGCGCGGGAGCCGACGCGACTGGCGTTTGAGCGCTCGCCACAGGAGCTCTCAGGTAAATCTCTTCCTTCGACAAAGAGCCGTATACGAAAGGCTGCTGCTCGCGTCTGGTGGCCGCCATCACGTCGTCACGAACACGACGAAACAGAAACGATATCTCCAGCCCCGGCGTTTCAATGTGGCGAAGGAGCGATGCCGTGAATGGGCTGTTCCGGCCGTCCCCGTCACTTGCCGTCGTACCGTCCCGCGCGGCGTACGCAATCAGAACGTTATCGGATGGCTCCGTCGGAGCGAGTCCGCGAGCCACGGCCCGGGTGCTCAGCGAGCGCCTCATCTTTGCGGCAAAAGGATTGTTGCGGCATGCGTCCAGTATCACAAGGCCCAACTTTCGTGCCTTCGAAACCTGAAGGCTCACCGAGCGCAGGCTGATGGCCTCGCTTTCGATGTCGGTATCGCTGCGCAGCTCTGCGCCGACCGGAATCAGCCAGTTCTCGCCGCTGACCTCCATGCCGTGTCCGGCATAGAAAACGACCGCAAGGTCTGCTCCCTCGGCAGAGCGGCCGAACTCGACGACAGCTTTCCTCATCTCCTGCGCCGTGGCGTTCTTGACCTGGGTGACTTTGAAATCAAGCCGCTCCAGCGCGCGACCAACGTCTGCCGCATCGCGCGTCGGGTTCGGCAATTCGGGCACCTTCTCATAGGCACCGTTTCCGATGACGAGCGCCACCCGGGCCTGCTGCGCAAGCGCCGGCGTGGCGAATGAAAATGACGTAACGAGAAGGACTGCCAGGAAAAAAATGCGCATCAAATGCTTGCCCGGATCAATATCGAGCGTGAGCGTAGCATTGTCTTTCACCACCGCAACGGGAAAAGCCGGGATCGTGGTCGTTCAGAGAACCGCCGCTCCCCGAGCAGACCGGATAACCGCATCAATGCTCGTTCGGCTTGGGCGCAACCGCCTGCGCCTAGCCCTTCCCCATCGCCGCAATCGCATCCGCGATCTCGATCGTGCGACGCGCCATGTCGGCGTGCAGCCGCTCCACCATGGCGCCGTCGAGACGGATCGCGCCGCGCGAGACGTTCTCCGGCAATTCGAACGCGGCGATGATCTTTCGCGCGCGCGCGACGTCCTCTTCGGGCGGGGTGAAGATCGCGTTGCAGGCTTCGATCTGCGAGGGGTGAATCAGCGTCTTGCCGTCAAAACCGAGATCGCGGCCTTGCGCGCATTCGGTGGCAAAGCCGTCGGAATTGGCGATGTCGCTGTAGGGACCATCGAGGATTTCGAGGCCATGGGCGCGCGTTGCCAGGATGCAATGGGTGATCATCGGGATCATCGCCGCGCGGCCCGGCAGCATCTTGATGCGCGTCTCGCGCGAGATGTCGTTGGGGCCGAACACGAAGCCTGACAAGCGCCGCGCTGGATCGCGTCCGGCGGCAGCGAGTTCCTCGGCATGCAGCACCGCGCGCGCCGTCTCGATCATGGCCCAGACTTTTACGGTCGGCGCTGCGCCGAGCTCGGCGAGACGGCGGCCGATCGTATCGAGGTCCTCGACGCTTGAAACCTTTGGAACCAGGATGCCGTCCGGCGAGGCCTTCGCCGCCATCGCGACGTCGTCGGCCCACCAGGGCGTGTCGAGGCCGTTGGTCCGGATCAGGATCTCGCGCTTGCCGAACCCTTTGGCCGCAATCGCGGCGGCAATGCCGTCGCGCGCCACCGCCTTGGCGTCGGGCGCGACGGAGTCTTCAAGATCGAGGATCAGGCCGTCGGCGGCGAGATTACGCGCCTTTTCCAGCGCGCGGGGGTTGGAGCCGGGCATGAACAGATGGCTGCGGCGCGGGCGGGTCATGCAAGCGTTCCTTCCGGTTTCCTCATCTGTATTCTGAACGAAGCCGATAGCATCTGGCCTGCCTATTCGAAAGGCTTGTTCGCTCCTGCGGTATATGATTAGGCATAGGCCATGAACACATTCCCAGAGCATTTGCTGGAAGGCTACAAGGCCTTCGCCACCCAGCGGCTGCCGACCGAGCAGACCCGCTACCGCGAGCTGTCGGTGAAGGGGCAGTTCCCTGAAGTGATGGTGATCGGCTGCTGCGATAGTCGCGTCTCGCCCGAAGTGATCTTCGACGTCGGGCCGGGCGAACTCTTCGTGGTCCGCAACATCGCCAATCTGGTGCCGGTGTATCAGCCCGACGGCAACGCGCATGGCGTCTCGGCGGCGCTGGAATATGCCGTGACGGTGCTGAAGGTGAAACACATCGTGGTGCTCGGGCACGCGCAGTGCGGCGGCATCCGCGCCTTTGTCGACAAGATCGAGCCGCTCACGCCCGGCGACTTCATTGGCAAATGGATGCAGATGTTCATCAAGCCGGGCGAGGTCGTGGAGCAGCGCGACCACGAGACCATGGCGCAATTCGTCGAGCGCATCGAGAAGGCCGCGGTCTTCCGCAGCCTGGAAAACCTGATGACCTTCCCGTTCGTGCAGAAGGCGGTCGAGAGCGGCCAGATGCAGACCCACGGCGCCTATTTCGGCGTCGCGGAGGGATCGCTGTTCGTGCTGGACAAGGCGGCGAAGGAATTCAGGAGCGTCAGGGACGCTTGACCAAGGCGCCTCTGGAGCCATTTCCGTTCTGATGCAATCGGAGTGAGGCTCAAAGTTCTCCTTACGACGCGTTTCATTTCGCGAACCGTTATCCACTTCGTTCGAAAACGCTCTAGAAACCTCGCAGGTCGGTGACGGGCTTCGAAGGCGTCTTGCCGATGATGCGGCGGATGGTACGGTTCACGACGTCCAGATTATTGTCGAAAGATCCATGATTGGCAGGGATCGTTTCGTCCTTGTCCGGCTCGTGACGCGTCGGAACCTCCGTTTCGCTGATTGGCGGGTCGAGGACGACATCATCGCTCGCACTCGCCCACGCCTCCAGGATCTTCTGCGAACCTGCCATGAAAGTATCGTCGTCCACCCGCCATTTCCGCCAGACTTTCTGCAATCCCAGGACAGGGGTCTTGTGGTCAGGCTCCAGGGCCCGGGAGACCAGATACAACAGCGATTTGGAGTAGAGGGCAGGAACGCAGGGATCGCGCGTTTCGTTGGCATCGCTGAGCACGTCGACAAACGTCGTCTCGGGATCAGCGACCTTATCCGCGAAGGCACTGCCGTATTTGTCGGACGCAAACGCGACCGTGCAGGCCGGCGCCCAAAGATGGATGGAGCTGGCCTTCAGGCCGCGGGCTTTCATGGGGCCTAGAAAATACCCGTGCATGATGGCCCCGGCGGAATGTCCGACCAGATGAATCTGCGGCCGCTGACTCTTGCTCATCTGGCCGAGCCCGCGCTCAAGCTCTCGTGCCGCGACGGCAAGCCCCCCGCCCGCACGACTTGCGCCGGCGGCTCTGAATTTCATGTTCTCCCAGATCGCCTTGACGCCGGCATCGCGCGCGAATACCTCGAAGGCACGATCCTTGATCTCGTCGATCTTGCTTCTCAGCCAGCCCTTGTCCGCTCCCGCCGGCAAAACCAGCTTCTCCGCGGCGCTCTTCAGAATATCTGCGGCCGATTCCAGAAGACCCGTCTGCCAGACCACGAAGATCGGCATGATGCGATTGGCCTCGAACCACGGCCCGAGCACGCGCGCCCTGGCGATACCTTCGTCGCGGCTGTTGAGCCCGCCGTGAAGAATGATCGCCAGCTCGGAAAATCCCTGCTGGGCCGCCCGGTCGAGGCATTGCTGGACCACCACCGCGACGGCGTCGTCGCCGGAGTTCGCCTCGACGAGCTCGCGTTCGGCGCTGCCATTGTGGCCGATGAAGATGATGTGCTTGGCCTCTTCGCCGTTGATCCAGGGAGAAACGGCACTCGTATCGCCTGCCACGTCGGAACGAAGCATCGCCCGTTCGCGAAGCCGCTCGTCCAGCGAAAGGTCGGTTCGCATCGACGGGCTCACGAAGTGATGCGGTTGATGCGCAAGATTCGCTCCGCTTTGCTTGCCTTTGATCGGCGGCAGTGTCACGCGCATGGGTGCGCCGAGCGTCAGTGCCCAGGCGTCGGTCCCGTAGCGGGTCCAGTCCTCGTAAGTCAGCAGGCCAAATCCATGAAATCCCCAATGGGGGCCCCACGAGTTCTGCACGATGAAGCCGTCAGGCGTATAACCGACCAGCGCGAAGGCGTGGCCGCCGACGTCATTCGGCTTTTTTGGCGGGAGAATGAGCGCCGCCTCGAGCGTCTTGCAGTTGTTGCGAACGCGGTCCCAGCCGTCGTGGACGTCGGCGGATACGTAGATCGCGTGCGTTTCGTAGATCGCTGACTGCATGTCGACGATGGATTTGCCGTCGACGCGATAATAGGCTCCGAGAGGCGTCAGCGGTGCATCCGTATCCCATCCACTCCGGGGCGTCCCGGGCCTCTGCCGCCTCTCGAAGTTCGGCCAGAATTTCTCGCCACAAACGCCGTGCTTGTGAAATCCCTTCATGGCTCCGCGACAGCTCGATCCTTCGTAATCCTCTCCCTTCCATTCGTCATAGAGACGCGCGTTCTGGTACAACATCCGCGCACTTCGCCGGGCGACCGGCTGGGCGGCTTTCGGGTCGCCGGCTGCGATCGGATTTGCGTTTGCGAGCTCCCACTGGAGATAGTTCACGACGCCGGCGAGGCCGAACCCGGTGCAGGACCCTTCCTGGCCCTGATCGAGAACCATGTCTGCGTTGCGATAGACCAAGAACCAGCGCTCGATCAACTCGTCGGACGGATAGACCTGCGGCAGGCTCACCAGCCTCGAACGATAGGGCAGGTCACGGAAATCGAAACGATCCGGACGCGCGTCCAATTTGCGGTCGAGCAAAAATCTGGTCGGCATGCGGCATCCCCCCTGTCGTCATGCGCAAGGCTCGCGCACCTTTGCTCGGCACCAAGCACTTCGCATGCCCTATTTTTGGTAGATGTATGATATTTCAACAACTTCAGTGTGCAAGGACTTTTGGGCGGCGTAACGCGACAAGTGGGCGCAGCTCCATGACCACCTGCGGCCGGCGCCCCTGAATTCGCCGCTCCGGCGAACGGCTGGTGACAATCCAGACCGGTTGCTGCATTCTTTCCCGGTTGAGCTTACCAAAGATCGTTTCTTCAGGTTGTTTCATGGCATGCGAGGAGGATGGCGATGGCCGTCGAATGCGCCTCCTGCAGGACGCCGAACTCCGACGGCGCCAGGTTCTGCAATGAATGCGGCAAATCGCTTCATGCTTACCCCGATGCGTTGAAGGAGCTGGTCGAGTCCACGGTTCAGGAGCGGATCCAGGAGGTCTTCGACAAACGCTACAAGGATCAAAAGGTCGTCGAAGTCGAGACAGCCGAAGCCATTGCAAGCCGTTTGACCGATTGGGCCAAACTGTTCGGTTTCTTTGTCGGCATACCAATTGGATTGCTCGTCCTGATCTTGGGCGCCCTGGGGATCAAGCAATACAGCGACTTCTCCAAGCAAGTGGAGAACGTCAAGCAAGAAGTTGCGGACAAGCTGAAAGACGGTCGAGCAACGGCCGAAAAGCTGAAGGCCGATGGTGATGTGCTGGCGGGGGACTACAAGAAATTGCGCGACGATTTCGCGGATTTCGATGCCTTGCGCGAACAGATCAAGACCCTCTCCACAAAGGTCGACGTCATCGGAGAGAAACTCGGCTTCACGCCGACATCGAAGATATCGGCCGCCGCCAAGGCGCGGCTGGAAGAGGCGTTCAAGAAATTCCAGGACTACCTGAAAGGGCTCGGCTACCGGGCTTCCGGCGCATCCCTCAACATCGACATCCGCGAGCGCATGGATCTTGGAATGATCGCCTATTACGACGGAGCCAAGCGCATGATGGTCATCGACAGCAAATACGCGATGGAACCGGCGGTCGTGAACAGGGAATACATGCATCACGCCCTGTATCCGAGTCGGCTGCCCGACGTCGTCGACGGCCCGCTCGCCGTCTATCTCGCCATCGAATCCGGTCTCGCCTGGTACTTTCCGTGCAGCTTCGCCAACAATCCGAATCCCAGCCCGACAGCCGCCGATTGGGATTTAACGAAGAGGAGGCGCTTCAGCGAGATGCAGCTCACCTTGGGCTCCGCCACACTCGACGGCACCGAGATATGGGGGAGCGCCTTTTGGGAGCTGCGCAGCCTGCTACAGCAAGCCAAAGCCGACAAGCTTCTCTTCGACGCCTGGTTCAAGATCCAGCCCGACGACGTGAAGACGGGCGGCGGCGCCAGTTTCGTCCGCAAGCTCATCGAGCTTGATCCGGCGCACCAGGACGAAATCCGCGCGGTTTTTACCCGGCGCGGACTTCCACTGTGAATTGAGCCTCTACGCCGCCTTCTTCTTCGCGCTGATCAGCTTGCGATTGATCAGGACTTCGGCGATCTGGATCGCGTTGAGCGCGGCGCCCTTGCGTAGATTGTCCGATACGCACCACAGCACGAGACCGTTCTCCACCGTCGCGTCCTCGCGGATACGGCTGATATAGGTGGCGTCCTCGCCGGCCGCTTCATACGGCGTGGCGTAGCCGCCGGGCTCATGCTTGTCGATGACGAGACAGCCCGGCGCCTTGCGCAGGATGTCGCGCGCTTCGTCCGCGCTGATCGGATTCTCGAACTCGATGTTGACGGCCTCGGAATGGCCGACGAAGACAGGCACGCGCACGCAGGTCGCGGAGAGCTTGATCTTGGGATCAAGAATCTTCTTGGTCTCCGCCATCATCTTCCACTCTTCCTTGGTGTAGCCGTCCTCCATGAAGACATCGATTTGGGGGATGACGTTGAAGGCGATGCGCGCGGGAAACTTGTTATTGACCAGCTCCTGGTTGGTGTAGACGGCCTTGGTCTGCGAGAACAGTTCGTCCATCGCATCCTTGCCGGCGCCCGACACCGATTGATAGGTCGAGACCACGACGCGCTTGATCGTCGCCTTGTCGTGCAGCGGCTTGAGCGCGACCACGAGCTGCGCGGTCGAGCAGTTCGGGTTGGCGATGATGTTCTTCTTCTTGAAGCCCGCTGTCGCGTCCGCATTCACTTCCGGCACGATCAGCGGCACGTCCGGATCCATGCGCCAGGCCGAGGAATTGTCGATCACGACGGTGCCGGCGGCGCCGATCTTCGGCGACCATTCCTTCGACACCTCGCCGCCGGCCGACATCAGGCAGATGTCGACGTCGGAGAAGTCGTAATGCTCGAGCGCTTTGACCTTCAACGTGCGGTCGCCGTAGGAGACCTCGACGCCCATGCTGCGGCGTGAGGCCAGGGCCACCACCTCGTCCGCGGGGAATTTGCGCTCATCGAGGATGTTGAGCATTTCCCGTCCGACATTGCCGGTCGCGCCGACGACTGCGACTTTGTAACCCATCGTTCACTCTCCGACGAAAAAGCTCTTTCCTGAAGCTGAGGCTTAAACAGGAAGAGCAGCGCTTCTATGCGAGAACCGGCCTCAAGACAACGTTGGACCATGCCTTAGGGACGTGGATGCAGTCGCCCGAGGCCAGCACGGCCGCAAACCCCACCCAGATCCATCTGGCGCTTGCAGCCTTCGCCGACGAGGTCGTCGGCACGATGGCACGCCTGTTCGCCTATGTGGGGGCTTTGGTGCTGTTTGCCATCCTCGGCCTTGCGGCACTCGGCCAGCTGCCAAACTTGGGCGACGATGATGCGGCGCTGAAGCCGGGTTGGGCCGTGGCCGACCGCCCGCCTCCGGGGTTCGCCCTCAGCCGGGTCGAATCGTCAGACAAAACAGCTTCTTACACCATCTTCAGGCATCCCGAAGGCGGCCGCAGGGACGTGATGCGCTGGGCCAACGAGGCGGACAGGCCCGTGGCCGAGCTCGAGATTTACCGGGAAGGCGGCGAATTCGACGTGGCGCGCCCGGCAACTCTGGATCTGGCCGCCCGGATGGGACTGGGCACCACGACCCCACTGGAGCAAGCCGGCCTGATCGACACCAAGTTCGGCCCCGTCGCCCTATTCCAGCCGACCGGCACTGCGGAGGGCGCGCGGGCCTGCCTCGGCTACCTCAAGCGCAGCGAGGAGCCGGCGCTCCAGATCTCCGGATTCTCCTGCCAGGGCGACAGCCTGCCCGCCCGGCGCGCAGCGATCGCCTGCACGCTGAACCGGCTGACGCTGCTGACCTCGGGCAACGAGCCGAAGCTGGCCGAATTGTTCGCCCATGCAGAGCTGAAGCGCCGCCCCTGCACGCCGCCGGGCTCGTCGGACTGGCTGCTCGGCGCCGCCAATGCGCAATTGCGCGGCGCGCTTTGACCGGCATTAAGCTCAAGTGGCTGTATCCATGCAACTTTTGCCGGCGCGCACGATTATTCAGCGCTGGTGTGACCCAATAGACCTAGTTGCAGCCGCCCCGGCCGGGTTAGTATGAGGACGAAATTGATTGGCGGCTTGCCGCCTGAAGGGGACGTGATGAGCTCGAATTTCTCTGCCGCGAACAAACTGGCGATGTGGCTTGCGGCCGGCGCCGTGATTGCCATGTCCTCAGCCTTCGCGACACCCGCCTCGGCCGACACCAAGAAGCAGCGCTATGACAGCGGCCGTCACTATTACGGCCCGAGCGGCCCCAATTCGAGCTATCAGCAGGGCCGCACCCGCATCTATGTGAGCAAGCGCTCCTGGCTCGACGGCGGCACCGAGGTCAATCCGGGCGACCGCAAGTTCTCCGACTACGCCTTCCCGCCGGCAGTGGGCTATCCGACCTTCGCCCGCGAAAATCTCAACCGCCCGATCGATCGCCAGCCGCTCAGCACGCCGCAGGATGTTGGCGGCTATCCGCAGAATTTCCCGCTGTACTGAGGCGGACATATCGACCGAATCAAAATGGCCGGGCTCGCGCCCGGCCATTTTTGTTTGTCGTGTAGCCCGGATGGAGCGAAGCGCAATCCGGGATTTTCGACGCGCCGCAAGAACCCCGGGCTACCAATCTAGGCGTGCAGCTTCTGCAATTCCTTCAGGATCGCTTCGCCCATCTGCGTGGTCGAGGCGGCAATGGTGCCTTCCGACTTGATGTCGGCGGTGCGCAGGCCGCTGGCCAGCACCGCGGCGATCGCGGCGTCGACCTTGTCGGCGAGCGCGCCCATGTCGAAGGAGTAACGCAGCGCCATCCCGAAGGACGAGATCATCGCGATCGGATTGGCGAGGCCCTGGCCTGCGATATCAGGCGCCGAGCCGTGCACGGGCTCGTACAGCGCCTTGCGCTTCTTGCTCTTGACGTCGACCTCGCCGAGCGAGGCCGAGGGCAGCATGCCGAGCGATCCCGTCAGCATCGCCGCGATGTCGGACAGCATGTCGCCGAACAGATTGTCGGTGACGATGACGTCGAACTGCTTCGGCCATTTCACCAGCATCATGCCGCCGGAATCGGCGAGCTGGTGCTCGAGCGTGACATCGGGATATTCGCGCTTGTGGACCTGGGTCATGACCTCGTTCCAGAGCACGCCCGACTTCATGACGTTGCGCTTCTCCATCGACGTCACCTTGTTCTTGCGCTTCTTGGCAAGTTCGAAGGCGACGCGGCCGATGCGCTCGATCTCATAGGTGTCGTAGACCTGGGTATCGATGGCGCGCTTCTGGCCGTTGCCGAGATCGGTGATGGTCTTGGGCTCGCCGAAATAGACGCCGCCGGTGAGCTCGCGCACGATCATGATGTCGAGGCCCTCGACCGCCTCGCGCTTCAGGCTGGAGGCCTCCGCCAGCGCGGGGTAGCACACGGCGGGACGCAGGTTGGCGAACAGACCGAGATCCTTGCGCAGACGCAGCAGGCCGGCCTCGGGGCGTACCTCGTAGGGCACTGCGTCCCATTTCGGGCCGCCGACCGCACCGAAGATGATCGCGTCGGCGTCCCTGGCCTTGGCCATGTCGCCTTCCGAGATCGACACCTTGTGCGCGTCATAGGCCGAACCGCCGACGAGGCCGGTGTCGGTCTCGAACTTGGCGATCCCCGCCGAATTGAGCCAGTCGATCAGCCGCTTCACCTCGCCCATCACCTCGGGGCCGATACCGTCGCCGGGAAGCAGCAGCAGTTTGTGGGTCGCCATGGTCGTTCTTCCTCCGTTTCGTCATGGCCGGGCTTGACCCGGCCATCCACGTCTTGCCTCGGGTGCAGAAGAACGTGGATGCCCGGCACAAGGCCGGGCATGACGGCATCTCGTGAATTTCGGCCGGAGTGCTAGAGCGGCGTTGCGTGCTTGGCAAGACACCATTGCCGCCTCGCGGCTGTGCAAGGCGGGCAGGGCCTGCCACACTGCGCATGCCGGAGTACCCCTTGCACGCGCCTGACCGCCCTCCACCCGATGCCCACCCCGCACGGTTGATCCTGACCCTGTCGCTGGCCGCGACAGTTGGGCTGGGTATCGGCCGCTTCGCCTATTCGCTGGTGCTGCCGGACATGCGGGAAGACCTCGGCTGGTCCTACTCGGCGGCCGGTTTCATGAACACCATCAACGCCGTCGGCTACCTCGCGGGCGCGCTTGTGGCGTCCCGGCTGATCGAGCGCGTGGGCTGGTCGGCCGCGATCCGCGGCGGAACCCTGGCCTGCGTCGCGGCGCTCGCGACTTGCGCGCTGACCGGGAATTTCGTTGCGCTGAGCCTGGCCCGTCTCGTGCTGGGCGTTGGCGCGGCGGCCGGCTTCGTCGCCGGCGGCGCGCTGGCCGCTTCCATCGCGCAGTCGCGCCCGGAGCGGGCCAATTTCCTGCTCAGCCTGTTCTATGCCGGACCCGGCATCGGCATTCTCGCCTCGGGCCTGATCGCCCCGTTCACGCTGCAATATTTCGGGCCGGGCTCGTGGTGGATAGTGTGGTGGGCGATGACATTGCTGTCCGTCGTCATGACCGTGCCGCTGTTCCTGGTCCGCATCGAGAGCGGCGTGCGGTTCTCGCAAGGCAGCCACGGCGCCTTCGCGATTCTTCCCGTGCTGGTCTATCTCGCCGGCTACTTCCTGTTTGGCGCGGGCTACATCGCCTACATGACCTTCATGATCGCCTATGTACGCGACGGCGGCGGCGGGGCCGCGGCGCAGGCCGCGTTCTGGAGCCTGATTGGCCTGAGCGCCTTCGTCACGCCATGGGCCTGGCGCCGCGTGCTCGCGCTCGATCGCGGCGGACTGGCGACCGCCATCATCCTCGGCACCAACGCGCTCGGCGCCGCCCTGCCGATGCTCGGGCATTCGCCGGCATGGCTCGCGGTCTCCGCGATTGTGTTCGGCGTCGCCTTCTTCGCCGTGGTCGGCTCGACCACCGCCTTCGTGCGCTTCAACTATCCGCCCGAGGTGTGGCCGACCGCGATCGCGGCGATGACGATCTCGTTCGGCGTCGGCCAGACACTGGGGCCGATTGTGGTCGGCGCCATCACGGACGCACTGGGGAGCTTGAGTTACGCGCTGAATGTGTCGGCAGCGCTGCTGGCGCTGGGCGCGGTTGCGGCGCTGTGCCAGCGCAAAGTGGGGCCTTGACCGGTGTCGTCCTGGCGAAAGCCAGGACCCATTACCGCACAGAGGAGTTTGGCGAAGATTCGTGGTTGCTGGTCTTCGTCAAACTGAACCCTGGGGTAATGGGTCCTGGATCTGCGCTTCGCTTGTCCAGGACGACGGTAAGGCCAGGTCCGCGGAGCTAGCTCCCGCTGAACGAATTATATCCCTGGTCTTCCCAATAGCCGCCCTTGTAGTCGTTGGTGACTTCCATCGACACCACGTATTTCGGATTCTTGAAGCCGAGCTTGGTCGGCACGCGGATTTTCATCGGGAAGCCGTAGGCGCGCGGCAGGATTTCGCCGGCGTATTTGAACGTCATCTGGGTCTGCGGATGCAGCGCGGTGCGCATGTCGAGCGGTGAATTGTAGCCGTCCTTGTCGGCGCACTGGAACCAGACATACTTCGCACGCGTGTCGGCGCCGATCAGCTTGAGGAAGTCGCGCATCGGCGTGCCGGTCCAGCTGCCGATCGCGCTCCAGCCCTCGACGCAGATGTGACGGGTGATCTGCGTGACCTGCGGCAGCTTGTACAATTCCGGAAGCGTCCACGACTTCTTGTTGTCGACGAGGCCGCGGACTTCGAGCTTCCAGGATTCGCCGTCGACATCGGGCGCGTCGTCGAGATCGTAATAGGCGTTGAACGGAAACGGTTTGGTGATCGCGCTCTCCGGAAACGTCGGCGCCAGCGCATCGGGATTGAAGATGAAATCCTGCACGGCATCGTTGAATTTCGAAACCGACTTCAGCATCTCCTCGGCAGAGGACGAGTCGATCACGTCGCAGCCGGTGAGCAGCGTCAGCGCGCCGAGGCTGGCGCCGCCCGCGATGAAGCGGCGGCGGCTGACCTCTGGCATCGTCTTGATGGAATCCTTGATCAGCAGCCGCTTGTCGACGCCGGGGATCAGGAATGAGCGCTTGGCCATGACTCTCTCTCCGCTCTAGCGGCCGATGATCATCGCGCGCAGGCTCTTCGGCACCAGCAGCGCGAGTAAAACGTGAATGACGAGGAAGGCGCAGATCGCGGCCATGCAGAAGAAATGGATGTAGCGCGCGGTCGGATAGTCGCCGAACAGGCTCACGAGCCAGTGCAGCTGCACTGGCTTCCACATTCCCAACCCCGACAGCACGATGATCACGCCGACCAGGATGATGCCGGCATAGAGCACGCGCTGGACGTAATTGTAGACGGTGAGATCGGCATGGCCGAGCTTGAAGGTCAGCGCAGCCCTGACATCGTGGAGCACGCCGGACGGGGTGATCGGCAGCAGTTTCTTGCGGAAGCGGCCGGTGGCGAAACCCGTGAGGAGATAGGCAAGGCCGTTGATCATCAACAGCCACATCGCCGCAAAGTGCCAGAGCAGGCCGCCGCCGAGCCAGCCGCCGAGCCTGTAGTCGCGCGGAAAGCTGAAACCGAACAGCGGCGAGGCGTTGTAGATCTGCCAACCCGACAGGATCATCAGGATCATGGCGAGCGCGTTGATCCAGTGCATGACCCGGACCCAGGCCGGCTGGATCACTTTGGCCGGGGTGGTGCTGACCTGCTCGTCGGTGACTGTGAGGCTCGACATGGCGGTTCCGTCCTGAACATCGTCTGACAGCAATTATACGCCGATGCTTCCGCTTTCGTTACGCCCTGCCCGGCATCGAATCGATACCGGCGGGCTATCGTGGTCACAATAAAGCGAGCCGGGGACCCCCGGCTCGCCATTTCGTCGCATCCGGTTCGGGGGTGAAGCCGGACCGCGCGGTATTTACGTCGCCGGCATCAGCACGGTGTCGACCACATGGATCACACCGTTCGACTGGTTGACGTTGGAGATCGTCACCATCGAGGTGCCGCCCTTGGCATCGACGATCCAGACCTTGCCGTCCATCTTCTTCACCGTCAGCTCCTCGCCTTCGGCGGTCTTCATCTTCTTGCCGTCGGTGAGGTCGGACGCCTCGAGCTTGCCGGGCACGACATGATAGGTGAGGATCTTGGTCAGCGTCGCCTTGTTCTCGGGCTTGACCAGGGTGTCGACGGTGCCGGCCGGCAGCTTGCCGAAGGCGGCGTTGGTCGGCGCGAACACCGTGAACGGGCCCTTGCCTTCCAGCGTCGGCACCAGGCCGGCCGCCTTCACCGCCGCCACCAGCGTGGTGTGGTCCTTCGAGTTGACGGCATTCTGGACGATGTTCTTGGACGGGAACATCGCGGCGCCGCCGACCATGACGGTCTTTTCCTCGGCGCGGGCGGGCGCGACGACGGTCGCGGTGATGGCCAGCGCGCTGAAGGCCGCAGCGGTGAGATAGGCAATACGCTTCGACATGGAGGGTCTCCCGATTGGATTGTGACCGGCGATTGCCGGCGTTCGAGTTGGGCAACAACGGTGGCTGCGACCTGTGAACGTGAAGCAGCAGCGCCGTCGTTGGCTCGAATTACGGGAGGGTTTGCGAAGCGGTTTCGAACAAAACTTCTTTGTGATGGGTGAAACTAAGTGCGGGTGTGTTCGTGGGGGCGCACTCCCCGTCGTCGTCCTGGCGAAAGCCAGGACCCATTACCTCAGGGAGGAGTTGCGGTGCGACGCTGGCTACTCCGAGTCTTCGCCAAACGACTGCCCGGGGAATGGGTCCTGGATCTGCGCTGCGCTTGTCCAGGACGACGATGGCGATGAGACTCGCGCTACACCTCAATCCCTGTTGTGCGGCGTCTGAATGAACCCGCGATTATGCGTCGGGCTGATCAAGAGCTCGTTGATGCACACTCGCGCCGGCATGCTTGCGATGAAGGCGATGGTGCGGCCGAGATCTTCCGATTGCAGCATCCTGGCCTGCTCCTCTTCGCTCGGCACCACCGGGCGCAGCTTCAGGATCGGGGTCGCCACCTCGCCCGGCATCAGGCAGCAGGCGCGCAGGCCATTGACGCATTCGTCCATGTTGAAGGAATGGGTCAGCGCCAGCACCGCATGCTTGGTTGTGGTGTAGGCCGGGCCCGGCATTTTCGAGACGTGGCGGCCGGCCCAGGACGAGACGTTGATGATGGAGCCGTCCTGTTGCTTGCGCATCGTCGGCAACACCGCGCGCATGCAGTAGAGCACGCCGTTGAGATTGACCTGGACCAGCTTATCCCAGCCCTCCAGTTCCATGTCCTTCCAGCTGCGCTTGGGGACATTGATGCCGGCATTGTTCACCAGCAGGTCGATCCGGCCGTGCTTCGCGACGATCTGATCGGCCGCCTTCTGGGCCGCGGCGGAGACGGACACGTCCAGCGCAATGGCCTCGGCGGCCCCGCCCGCCCCAGTGATCTTCGCAACCACGGTATCCAGGGCGTCCTTGCGCCGGCCCGAGACCACCACCGTCCAGCCGTCAGCCGCCAGCGCCTCGGCGCCGGCCTCCCCGATCCCGCTGCCGCCGCCTGTCACCCAGGCCACGCGTTTCCCGTTTTTGGTCATGCAAACTGTCTCCGTTGCTTCATCGGGGCGGTTTTTGCTAATCCAGCCCTCGGTTTTGACCGGCATTGTGGTCAAGCCTTGCGGTCGAGGAAATCTTGCATGAACCAAGCTGCCAACGCCAATTTGTTTTCCCGCCTGTTCGACGGCATCGACGATCCGAAGCGCCTCGCGATCGAGACGCATGACGGCGGGCGCATCAGCTATGGTGATCTGATCGCCCGGGCCGGACAGATGGCCAATGTACTGGTCGCGCGCGGCGTGAAGCCCGGCGACCGCGTTGCGGTTCAGGTCGAGAAATCCGTGGCCAACATCGTGCTGTATTTGGCCACCGTGCGGGCCGGCGCGGTCTACCTGCCGCTCAACACCGCCTATACGCTGAACGAGCTCGATTACTTCATCGGCGACGCGGAGCCCTCGCTGGTGGTCTGCGATCCCGCCAAGGCGGAAGGGCTTGCCCTCATCGCCGCCAAGGTGAAAGCGAAAGTCGAGACGCTCGGGGCTGACGGCAAGGGCTCGCTGACGGACGCCGCTGACAAGGCGAGCAGCGAATTCACTACGGTCCCGCGCGCAAGCGACGATCTCGCCGCGATCCTCTACACGTCGGGCACCACCGGCCGCTCCAAGGGCGCGATGTTGACCCACGACAATCTGGCGTCGAACTCGCTCTCGCTGGTCGGCTTCTGGCGCTTCACCGACAAGGACGTGCTGATCCACGCGCTGCCGATCTACCACACCCACGGCCTGTTCGTGGCGACCAACGTGACGCTGTTCGCGCGGGCGTCGATGATCTTCCTGCCGAAGCTCGATCCGGATCTGATCATCAAGCTGATGGCGCGTGCCACGGTGCTGATGGGGGTGCCGACGTTCTATACCCGTCTGCTCCAGAACGCTGCACTGTCGCGCGAAACCACAAAGCAAATGCGGCTGTTCATCTCGGGCTCGGCGCCGCTGCTGGCGGAGACCCACCGCGAATGGTCGGCCCGCACGGGGCATGCGGTGCTCGAGCGCTACGGCATGACCGAGACCAACATGAACACCTCGAATCCCTATGACGGGGAGCGCGTGCCCGGCGCAGTCGGCTTTCCGCTCCCCGGCGTCTCCATTCGCGTCACCGATCCCGAGACCGGCAAGGAGCTGCCGCGCGACGAGATCGGCATGATCGAGGTCAAGGGCCCGAACGTGTTCAAGGGCTATTGGCGCATGCCGGAGAAGACGAAGGCGGAATTCCGCGACGACGGTTTCTTCATCACCGGCGACCTCGGCAAGATCGACGCCAAGGGTTACGTCCACATTCTCGGCCGCGGCAAGGATCTCGTCATATCCGGCGGCTTCAACGTCTACCCAAAAGAAATCGAGAGCGAGATCGACGCCATGCCAGGCGTGATCGAATCCGCCGTGATCGGCGTGCCCCACGCCGATTTCGGCGAGGGCGTTACGGCGGTGCTGGTCTGCAACAAGGGCGCCGATGTGACCGAGGCCGCGGTGTTGAAGGCACTCGACGGGCGCTTGGCAAAGTTCAAGATGCCCAAGCGGGTGTTCGTCGTCGACGAGCTGCCGCGCAACACCATGGGCAAGGTGCAGAAGAACGTGCTGCGCGATACGTACAAGGATCTTTACGCGAAGAAATAGGGGCGTGCTGTAACAGTATGACAGCGCCAATTTCGCTGTCGTCCTGGCGAAAGCCAGGACCCCTTACCCCGAGGGGTGGTTTGGCGAAGACTCGTGGTTGTCAGTCTCGAGTCACACTTCTGGCTGGGGCAATGGGTCCTGGATCGGCGCTCGCTCCGCGAGCTTGTCCAGGACGACTATGAAGAGACAGTGCGCGATAAGCTCCGTCAGAGCCCGCCCAGCAAACTCAGCACAAACCGGCTGCCGACGATAAACAGATAACACCCGAACGCGACTTCCAGCCTCCGCTTGGACATCGCATGCGCGGCTCTGACGCCAAGCGGCGCCGTCACAAGGCTCATCGGCATCACCAGCACGGCGCCGATCAGCGAGACGTAGCCGAGCGCGAACGGGACTTGCAGGGCTGCAACGCCGGGATAGTGCGCGGCCGCAGGCCAGCCGGCATAGATGTAGCCGAGCGCGCCGGGGATCGAGATCAGCACCGCGAGGGCCGACGATGTCGCCACGGCCTGATGGATCGGACGGCCGTAGAACGTCATCAGCAGATTCGAAAACAATCCACCACCGATGCCCATCAAGGTCGACAAAATGCCGACGCAGAAGCCGTAGATTCGCATCAGCGGCCCCTTCGGCAGATCATCGCCGAGCTTCCAGCTCTCGCGCGCGAAGATCAGCCGTACCGCGGCCGACCAGGCGACGGCGACGAACACGATCTTGAACAGCCGCTCCGGTGCGTAGCGCGCGACCACGCTGCCGACGATGACGCCGATCAGGATCGGCAGCCACCAGACCCGAAGGATCGCAAGATCGACGGCGCCGCGCCTGTAGTGCGCCTGGAACGAACGGATCGAGGTCGGAATAATGACAGCAAGCGAGGTACCGATGCAGAGCGGCATCCGCACCTCCAGCGGCACACCCGCGATGCGGAAGCACTCGTAGAATACCGGCACCAGAATCGCGCCGCCGCCGATGCCGAACACGCCGGCCAGGAATCCGGAGAGCGCGCCCGTTGCGATCAGCAGCAGCGCGAGCTCGGCGATCTCCTTGATATCAAGTCCTGCAATCACCCCTGACCTGCCCCGGCGATGGCTCGCAACTTCTCCGATGCATCACTCGGACAGCTGCCCGCAATGCTCTAGGCGATCTGATTTGGCGGGTCGACCGCCGCATCGCCGGTCTGGGGTGGGGTGCGGGCTGCGCATATCCGCCCGTCTCGCGAAAAATCGGCACGCTTGGCGGAAATTGATAATTGCTCCCCGATCATCCTGGCGGTTCGAACGTCATGAACTGACTGGTTCGAACCCTCGCTGGTCTGCCCCGGCTTAGAGCCGTTCCAATAGTAATTTCAATGCGCCCCAGCTCTCCCGGCAAGCGATGAATTGATGTTCTGTCTTTCCTCGGTGCACCATTGCTCTGGTATACCAAGCGCCCGATTGGCCTTGTTACATCAAGGGCCTAGAGCTGAACCCAAGTTCGATTTATGGCGATTTGGTGATTGCGCAGGTGAAATCGACTCCGTAAATAGAGCCGACCTTTCGCGATCCCCGCGCGCCCCATGCTGGGCCGCAATAAAGCAATTGAAGCCCATGACCGCACGGATCGAACGACCGCTTTCACCGCACATACAGACCTACCGCTGGACCCTGACGATGGCGCTCTCCATCGTCCATCGCGCCACCGGAATTGCCCTCTACGCCGGAACGCTGCTGCTGGCCTGGTGGCTGATTGCGGCGGCCTCGGGCCCCGCCGCCTATAGCCACGTCCAGGCCTTCACCGGCAGCATGATCGGCCGGCTGATCGTGTTCGGCTTCACCTGGGCGCTGATGCACCACATGCTCAGCGGTATCCGGCATTTCGTCTGGGACCTCGGCTACGGCTTCAAGGCCAATGAGCGCGAAGCGTTGACCTGGGGCGCGTTGATCGGTGGCATCGTGCTCACGGTCCTGGTCTGGATCATCGCCTACGCGATCGGAGGGGGACGATGAGTTTCGACGAATCCCACGGCTCTCCGAAGGGCTCCTCCATGCGCACCCCGCTCGGCCGCGTGCGCAATCTCGGCGCGGCGCATTCGGGCACCTCCGATTTCTGGCGCCAGCGCATCACCGGCGTCGCCATGACGCTGCTGATGATTCCCGTGATCGTGATCGTGATGATGCTGCTCGGCCGCAACCAGGCCGGTGCCGCACAGATTCTCGGCTCGCTGCCGGTCGCGGTGATCCTGCTGCTCTTCATCTTCGCCAGCGCCTGGCACATGAAGATCGGCATGCAGGTCGTGATCGAGGACTACATCCATAACGAGAAGCTGAAGCTCATCTCGATCATGCTCAACAACTTCTTCTCGTTCGCCGTGCCGCTCGCCTCGACCTACGCGATCCTGAAACTTTCCTCCGGAGTCTAAGCCATGCCAACCGGAACATCGGCCACAGATACCAATGGCAAGGCCAACGGCGCTCCCGCCACCAACGGCAAGGCCTATCCGATCGAAGACCACACCTACGACGTCGTCGTGGTCGGCGCCGGCGGCGCGGGCTTGCGCGCCGTGGTCGGCTGCAGCGAAGCCGGCCTCCGCACCGCCTGCATCACCAAGGTGTTTCCGACCCGCTCGCACACCGTCGCGGCGCAGGGCGGCATCTCGGCGTCTCTCGGCAACATGCACAAGGACGACTGGCGCTGGCACATGTACGACACCGTGAAGGGGTCGGACTGGCTGGGCGACCAGGACGCGATCGAATACATGGTGCGCAACGCGCCCGAGGCGGTCTACGAGCTCGAGCATTGGGGCGTGCCGTTCTCGCGCACCGAAGACGGCAAGATCTACCAGCGTCCGTTCGGCGGCATGACGATGGACTACGGCAAGGGCCAGGCGCAGCGCACCTGCGCCGCCGCCGACCGCACCGGCCACGCCATGCTGCACACGATGTACGGCCAGTCGCTGCGCCACGCGGCCGAGTTCTTCATCGAGTTCTTTGCCATCGATCTGATCATGGACGACCAGGGCACCTGCCGCGGCGTCATCGCGCTCAAGCTCGACGACGGCACGCTGCACCGCTTCCGCGCCCAGTCCGTGATTCTGGCGACCGGCGGCTATGGCCGCGCCTATGCGTCCTGCACCTCGGCGCACACCTGCACCGGCGATGGCGGCGGCATGGTGCTGCGCGCCGGCCTGCCGATGCAGGACATGGAGTTCGTGCAGTTCCACCCGACCGGCATCTACGGCTCCGGCTGTCTCGTCACCGAAGGTGCGCGCGGCGAAGGCGGCTATCTCGTCAATTCCGAGGGCGAGCGCTTCATGGAGCGCTATGCGCCTTCCGCCAAGGATCTGGCCTCGCGTGACGTCGTCTCGCGCGCGATGACCATCGAGATTCGCGAAGGCCGCGGCGTCGGCAAGAAGAAGGACCACATCTTCCTTCATCTCGACCATCTCGATCCCGCGGTTCTGGCCGAACGCCTGCCGGGCATCTCGGAATCCGCAAAGATCTTCGCCAATGTCGACGTGACGCGCGAGCCGATCCCGATCGTGCCGACCGTGCACTACAACATGGGCGGTATCCCGACGAACTATCACGGCGAAGTCCTGACCAAGAAGGACGGCGACGACAACGCCATCATCCCCGGCCTGATGGCGATCGGCGAAGCCGCTTGCGTCTCCGTGCACGGCGCCAACCGCCTCGGTTCCAACTCGCTGATCGACCTCGTGGTGTTCGGCCGCGCTGCGGCGCTGCGCCTGGCCGAGAAGCTCACCCCGAACGCCAGCCAGCCGGAATTGCCGGCGAACTCGTCCGACCTGGCGCTCGGCCGGCTCGACCACTACCGCTACGCGTCCGGCGGCACGCCGACCGCGAAGCTGCGCGAAGGCATGCAGCACGTGATGCAGAACAATTGCGCGGTGTTCCGGACCGGCGACATCCTGAGCGAAGGCCAGAATTTGATCGAGAAGGTCCACAGCGGCATCACCGACATCGCCGTGTCCGACCGTTCGCTGGTGTGGAATTCCGACCTGATCGAGACGCTCGAATTCGACAATCTGATCGCGCAGGCGGTGGTGACGATGAACTCGGCCGCCAACCGCACCGAGAGCCGCGGCGCTCATGCCCGCGAGGACTTCTCCGAGCGCGACGACAAGAACTGGATGAAGCACACGCTGGCCTGGCTGGAAGATTCCGGCAAGGTCAAGATCGAGTACCGCCCGGTTCACGACTACACCATGACCAACGACGTCCAGTACATTCCGCCCAAAGCTCGCGTTTACTAAACGGCGCGCGTGTACTGAGCGAACAGCGAAAGCTTTATCGAAATGGTTGAATTCGCACTTCCGAAGAACTCAAAGATCAGCGGCGGCAAGACCTGGCCGAAGCCCGCGGGCGCGACTGAAACTCGCGAGTTCCGCGTCTATCGCTGGAATCCGGACGACGGCAAGACTCCGAGCGTCGACACCTATTACGTCGACACCCATGATTGCGGGCCGATGGTGCTGGACGGCCTGATCTGGATCAAGAACAACATCGACCCGTCGCTGACCTTCCGCCGCTCCTGCCGCGAAGGCGTCTGCGGCTCCTGCGCGATGAACATCGACGGCCAGAACACGCTGGCCTGCACCCGCTCGATGCACGACGTGAAGGACGGCGCGGTGAAGATCAATCCGCTGCCGCACCAGCCTGTCGTGAAGGACCTCATCCCCGATCTCACGAATTTCTACGCGCAGTACGCTTCGGTCGAGCCGTGGCTGAAGACGACCTCGCCGACGCCGCAGAAGGAATGGAAGCAGAGCCACGAGGACCGCGAGAAGCTCGACGGCCTCTACGAGTGCATCCTCTGCGCGTGCTGCTCGACCTCGTGCCCGAGCTATTGGTGGAACAGCGAGCGCTATCTCGGTCCCGCCGCGCTGCTCCAGGCCAACCGCTGGGTGTCGGATTCGCGGGATGAAGCGACCGGCGAGCGGCTCGACAATCTCGAGGACCCGTTCCGCCTCTATCGCTGCCACACCATCATGAACTGCGCCAAGGCCTGCCCGAAGGGCCTCAACCCGGCGGAGGCCATCGCCGAGCTCAAGCTCAAGATGGTCGAGCGCCAGATCTAGGCGTCATTCATGCTGCGATCCCCGGCCGGAATGGCCGGGGCATTCTACGGCGGGCGCGTGTTCGAGTAGATTTTGCTCCGCCCCTGCGCGCGCACGCCCGCGGGTTGCAACCTCTGGTTCCCGTCACGAGCCGCTTCCTTCCCGGCGCGAAATTCAAGTAAGCTCTCCGGTGTGGGACCGGAGCGACCGTGCAGGGCGCACAACGCAATTCGCTGAGATTGCTGCAGTGGATGATGGCTGCGTCCCTGGCGCTGCCGATTGCGCTGTTCGCGATCGCCGCCTCGATCTCCTACACCTCGACCAAAGACATCGCCGACCGCGAGATCGAGCGCACCCTCGATGTCGCGCATGAGCATGCGCTCAAGGTGTTCGAGACCATCGACCGCAGCCTTGCCGAGATCAACGAGGTGGTGCGCGGCATGCCCGACGGCATCATTCGCTCGCGCGAACCGGCCCTGCACCGCCGCCTGAAGCAGCTGACCGATTCGCTACCGCAGCTCAAATCGGCATGGATCTTCGACGCGGACGGAAAGTCGCTGGTCAACAGCCTCGCCTCGCCGCCGCCGGCGCAGAGCTTTGCGGATCGCGACTACTTTGCCGCCCATGTCGACAAGAGCATCGGCAGCTACATCGGTGTTCCCCTGACGCCGCGCCAGCCTTATCAGGGCGCGCGCTTCTTCGGGGTCAGCCGCCGCCGCGGCTCCGACGACGGCAGCTTCATCGGCGTGATCCAGGCCTCTGTTCTGCCGGAATATTTCGAGAGCTTTTATGCCCGGATCGGCTCCGATCCCGGCAGCTTCCTCGCGATGGCACGCACCGACGGCGTGGTGCTGGCGCATCTTCCGCGGCTGGATCGCGACCTCAGGCTCGATCCCAACGGGCCGGTCGGCCGCAGCATCGCAGCTCACCCCGAGCACGGCCTCATCACCATCGCCTGGCCATCGGACGGGGTCGAGCGGCGCATCGGCTACCGACGCATCGCCGAATACCCGATCTATGTCAGCGCGGGGTTGGAGACCTCGGCAATCCGCGCGCGCTGGTTCGCCACCATGGGACAGCATCTGGTGTTCGGCATTCCCGCCACCGCGCTGCTGTTTCTGCTGCTGGCGTTCGCGTTCCGGCGCACCCAGCATCTCCAGGCCGAGGCCGCCGCGCGACGCGAAGCCGAGGAGGCGCTCAAGCACAGCCAGCGCCTGGAGGCGCTCGGCCAGCTCACCGGCGGCGTCGCGCACGACTTCAACAACCTCCTGACCGTGATTCGCGCCTCGGTCGACCTGCTGAACCGGCCGCAGCTGAGCGAGGAGCGGCGCCAGCGCTACATCACCGCCATCGCCGACGCGGTCGGGCGCGCGGCCAAGCTGACCTCGCAGCTGCTCGCCTTTGCACGGCGCCAGACCTTGAAGCCGGAAGTGTTCGACGTCGGCGCGCGGCTGCAGTCGCTGCACGACATGCTCGCGACGCTGCTCGGGCCCGCGATCGAAATCGCGATGCGGCTGCCGGCCGGGCCCTGCCTCGTCAATGCCGATGCAAGCCAGTTCGAGACGGCGTTGATCAACATGGCGACCAATGCGCGCGATGCCATGCACGGCAAGGGCAGGATCGTTTTCAAGGTCGAGGCCGCGGCGACCATTGCGGACACGCGGGCTCCCGTCTCGGCCAACCCTGAGCTTTCAGGCCACCATGACCTTCCTGGCAAACAAGACCTTGCTGGCAAACACGGCTTCGTCGGCATTGCCGTCAGCGACACCGGCATCGGCATTCCGGCTACGCGGCTCGAGCGCATCTTCGAGCCGTTCTTCACCACCAAGCAGGTCGGCCACGGCACCGGTCTCGGGCTGTCCCAAGTGTTCGGCTTCGCCCGCCAGTCCGGCGGCGAGGTGACAGTCACCAGCGAGGTCGGCCACGGCAGCACCTTCTCGCTCTATCTGCCGCGCGTGGCGCCGCATTTGCTGCCGCAGCGGCAGGCACCGAACACGGCCCCGGCCATGGCCGGCAGCGGGATGTCGGTGCTGCTGGTCGAGGACAATATCGAGCTCGCCAATTTCGCGGCCGACGGCCTCACCGAGCTCGGCTACAGCATCACGCTGGTCGACAACGCAACCGATGCGCTCGCCGAGCTGGTCCTGGATTCCGATCGCTTCGATGTCGTTTTCTCCGACATCGTGATGCCCGGCATGACCGGGCTCGATCTCGCGCAGGCGGTCCGCGACCGCGGCATCGGCGTGCCGGTCGTGCTGACCACCGGCTACAGCGAGGCGCTGTCCCAGGATGGCAAGATCGATTTCGAGTTCGTGCAGAAGCCCTATGCGATCGATCAGCTGTCGCGCGTGCTGCACCGGATCGCACGGCGCCGGGTGCGCGACGGCGCCGCCGAATGAGCTGACGCTGGGAACCGGCGGGAACCTTTTGATTTCTCTTGCGTTATCCGGCCATGCAAAAGCCGGCCAGAAAGCGTGAAGCGGGCAAGAAGCCGCCCATTGTCGAAATCGTCGGCGAGACCGGGGAGGAAGTGGATCCGCCGCCGCCCGAGCTGGTCGAACCCGACCCGGAGCTATCGCCCGAAGAGGCCGAGCAGGCCCGCAAGGACTATCTCCTCACCCGCTTCTGGATCAGCGCGCGCGGCTTCTGGGGCCGCAACGGCGACCGGCTGGCGTGGCTCTACTCCATCGGCCT
Source organism: Bradyrhizobium sp. Ken01 (assembly GCF_055807355.1). Taxonomy (NCBI): domain Bacteria; kingdom Pseudomonadati; phylum Pseudomonadota; class Alphaproteobacteria; order Hyphomicrobiales; family Nitrobacteraceae; genus Bradyrhizobium; species Bradyrhizobium sp. Ken01. Next base: position 116,700 of record NZ_JBVVPC010000026.1, read on the forward strand.
CGGCGTGCTGATCGTCCTGACCGTAGGCTTCCAATACGGCATCAATGTCTGGAATCGGGCGATCTTCGACGCGATCGAGAAGCGCGAGGCGTCCACCGTTTTCCATCTCACCGCGGTGTTCTTCCCGCTCGCGATCGGCAGCATCGTGCTCGGCGTGGCGCAGGTGTTCGCGCGCATGGGCATCCAGCGGCGCTGGCGGGCGTGGCTGACGGCCAGCGTGCTGACGCGCTGGCTTGGCAACGGCCGCTATTACCAGCTCAATCTCGTCAGCGGCGACCACAAGAATCCGGAATACCGGATCGCGGAGGATCTGCGCGTCGCGACCGATTCGCCAGTGGATTTCCTCGCCGGCGTGACGTCCGCGCTGCTGTCGGCCGCGACCTTCATCGTCGTGCTCTGGACCATCGGCGGCGCGCTCACCGTCACGCTTGCGGGATCGTCGGTGACCATCCCCGGCTTTCTGGTGATCGCCGCGATGCTTTATGCAGGAATCGCATCGGGCTCGATCCTGGTGATCGGCCGTCAATTCGTGCAGGTCTCCGAGGACAAGAACCAGGCCGAGGCCGATTTCCGCTACACGCTGACGCGCGTGCGCGAGAACGGCGAGAGCATCGCGCTGCTCGGCGGCGAGGAAGAAGAGCGCGACGGCATCGACCGCAATTTCACCAACGTGCTGCGGCAATGGGCGCGGCTGGCGGGTCAGCACATGCGCACCACGCTGGTGTCGCAGGGATCGAGTCTTGTTGCTCCCGTGGTCCCTCTCCTGCTCTGTGCCCCAAAATTCCTCGATGGCAGCATGACGCTGGGTCAGGTGATGCAGGCGGCTTCTGCCTTCACCATCGTGCAGAGCGCGTTCGGCTGGCTGGTCGACAATTATCCGCGGCTCGCCGACTGGAATGCCTGCGCGCGCCGCATCGCCTCGCTGATGATGTCGCTCGACGGCCTCGAGCGCGCCGAGCAGGGCGACGGAATCGGCCGCATCAAGCGCGGCGAGACCAGCAACGACGCCATGCTGGAGCTGAAGGATCTCTCCGTCACACTCGATGACGGCACCGCCGTGGTCGGCGAGACCGAGGTGGTGATCGAGCGTGGCGAGCGGCTGCTGGTGGCCGGCGAATCCGGCACCGGCAAGAGCACGCTGGTGCGCGCCATCGCCGGGCTCTGGCCATGGGGTGGCGGCAGCGTCAATTTCCATCCCGACCGGCGGCTGTTCATGCTGCCGCAGCGACCCTACGTTCCCTCGGGCTCCTTGCGCCGCGCGGTTGCCTATCCCGGCGCGGAAGACGACTGGACCGTCGAGGAGATCGGCGAGGCCCTGCACAAGGTCGGCCTCGACCATCTCAAGGAGAAGATCGAGGAAGAAGCACCGTGGGACCAGACGCTGTCCGGCGGCGAGAAGCAGCGCCTCGCTTTCGCGCGGCTGTTGCTGCACAACCCTGATATCGTGGTGCTCGACGAGGCGACCTCGGCGCTCGACGAGAAGAGCCAGGACAAGATGATGAAGATGGTCACCGACGAGCTGCCGAAAGCGACCATCGTCAGCGTCGCGCACCGTGTCGAGCTGGAGGCATTCCACAGCCGCAAGATCGTGCTGGAGCGCCGCAAGGGCGGCGCAACACTCGTCAGCGACATCGACCTGATCCCGCGCAAGGGCAAGCGCAAGCTGCTCGGCCGCTTCCTGCGCCAGCGCAAGGCTCCGAAAAAGGCGGCCTGACCTGTAGATGGGGTAACGGGTCGGCCTCCGCGGCCAAGCCGCGCTAGCTACGGCGCTATGTGATGCGCGCGTCGCGC
>NZ_JBVVPC010000027.1:0-114190 GCF_055807355.1 Bradyrhizobium sp. Ken01
CCATCTCTGCCAATTACACTGCAACTAGCCGCTCGCGCCGCAGGAACGCAAGCAGCGGCAGCAACGGCAAGCCGAGAATGGTGAAGTGGTCGCCCTCGATACGCTCGAACAAATGAATGCCCAGGCTTTCGAGCTGATAGCCGCCGACGCTGGTGGTGACGGCATCGCCGGCGATGTCGAGATAGGCCGAAAGCTCGGCCTCGGTCATCTGCCGCATGGTGAGGCGGGCGACCGAGACCTCCTCGAAGATGATCTCACCATTACGTGCTATCGCCACGGCGGAATTCAGCTCATGGCATTGGCCGGAGAGATCGCGCAGTTGCGCCAACGCCTGGGCACGGCCCGCAGGCTTGTTGAAGAGCCGATCGCCAAGCGCCAGCGTTTGATCCGCACCGATGACGGTGCTTCCAGCGTGATGGACCGAGACCGCTCTGGCCTTTTCGCGCGCCAAAAGCAACGCAATCTCGCGCGGATCTGAAAGCCCGGAGGCGGCCTGGATACCGCGCTCGTCGATATCAGCCGTGATCGCCTTGAACTCGAGCCCGGCATTGGCCAGCAGCATCTTTCGCGCGCTGCTCTGCGAGGCCAGGATCAACGAGGATTTGCCGAGCCACAGACCCATTGCGAAACTATTCCCAAGACTATTCCCAAGGATATTCCAAAGACTGTTCTCAAATTTATTCAGACGGCCGGTTACGCTGGCGATCGCTGTAGAGTTTCATGATCGCCGCGGCGGTTTCCTCGATCGAGCGCCGCGTCACGTCAAGCAGCGGCCAATCGTGCTTGGCGCTCAGCTTGCGGGCAAATGCGACCTCCTCGGCGACCGACTGCTTGTCCGTGTAGGTGTCGCCGCTGGAATCGGCGCCCATGGAGAGCAGGCGGTTCGTGCGCACCTGAATCAAGCGTTCCGGCGTCGCATGCAGGCTCACCACCAGCGGTCGCGTCAACGTTTCCAACTGCGACGGCACCGGAATGCCTGGAACCAGCGGCACGTTGGCAGTGCGGATGCCACGGTTGGCAAGGTAGATCGACGTCGGGGTCTTGGAGGTGCGGGAGACACCGACGAGCACCACGTCCGCGTCGTCGAGCCCTTCGACATGCTGGCCGTCATCATGGATCATCGTGTAGTTCAGCGCGTCGATGCGCTTGAAGTATTCGGCATTGAGCACGTGCTGGGCGCCGACCCGGCCGGTCGTGGCAGCTCCGAGATACGCCTCGAACAGCTGCATCACCGGGCCGATGATCGACAGGCTCGGAACATTGATCCCCTTGCACTTGTCCTCGAGCCTGGAGACCAGATCCTTCTCGAGCAGCGTGAACAGCACGATTCCCGGCGCTTCCTCGATCTCGTCGAGCACACGATCGAGCTGTTTCTGGCTGCGCACCAGCGGATAGACGTGCTCGACCGGCGTCACGTTGGCGTATTGGGCGGCAACGGCCCGCGCGACCGTGATCAGCGTCTCACCGGTGGAGTCGGACACGAGGTGCAGATGGAAATAATTGCTCGAGGTCGGCACAAAAGACCTTTGTATGAAACCCGTGTGGTTTGTGGATTTCTGTGGACCTTAACCCCTCGGAAAGGGATGTGCGACACCGCGGGCGGGACAAGTGCCAATTTTCTTCACACCACTGCCCGTGAGAACAAGTTCGGCGCCCCGTCGAAAGAGAAACGGGATTGTGCCGATAACCCTCTTGATAAGCTGCCGACAGAAACGCGCAAGCCTTTGAAGCTGACCGCCTTATCGAAAGCGGCCAGCGCAATCAGGGATATGTTGATGGATGTGAACAAGCGCGTGTGAACGGGCGGACGGAATTGTGTGAGTCCAATTCACCGTCACATAGACTCAAACCTTAAGAATCTAAGATTCTTATTGGAGAAGGGCGCTACGGACGGATATGTGTGCAGGCAAGACCTTAACGAGTTCTTACTATCCCCAGCGTTCCCCCTCGGCTGGGTAGAAATCCGGACCCCAGACATGTTTGAAGACGTCTATCTCTGGATCAAGGCGCTGCATGTGATCGCGGTCATCTCCTGGATGGCCGGCATGCTCTATCTGCCGCGGCTGTTCGTTTATCATTGCGAGGCCGAAATCGGCTCGAAGCAGTCGGAAACGTTCAAGATCATGGAACGGCGGCTGTTCAAGGCGATCATCAACCCCGCCATGATCGTGACCTGGCTCGCCGGGCTCTATCTCGCCTGGGCTGGACACTGGTTCAGTTTCGGCTGGCTGCACGTAAAACTGGCACTGGTCCTGGCGATGTCCGCGGTCCACGGCTTTTTTTCGCGCTGGCTGAAGGATTTCGCGGCGGACCGGCGCCCCCGGAGCCAAAAATTCTATCGAATTATCAATGAGGTACCTACTGCCTTGATGATTCTGATCGTCATCATGGTGATCGTGAAGCCGTTCTAGGCAGGGGTCGCGAACAATCGCTCAGTGCTTCTGCTTGCGGAGTGAGAGGCGATTTTCTATATTAGCAATATCCCACCCAACGCAGGCGGATGTGGTCGTGTCTGAGCTTTCCAGAGGCCGGACACCCCATCAGGTTTGAAGCCTCACCGGCGCTTTCCTTGCCAGACCTGCGGACCTCACCTTTTCGCGTCCGCATTTCAGAGCCTCCTCGCACCCCCTCCCAGGTTACCCCACAGGACCACCCCAATGCGGGAAATCAAACTCCAGGACCTCAAGTCGAAGACGCCGGCCGAGCTCGTCTCGTTCGCGGAAGAGAACGGGGTCGAGAATGCCAGCACCATGCGCAAGCAGGAGCTGCTGTTCGCCATCCTCAAGCAGCTTGCGCTCGCCGAGACCGACATCGTCGGCGAAGGCGTCGTCGAGGTGCTCTCCGACGGCTTCGGCTTCCTGCGCTCGCCCGATGCCAATTATCTGCCGGGCCCGGACGACATCTACGTCTCGCCGTCGCAGATCCGCCGTTTCGGCCTGCGCACCGGCGATACCATCGAAGGCCACATCCGCAGCCCGAAAGAAGGCGAGCGCTATTTCGCGCTGCTGAAGGTCAACACGCTCAATTTCGAGGACCCGGAAAAGGCCAAGCACAAGGTCAATTTCGACAACCTCACGCCGTTGTTTCCGAATCAGCGTTTCCGTATGGAAATCGACGATCCGACCAGAAAAGACCTTTCTGCAAGGGTGATCGACATCGTGGCGCCGATCGGCAAGGGCCAGCGCGCTCTGATCGTGGCGCCGCCGCGCACGGGCAAGACCGTGCTGATGCAGAACATCGCGCACTCGATCGCGCATAATCATCCCGAATGCTATCTGATCGTTCTCTTGATCGACGAACGTCCGGAAGAAGTCACGGACATGCAGCGCTCGGTGAAGGGCGAGGTCGTCTCCTCGACCTTCGACGAGCCGGCGGTGCGTCACGTTCAGGTCGCCGAGATGGTGATCGAGAAAGCCAAGCGTCTGGTCGAGCATGGCCGCGACGTCGTGATCCTGCTCGACTCCATCACGCGCCTCGGCCGCGCCTACAACACGGTGGTGCCGTCATCCGGCAAGGTGCTGACCGGCGGTGTCGACGCCAACGCGCTGCAGCGGCCGAAGCGCTTCTTCGGAGCCGCCCGCAACATCGAAGAGGGCGGCTCGCTGACGATCATCGCGACCGCGCTGGTCGATACCGGCAGCCGCATGGACGAAGTCATCTTCGAAGAGTTCAAGGGCACCGGTAATTCCGAGCTGATCCTCGATCGCAAGGTTTCGGACAAGCGGACCTTCCCGGCGATCGACATTTCGCGCTCCGGCACCCGGAAGGAAGAGCTGATCACCGATCCGGTAGTCCTGAAGAAAATGTACGTGCTCCGCCGCATCCTGAATCCGATGGGAACGATGGACGGAATCGACTTCCTGCTCGACAAACTGCGCTCGACCAAGAGCAATTCCGAGTTCTTCGACTCGATGAACACCTGATTGCAGTGCAGCATGATCAAAGGGCGCCTTCGGGCGCCCTTTTCTTTGTGCGGCTTTGTTGCAGCGGAGCTGCAGCATGGTGCGGCGTTTGTCGTCTGGAGTAGGGGCCGTATAAGACTTCGATATTATTTATGAATATCTGGACCGAGGGACGCCGCTCATTCCGTGGGAAGTGCTTTTTGCAGCAGACGCTCGCGAGTTTATTGCATCGCACTATAGGTTTTGCTGCGGGAATCGGTGCAGCAAATCGCGCGATTTGTCTGCCGAAACAGATGTTTGCCTTTTCGCTTTCAGCCGGACAAATAGGTCATGCATCCGCGAGACCACACCATCTTTGCGCTGTCGTCCGGCCGTCCGCCAAGCGCGCTCGCGGTGGTGCGCGTCTCCGGGCCAGGCGCCAGCCTGGTGCTGACGACGCTGGCGGGCAAGCTGTCGGCGCCGAGGCAGGCCAGTCGCCGGCTCCTTCATGACGACGCGGGCCAGCCGATCGACGATTCGGTGGTGTTGTGGTTTCCAGGCCCCGCCAGCGCGACCGGCGAGGACGTCGCCGAATTCCACGTCCATGGCGGCCGCGCGGTGCTGGCGGCACTCTTCGCCGCTATTTCCGCAATTCCGAATACGCGTACCGCCGAGCCCGGCGAATTCACCCGGCGTGCCTTCGAGAACGGCAAGCTCGACCTGACCGAAGCGGAGGGCCTCGACGATCTCATTCACGCCGACACCGACCGGCAGCGCCGCCAGGCGTTACGGCAGCTGCAGGGTCTGCTCGGCGATCGCGCGCGCGACTGGCGCGAGCGCATCATCGAGGCCTCGGCCTTGATCGAGGCCGGCATCGATTTCTCCGATGAGGGCGATGTGCCCGCCGAGTTGATGGCGCCTGCGGTCAAGGCGATCAGTGCGCTGCACGACGAAATCGCAGAAGTCCTTGCGGCACAGGGACAAGCTGAACGCTTGCGCGACGGCCTCGTGGTTGCGATCGCGGGCGAGCCGAATGTCGGCAAATCGACGCTGATCAACCAGCTCGCGCGTCGCGACGTGGCAATCGTCTCGCCGCATGCCGGCACGACACGCGATGTAATCGAGGTGCAGCTTGATCTCGACGGCTATCCCGTCACGGTGATCGACACCGCCGGCATTCGGGAGACCGACGATCCGGTCGAGCAGGAGGGTGTACGCCGGGCGCGAGCCCGAGCCGAAGACGCCGACCTCGTGTTGTGGCTGGTGGAGGCGAGGCGCGCTGTCGATCCGGCTGCGATACCGTTGCCGGGGAAGTCCGGCAACGCAGGCAATCGCTCCGGCTCGGTCTGGACCGTGCGCAACAAGGTCGATCTCGGCGGGGTCGAGGACGTCGGACCGCGCGGTGAGTTCCGAATCGCAGCGAGCCGGGGCGACGGCATTCCCGAACTGGTCGATGCCCTCGTGAAATTCGCTGCCGATTTCTTCGGAACGACCGAGGGGGCATTGGTGACCCGGGCCCGGCAGCGGGATCTGCTGCGCCGGGCGTCGGACAGCTTGCGTCGGAGTCTGGAGCTTGTAGAACACGGCGAGGAGCTTGCCGCCGAAGAGCTGCGGGCTGCCGCCTATGCCTTGGGCCGGCTGCTGGGTCGGGTGGACGTTGAGGACGTCCTGGGGGCTATTTTCCAGAAATTCTGTGTTGGAAAGTAGCGCTAGTTCTTCATTGTAGAATTAGCCTTTGTTCCACTTCTTGGCGTTTCACGTGAAACACACTGGGTCGGTTCCGGGATGTTTCACGTGAAACGTGGCACCATCACCAAGACCTTCTGGCGTGAAACGTGGCAGCTAAGGAGCGGGTGAGCGGAGAGATCCGGGATCACCCCTCTCGCGCCGATAGGGGTATGCCGCTGCCATCGCTTCGGAGACCGGCCGGCATCTGGGCATTACGACCTCCGGTCCATGTCCTTATCCTTCGAGAGTCCCGTTTTCTCGCACTGAAAACCGCAATCTTTCCAAGGGCCATTCTACTGTGCATGGGGTTGTTTTCGCGAAAACACTCGGGCATCGCTTGCCCCGTTTCACGTGAAACAGCCGCCTCTCCAGTTTCCACTTCCGGCTTGCCCGCCTCTGAGTTAGAAGTCCGCCCATGCGAACAGAGCGAGAGAGCTTCGACGTCATCGTGATTGGCGGCGGCCACGCCGGCTGTGAGGCCGCTTCTACGTCTGCCCGGATGGGCGCGGCCACGGCCCTGGTGACGCACCGTTTCTCCACGGTCGGCGCGATGTCCTGCAATCCCGCCATCGGCGGCCTCGGCAAGGGCCATCTGGTTCGCGAGGTCGACGCGCTCGATGGTCTGATGGGCCGGGTCGGCGATGCCGGCGGCATCCAGTTTCGCGTCCTCAATCGCCGTAAGGGCCCCGCGGTCCGTGGTCCGCGCGCGCAGGCCGACCGGAAGCTCTATGCCGCCGCGATGCAGTCGGCGATTCGGGAGACCGACGGTCTTTCGGTGATCGAAGGCGAGGCCGACGAGCTGATCGTGGTCGAGGGACGGGTGATCGGCCTGCGCCTGGCAGATGGCCGCGAACTTCGGGCAGGGGCTGTCGTCGTCACCACCGGCACCTTCCTCCGCGGTCTGATCCATCTTGGAGAGAAGAACTGGCCGGCCGGCAGGGCTGGCGAGGCGCCTGCGATGGGTCTTTCGACCTCCTTCGAGCGTGCCGGGTTCACCCTTGGACGGCTCAAGACAGGGACCCCGCCGCGACTGGACGGCTCGACGATCGACTGGTCCGCGGTCGAAATGCAGCCGGGGGACGAGCCCCCGGAGCCGTTTTCGGTGATGACCCAGCGGATCACGACCCCGCAGATCCAGTGCGGGATCACCCGAACCAATTCAGCGACCCACGAGGTGATCCGGGCCAACGTCCATCGCTCTCCGATGTACTCCGGCCAGATCAAGAGCTCCGGACCGCGCTATTGCCCCTCGATCGAGGACAAGATCGTTCGCTTCGGCGATCGCGACGGTCACCAGATCTTTCTGGAGCCGGAAGGGCTCGACGACAGCACAGTCTATCCCAACGGCATCTCGACCTCGCTGCCGGAGGAGGTCCAGCTCGCCATCCTCGCAACCATTCCCGGCCTGGAGCGGGTGAAGATGGTCCGGCCGGGCTATGCCATCGAATACGACCACATCGATCCGCGTGAGCTCGATCCGACCCTCCAGACCAAGCGTCTGCGCGGCCTCTTCCTGGCCGGGCAGATCAACGGCACGACCGGATACGAGGAAGCCGCCGGCCAGGGCATCGTGGCCGGCCTGAACGCGGCTTTGGCTGCGAGCGGGTCCCCGTTGACGGTGTTCGACCGGGCCGATGGCTATCTTGGTGTGATGATCGACGACCTTGTCACCCGCGGCATCAGCGAACCCTATCGGATGTTCACCTCCAGGGCCGAGTACCGGCTGACGCTGCGGGCGGACAATGCCGATCAGCGTTTGACCGAGAAGGGCATCGCCCTGGGATGTGTTGGGAGCGCCCGGACCGTGCATCATCGCGCCAAGATGAATGCCCTGAATGCGGCTCGAGCGCTGTCGAAGTCGCTGACGATCACCCCGAACGAGGCTATCAAGCAGGGTCTCACCCTGAACCGGGATGGTCAGCGTCGCTCGGCCTTCGAGCTGATGGCGTATCCCGAGATCGGCTGGAGCCAGGTCCGTGCGATCTGGCCGGAGCTCGCTGCCATTGATCCCGCCATTGCCACCCATCTCGAGATCGACGCGAAGTACGACGTCTATCTGGAGCGCCAGAGCGCCGACGTTGAAGCCTTCAGGCGGGACGAGGGGATGGTGCTGTCGGACGTCGATTACCAGCAGGTCCCCGGTCTCTCCAATGAGGTCCGGGCCAAGCTGGAGAACGCACGTCCGTTCACTGTTGGCCAAGCCGGCCGAATCGACGGCATGACGCCGGCCGCGCTCGGCATCCTTGCGGCCTATCTCCGCCGCGAAGCGCGGAAGACTTCCAAAGCAATCGCATAGGTTTCACGTGAAACAGCGCGCGCCGGGCGGCGGCGGATCGTCATCGAGAAAATCCTCGGCGGGTGAGGGCGCCGGCGGTCGCCCCGAACCGGCGCCGACCAGACCGAAGATCGACAAGGCCAGCGCCAACGACCGGTCTTTGGACTCCGTCATCGCGGCCGACAAGATTGCAGCGCTCAAGCTCGCACCCGTTTCACATGAAACGGAGGCCCGGCTTGATCGCTACATCGCACTGCTCCGGGAGTGGCAGGCCAAGACCAACCTGGTCGCGCCCTCGACGTTGCCGCATCTCTGGACCCGGCACATCGCCGATTCACTTCAGCTCGTCGCTCTTGCCCCGTCGGCCAAACGCTGGGCCGACCTTGGTAGCGGCGGCGGCTTCCCCGGCGTAGTGCTGGCCTGCGCTATGGCAGGAACGGCCGGGGCGAGCGTCCATCTGGTCGAGCGAATCGCCAAAAAGGCCGCCTTCCTGCGCGAAGCCGTCCGCGTCACGACATCTCCAGGAGTCGTACATCTCGCTGAGATCGGGGATAATGTGGATAGAATCACCGGCCCGGTCGATTGCGTCACCGCGCGTGCGCTGGCTCCGCTACACCAACTCATCGGCTTTGCGGAGCCGCTGATGCGCCAAGGCGCAAAGGCGTTGTTTCTCAAGGGTCAAGATGTAGAGTCTGAATTGACCGAAGCCACTAAATATTGGAATGTTCAGCCGCAGCTCCACCGAAGCCGAACAGGCGACGGTTGGATCGTTGAGCTGGCTTCTGTCGAACGGCGCGGGTGAGGCGTCAGGGGCCGAGTGGGGAATTTGCGATGAGCGTGATTGACGAACCGCAGCAGGAACAGACCGCCGCCGTCCCGCAGGGCCATCCGCGCATCCTGGCGCTGGCGAATCAGAAGGGCGGCGTGGGAAAAACAACCACGGCGATCAATCTCGGCACGGCGCTCGCTGCGATCGGCGAACGTGTCCTGATCGTCGATCTCGATCCGCAGGGCAACGCCTCGACCGGACTCGGCATCGATCGCCGCAACCGCTCCTGCTCGACCTATGACGTTCTGGTGGGCGAGGCGAGCCTGCGGGAAGCGGTAGTGTCGACGGCAGTGCCGCGGCTGCATATCGCGCCCTCGACCATGGATCTCTCCGGCCTCGAGCTCGAGCTCGGCACCACGCCCGGTCGTGCGTACAAGCTGCGTGACGCGATCAGCGCGCTCAACAACAACGTCTCGCCCGACGCCGATTACACCTACGTGCTGATCGACTGTCCGCCCTCGCTCAATCTGATCACCGTGAACGCGATGGCGGCTTCCGACGCGATCCTGGTGCCGCTGCAGTGCGAATTCTTCGCGCTCGAAGGTCTGTCGCAATTGCTCCAGACGGTCGAGCAGGTGCGCTCGACGCTTAATCCGAACCTGTCGATCCACGGCATCGTGCTGACCATGTTCGACTCGCGCAACAATCTCTCGAACCAGGTCGTTGCCGACGTCCGGCAGTTCATGGGCGAGAAGGTCTACAAGACCATGATCCCGCGCAACGTGCGCATCTCGGAGGCACCGTCCTACGGCAAGCCGGTGCTGGTCTACGATCTCAAATGCGTCGGCAGCGAAGCTTACCTGCGGCTCGCCACCGAAGTTATCCAGCGCGAGCGCGAGCTGCGAACGACGCATTAGAGGTGCTGTAGGGTGGGCAAAGGCGTCTCGCCGTACTCACCATCTTCCGCACATAACTAACTGGTGGGCACGCTTCGCTTTGCCCACCCTACGACAATTCAGTTCTGGAGTGCTGCAGCGTGAATCCAAGGGAGCTGGCGATGGCCGACGAAGCGCGTTCGCGATTGGGCCGGGGTCTTGCGAGTCTGATCGGTGATGTCGGTGGCGAGGCCCAGCATGTCGATCGCCCGCGCGCGCAACGCAAGGTGCCGATCGAGTTCATCAAGCCCAATCCGCGCAACCCGCGCCGCACCTTTTCGGAAGGCGAGCTTAGGGAGCTCAGCGATTCGATCAGGCAGCACGGCGTGATCCAGCCGATCGTGGTCCGCCCGGTGAAGGGGGCGCAGGACCGCTTCGAGATCATCGCCGGCGAGCGGCGCTGGCGCGCCTCGCAAATGGCCGGCCTGCACGAAGTGCCGATCGTTCCCGTCGACATCAGCGACAGCGATGCGCTGGAGTTCGCGATCGTCGAGAACGTGCAGCGCGAAGACCTCAACCCGATGGAAGAGGCGCTCGGCTATCACGCGCTCGCCAACGAGTTCAAACGCAGCCAGGACGACATCGCCAAGGTCGTCGGCAAGAGCCGCAGCCACATCGCCAACATGATGCGGCTGACGAAGCTTCCCGCGGAGGTGCAAGCCTTGATCACGAGCGGGAAGCTGACCGCCGGTCACGCCCGCGCGCTGATCGGCGTGCCTGATCCGCTCGCGGCCGCCAAGCGCATCGTCGAAGAAGGCCTCAACGTCCGCCAGACCGAGGCGCTGGCGCATGAAGAGGGCGTGCCGGAGCGCAAGCCGCAGAAGGCGCGCACGGGGGCGAAGGAAAAGGACCCCGACACGGTCGACCTCGAGAAGCGCGTCAGCGATGCGCTGGGACTCAAGGTCGCCGTCAGTCACCGCGACCCCGGTGGCTCCGTGCAGATCAACTACCGCAACCTCGATCAACTCGATGAGGTGATGCGGCGGCTGGCGAAGGGCGCGATCTAGACGCACCCTCGATGTCGTCCTGGCGAAGGCCAGGACCCATACCGCGTGTTGTCTCGATTGGAGCTGGTCGCAATACCGGACTACGAATCTTCCCCAAACCTCTCCTTGGGGTAATGGGTCCTGGCTTTCGCCAGGACGACATTGGGAGACTCAGCCCCGCCGCTTCGCGTTCGCCGCGATCGCCATCAGCGTGCGCTGGGCGATGGCGGCGGCTAGCGTCGATTGCTTGCGGGTGTCGAGCGCGGCGGTCGCGAGCTGCTCGATGATGGCGGCGAGCCTCGCCACGCTGAAATTGCGCAGTGCGGTTTCGACCGCGGGTTTCCGCGAAAAATGCAGGCGCGGATAGCCGCTGTCGAGCACCGCGGAAGCGGGCGTGCCGTCGGCGATCGCGAGCGCCGATTTGTGCAGCCACGCCGCCTGACGCTGCGCCGCGGAGATGATCACCCCGGGGTAGGTGCCGGCGATCATGGCCTTGGCAAACTCGTTCTCGACGATCTCGGGTCGGCCGGCGAAGGCGCCATCGACGATCGGATCGAGTTTCAGCTCCGACGCATCGGCGACCACGGCCATCACGTCATCCAGCGTGATCTCGCCCTTGCCGTGGGAATAGAGCGTGAGCTTGCGCAGCTCGTTGCGGGAGGCCTGGCGGTCGCCGCCGAGGAACGACATCAGCGCCGCGCGGGCATCCTGCGCGATGCGCAAATTGGCGATGCGGAGCTCGTCTTCCATCAGCTTGGCGAGGTCGCGCTCGGTATCGGGATAGCAGGCGATCGCGACGGCCGTCTTGGCGCGTTCGCAAGCCTTGCGCAGTGGCGATTCCGGGCGCAGCTCGCCGGCCTCGATCACGATGCGGCAATCCTTCACGCCCATCTCCGCCAGCGTGTCGATAGCGCTGGCAAAGCTGCGCGAGCCGGCGCGCACGCGGATGGCGCGACGGCCGCCGAACAGCGGCACCGTCATGGCTTCGTCGACGAGGCGCGACGGCTCGGCGGAGAGCTCGTCGCCATCGACCTTGACCAGTGAGAACGGATCGTTGGGATCGTCGACGGCCGAGGCGATCAGCGCATCCGCGCGTTCGCGGACCAGGCCGGCGTCAGGACCATAGAGCAGGATAATCGGACGGCCCACATCGGGGCGGGCGAGAAAGGCGTCGATCTCTTTTCCGCGCAGCGCGACCATGGTGCCTGGGAATCGTCATTCCGGGCGAACCGGAAGGGCGGGATGAATTAAGTGCCCGCGGTGAAGAACGAGGCGAGCCGGGTATTGATGTTCTCGGCGATCTCGTTGGCGGCACGATCCTCGGCATCGCGCACCGCGCGGTTGCGGGAGAAGCGCTGATAGGAGCCGGGCATGTCATAGGACACGCGCGAGAACGTGGTGCCGGTCATCACCGATTTGCCAGTCGCGACCTCGACCAGATTGTACTGACAGTCGATGCCGTAGTTTTCGCTGCTCGGCAGACCGGTGCTGGGATCGACGATCAGGGACGATTTGCTCGAGTTGAAGCGGATCACCAGGCGGTGGGTCGGCGGCATGCCGGTGGCGGTGCCATAGAGCTTGAAGGCCAGAGCATTGCGGACCTCGACGCCGACGCGGGCCTCGCGGGAGGCATTTGGCTTGTCGACAGGAGGCAGCTCGACCCCCATCAGCTTCTCGCGCAGGCCGGGGGTTCCGTCGGTATGCTCGGCATACATCGGCTGGAAGCAGCCGGCCGTCATGGCCGCCAGTGCGGCGACCGCCAGCAAGCGGGCTGCGATGCGGATCCTAGCCGACAACATTCACGATCCTCTTGGGGACGATAATCACCTTGCGGACGGGCTTGCCGTCCAGCGCCAGTTTTACCGCATCGAGGGCCAAAACGGCAGCCTCGATTTCCGGATTCTCGGCCCCTGTTGCAACTGTGACCTCGCCCCGCTTCTTGCCGTTGACCTGGACCACCAGGGTCACACTGTCTTCAACCAGCAAATCGCGTTCGATTTGGGGCCAATTGGCCTCGGAAACCAACCCGCCGTGGCCGAGAACCTGCCAACACTCCTCGGCCAAATGCGGCATCATCGGGGAGAACAGCTGGACCAGGATCTGGCTGGCCTCCCGGATCGCCCAGGCCAAATCTGGAGCCGGCTGGCCGGGACGCTGCAAGATCTCCGCAAACGCATTGGTGAATTCGCGGATATGGGCGAGGCAGACGTTGAAGTGCAGCCGCTCGATTCCGGTGGTGACCTTGTCCAGCGCCCCATGGGCGGCCTTGCGCAAGGCGGTGGCGTCCGGGCCGAAGCTGGCGGGCCGGGCCGCCGGCGCGGCCTTGCCGCCTTCGACAGAGTCGTTCACCAGCCGCCACAGCCGCTGCACGAAGCGCGAGGCGCCTTGGACGCGCTCATCGCTCCAGATCACGTCGCGCTCGGGCGGGGAGTCCGACAGCATGAACCAGCGGGCGACGTCGGCGCCATAGGTCTCGATGATGTCGTCGGGGTCGACCGTATTCTTCTTCGACTTCGACATCTTCTCGATCGGGCCGATCTGGATGTCTTCGCCTGACGTCAGCAGCGTCGCGCGGCGGCCGTTGGCGCCGGTCTCGACCTTCACCTCGACCGGCTGGACGTAGGTGCCGTCGGCCTTCTGATAGGTCTCGTGCACCACCATGCCCTGCGTGAACATGCCGGCGAACGGCTCGTCCAGTGCGATGTGACCGGTCGCCTTCATGGCGCGCGTGAAGAAGCGGCTGTAGAGCAGATGCAGGATCGCGTGCTCGACGCCGCCGATATACTGGTCGACCGGCAGCATCCGGTTGGCGACCTCTGGCGTCGTCGGCGCGTTCTCGTTCCAGGGATCGGTGAAGCGCGCAAAGTACCAGGACGAATCCACGAAGGTGTCCATGGTGTCGGTTTCACGCTGCGCCTTGCCGCCGCATTTGGGGCAGCTGACGTGCTTCCAGGTCGGGTGATGGTCGAGCGCGTTGCCGGGCTTGTCGAAGGTTGCATCGTCCGGCAGCTTCACCGGCAGGTCTGCGTCAGGCACTGGCACCACATCGCATTTGGGACAATGGATGACGGGGATCGGGCAGCCCCAATAGCGCTGGCGCGAAATACCCCAGTCGCGCAGGCGGAAATTGACCTGACGCTCGCCGACCGGCGCGTTGCCGCGCAGCTCGGTCTCGAGACGCTTCGCCACCTCGTCCTTGGCCTGATCGATTGTCATGCCGTCGAGGAAGCGCGAATTGATCATGCGGCCGTCACCGTCATAGGCGGTATCGGTGATGACGAACGATTTCGGATCCTGGCCCTCAGGGCACACCACCGGCGTGTTGCCGAGAGCGTACTTGTTGACGAAGTCGAGGTCGCGCTGGTCGTGTGCGGGACAGCCGAAAATGGCGCCGGTGCCGTATTCCATCAGCACGAAGTTGGCGACATAGACCGGCAGCTTCCAGCTCGGATCGAACGGGTGAACCGCGCGGATGCCGGTATCGAATCCCTGCTTCTCGGCGGTGTCGATGATCTCCTGCGCCGTGCCCATCCGCTTGATCTCGCCGATGAACTCGGCGAGCGCAGGGTTTTTGGCGGCGGCGGCCTGCGCCAGCGGATGATCGGCCGAGATCGCCATGAACTTCGCGCCGAACAACGTGTCCGGGCGCGTCGTGAAAATCTTCAGCTCGCTCTCACCGGCCGGTGTTGTCGCCGTATCGAGCGCGAAGCGGATCAGCAGCCCCTCGGACCGGCCGATCCAGTTGCGCTGCATCAGCCGCACCTTGTCGGGCCAGCGATCCAGCGTATCCAGTGCCGACAGCAGCTCCTGCGAGTACTTCGTGATCTTGAAGACCCACTGGTTCATTTCCCGTTGTTCGACAACGGCACCCGAACGCCAGCCCTTCCCGTCGATCACTTGCTCATTGGCGAGCACGGTCATGTCGACGGGGTCCCAGTTCACCTTGCGCTTCTCGCGCTCGGCGAGGCCTTCGCGCAGGAAGTCCAGAAACATCTTCTGCTGGTGCTTGTAATAGGAGGGATCGCAGGTCGCGATCTCACGGCTCCAGTCCAGCGACAGCCCGATCGAACGGAGCTGCTTCTTCATCGCGGCGATGTTGTCGTAGGTCCAGGCCTTCGGCGCCACCTTGCGCTCGATCGCGGCGTTCTCGGCCGGCAGGCCGAAAGCGTCCCAGCCCATCGGGTGCAGCACGTTGAAACCCTTGGCGCGCATGAAGCGGGCCAGTACGTCGCCGAGCGTGTAATTGCGGACATGGCCAATATGGATGCGCCCCGACGGGTAGGGGAACATCTCGAGCACATAATATTTCGGCCGCGGATCGTCGTTCCTGGAGACGAAGATCGCCTGTTGGTCCCAGGCGGCTTGCCAGCGCGGTTCGGCGTCGCGGGCGTTGTAGCGTTCGGAGGTCATGGAATCGTTGGGTTTTCGTGGATCTGGGCCGGCTAAAGACGGCGGACTAGGCCATAGAAGTCCTCAAGGGGTCAATGGGTTGCCGCAATTTGGGAACCTCCGCGACCGTCCCGGGTAAATAGTGGGGCCGCCATTGGGGTGTGATTAAAAGGTTGCTACGGGTTACCCCTCAGCCCGCCATCATCATTTCCGCCGCGCCGTTGTCGATCACCGTGATGCCGTGCTCGACGACGTTGTTGCGGCCGCGATGTTTGGCGGCGTAGAGCGCGGCGTCGGCGGCTTCGATCAAATCGCCCGGGCGCAAGCTCTCGTTGGGCTTTGTCGCGGCAACGCCGATCGAGACGGTGACGATCATGTGGTCGGAGGTGATGTGCGGCAGGCACAGCTTCAGCACGGCCGCGCGCGCCTGTTCGCCGATTTCGACGGCGCGCGCGACGTCGGTGTTCGGCAACAACAGGCAGAATTCCTCGCCGCCGTAGCGGGCCGCGAAGCCCATCGTGTCGGCGGCGATGCCGGACAGCGATTCGCCGAGCCTGGTCAGGCAGGAATCGCCTTCGAGATGGCCGTAGGTGTCGTTGAACAGCTTGAAATGGTCGACGTCGATCATCAACAGTGCGAGGTCGCTGCCATATTGCTGCGCGCGCATCCATTCGAAGTCGAGGCGGCTCTGGAAGCCGCGGCGGTTGGCAAGTCCCGACAACATGTCGATCGAGGCCATCACCGTGAGCCGGTCATTGCTCGCCATCAGCTCGCGTTCGCGCTGGCTGAGCTGCGCGGCCATCGCGTTGAACGCACGGGCCAGCGGCACGAACTCGGACGGCAGGCGGTTGCGCGCGGCACGCGCCGAGAGATCGCCCTCGCCCAGACGCTTGGCCATGTCGGCGAGCATCCTGATCGGCTTGATCACCAGTTTCTCGGCTGCGATCAGCGCGCCGAGCAGCACGAATACGACGACGAAAGCAAGCTGGAGATAGGCGGTGCGGATGTCGCGGCTCACGGCGGCGGACACCTTGTCCTCGTCGATGCTGGCGATCAGGCGGGCATTGGTTCCGGCAATGCGGATATAGCTGACCGCGCGGCGGGAGCCGTCGGCAGCGAGGAAAGAGAGGGAACCTTCGTCCTGATCCGACCTCAGCGCCTTGTCGGCGATCGCGGACATCAGCGGCATGTTGTCGAGTGGACGTCCGATTGCACTATGCTGGTCGGCCGGTGCGGCCAGCACGGTGCCGGTGCTGTCGACCAGCACGGCCGTGATGCCGGCGCGACCCCCCAGATTGCTCATGACCTTCGACATCCAGTCGAGGTTGACGGTGGCGAGCACGACGGCATCTGCTGCGCCGCTGAAGGCGGATACCGGGTAAACCGCCATGACGGTCGGTGTCGGCACCGGGCGCGACATGATGAAGTCGCTCAGCACGAAGCGGCCGGTTTCCTGCGCCTGCTGGAAGTACGGCCGGTCACTGAGGTCGAGGCCGACATACATGTTGTTGGTGGCGCACTGGATGCGTCCGTCCTGGCCGGCGATCAGAAGCGTGCGGATCCAGGGGAGATTCGACGGCAGGCTCGCGCGCAGCACGTCGCAGCTTTTGCTGATGCCGCCGGCGGAGGCGCGGATGAAAGCTTCCGATTTCAGGATGGTCTCGACCGACGAGATCACCTCGCGCTGCGCGTCGGCGCTGTGTCTTGCGACGGTGGTGAATTCGGCCGTGGCCTGCGCGATCTGCCGCGTGCGCGTGTCTTCGAGCGAACGGATGCGCTCGAACATCAAAGGCGTCACCAGAATGACCGCGAGCAACGCAAGCCGCGCCCGGATTCCGAGAACCTGCTTGAGTTTCACTCGTTTGCGGTTGAAACTGACGTTTGCCATCTTCGCTGCCCACCCCGCGGCTAAGGTAAAGCGAAGGGTTCAAAAACTCTTTCTTGAACTCGGTAAAATTAGAACTACCTCCGCAACAATCAGCTCCGATGCGACATCATGACCGAAGCCAACGCCGCGCCGCTAACCGGCCATTCACCAAACGCGCTCGCCGCGGTCGAAGCCGAAATCGCGCGCGCCTGCAAGGATGCGCGGCGCGAACGTGGCTCCGTGACCTTGATCGCGGTGTCGAAAACTTTCGCCGCGGATGCAATTACCCCGGTCATCGACGCCGGACAGCGCGTATTCGGTGAAAATCGCGTGCAGGAGGCCAAAGCCAAATGGCCCGCGTTAACGTCTGTTTACTCCGAAATCGCGCTGCATCTGATCGGGCCGCTGCAATCCAACAAGGCGAAAGAGGCGGTCGCGCTGTTCGATGCCATCCATTCGGTCGACCGCCCGAGCATTTGCCAGGCGTTAGCCAAGGAAATCAAATCCCAGAACAAGCACCCGGAATTGTTCGTCCAGATCAATATCGGTGAGGAGCCGCAGAAGGCGGGCATCGCCCCCGGCGAGGCCGATGCCTTCATCGCGAGCTGCCGCGACACCTACGGGCTGACGATCTCGGGGTTGATGTGCATCCCGCCGGTGGACGAGCCGCCGGCCGCGCATTTCGCGTTGACCGCCAAGATCGCCGCGCGCAATGGATTGAAGAAGCTCTCGATGGGCATGAGCGCGGATTATGCGACCGCGATCATGCTCGGCGCCACTCATGTGCGCGTGGGCAGTGCGATCTTCGGGCACCGGTGATCATAGGCGAATTTGTTTTTGGTCGTCCTGGCGAAAGCCAGGACCCATTACCCCGATAGTCTGTTTGACCAAGACCGTGGCAACGACCGTTCTGCCCTTTGCGTAGATCACGCGGTATGGGTCCTGGCTTTCGCCAGGACGACAGTGGGGATGAGCCTATTCGAACCTCACCGACACCGTCCCCAGCACGCCGAAATCCGCGGCGAGATGATCGCCGGCCTGGATCGGCAGCGGCGGATGGCACGTGCCCGTGGTCACCACCTCTCCTGCCCGCAAGCTGATGCCGAGCCCACGCAGCTCGTTGGCCAGCCAGGCGAGCGCAATGCGGGGATCGCCGAGCACGTTCTTGCCGTGGCCGAGATAGCGCTGGCCACGCAGCGTGATCTGCGGCCGCTGCTCGACGAGATCCATGGCGCGCCAGTTCGCGTTCGTCGCTGCGCCCAGCACGAACAGATGCGCACAGGCGTTGTCGGCGATCAGCTGCGCCTCGCCGGCGCTGGCGAAATCGGCAAAGCGTGAATCGGGAATCTCGATCGCGGGATGCAAGCTGTCCACGGCGGCGAGCACCTCGTCGACAGTATAAGGTGCCGTGCGCGGCGGCAGATCGCGTCCCATGCGGAAAGCGAACTCGGGTTCGCCGACGCGCATTGCGTTGCCCTTCATCGAGGCGGTGCCGCCATCGGCGATCACGGTGTCGCTCATGATCCGACCGGCCAGCGGTCCCGCGACATTGATGTGCTTCTGTCCGGACTCGCTCGTCGCCGCGATCTTCCAGCCGAACAAGGTCCCGCCGAGCGCTGCCTGTACGGCGTAACCCTCGGTCCGGTTCTGAGGCCGCAACCCCGCCTCCAGCGCGTCAATCTTGGTGCCGTCGCGCCAATGTCGGATGAGGACGCGCGATGCGGCGGCGATCTGATCCCTGTCGAGCATGTGTCCTCACCCGATGATGATTTTTGTTTTTGGTCCCAGCCGCCGCAGCAATTGTCGCATCGCCGCTTGGGTCATCGAGACGCAGCCTGCGGTCGGGCCGAAATTGTCGCGCGCGAGATGCAAGAACACCGCGCTGCCCCGGCCGGCGATCCGCGGCCTCGTATTGTGGTCGATTTCGATGATGAAGTCATAGAGATGGTCGGCCCGCTTCAGCCTGTCGCCGCCCTGCCCCTCGCCGAGGCGGATTCCCTGATTGTAGTGACGGTCCTTGGGATCCTCGCACCAGGCGTCCTCGCCGGTGATGATCCGGGCCGGCAGGAAGGTCTGCGGGCGGCTGTACCGGTCGCCCCGCCACCACAATCGCCTGGGACGGAAGCTGCCCCTCGGGGTGCCGCCATCGCCCTCGCGCTTGTTCGCCAGAATGCCGCCACGTCCGAGCGCCACCGGAATCGTCAGCGCTCCGGCGGTCAGCCAGCCCCGGCGCGGATTCCCGGCGGCAGCCTTAACGCGGATCGCCGAGAGCGGCCCGGCGCTTCGGTTCATGGTGTAACTAGCTGAAGCAGCTTTATTTTTCATATGAACGTGCGATGTCGAATTCATTACAGGACATTCATCAAAACGGCCTGCTATTCTGGGTTAGAGTGGTTCTGGCTTGTGAATCGGTAACAGCCCACTACTTCAAGACGAACAACAATAATAATTGCGACCCCTAAACTTCCCTCTCGGCTGGGTGCAGCATGGATGCGCGCCGCGCCGGACCCCAAAAGGATGACCCCCTATGGCCAATGCCCGCAAGATCCTGATCGTGGATGACGATACCGATCTGCGCGATACGTTGGTGGAGCAATTGTCGCTGCACGAAGAGTTTGAAGCCTCCGCGGTCGATACCGGCGCCAAGGGCGCGAGCGCCGCGAAGGCCAATGCCCCCGATCTCGTTCTGATGGATGTTGGCCTGCCCGACACGGATGGCCGCGAAGTGGTCCGTTCATTGCGCAAGGGCGGGTTCAAGGCTCCGATCATCATGCTCACCGGGCATGACACCGATTCCGACACGATTTTGGGGCTGGAATCCGGCGCTAACGACTATGTCGCAAAACCCTTCCGCTTCGCCGTGCTGCTGGCGCGCATCCGCGCCCAGCTCCGGCAGCACGAAGCCAGCGAGGACGCGGTGTTCTCGGTCGGCCCCTACTCTTTCCGGCCCGGCTCCAAGATGCTGACCGCCGCCAATGCGCGCAAGGTCCGGTTGACGGAGAAGGAAACCGCCATCCTTCGCTTCCTCTACCGGGCCGGCCAGATGCCGGTCTCACGCGAGACCCTGCTCCAGGAGGTCTGGGGCTACAATTCCGGCGTCACCACCCACACGTTGGAAACCCACATCTACCGGCTTCGCCAGAAGATCGAGAAGGACGCCGCCAACCCGGAGATCCTGGTCACGGAAGCCGGTGGCTACAAGCTGGTGCCGTGATACGCTTTGGGGCGTGCGAATCGTTTTAGATTGCGTGCCCTTGAGCCCCGGACCTGAATGTCAATCGACGACGATGTAGCGCTTCTCGAGCGTGTCCCGACACTGCGCCTGTTGGGAGACGCTTCGTTGCGCATGCTGGCGATCGGTTCCGAGCAGCGTAACTTCGTCCGCGGCGACGTCTTGTTCAATCTCGGCGACGATGCCGATGCCGGCTTCGTGGTCCAGCGCGGCGCCTTCCGGGTCGACGACGGCGCCGGCGCGGAGATGATCGCAAGTCCCGGTGCGCTGATCGGCGAGCTCGCGCTGATCGTGCCGATGAAGCGGCCGTCGAGCGCGATCGCGATCGAGCACGCCTCCGTCATCCGCGTCGCGCGCAGCCTGTTTCAGCGCGTGCTCGAAAGCGACCCGCCCGCCGCCGTTCGCCTGCGCGACGAGTTCGCGGTGCGCTCCAGCCAGATCGCCAGCGATATATTGATGGCTGGTGCGAAGTTGACGAGCTAGCAGTGCAGTAGCCCGGATGGAGCGCAGCGTAATCCGGGATTCTCGCCTACGGAAAAACTGCCCCGGATTACGCTGCGCTCCATCTGGGCTACAGATCACACCTCGAGCGTCACTGTCACCGGCACATGGTCCGACGGCCGCTCCCAGCTGCGCGCATCGCGCAAAATCCTGAAATCACTGACTGCATCTTTCAGCGCGCGCGAGACCCAGATGTGGTCGAGCCTGCGGCCGCGGTCGCCGACGGTCCAATCGGCGGAGCGGTAGCTCCACCAGGTGTAGACCTTCTCCGACATTGGAATGCGCTCGCGCGCGACGTCGACCCACTCGCCGGCGGCGAGCGCGGCTTGCAGCTTCTCGGTTTCGACGGGCGTGTGCGACACCACTTTGAGAAGCTGCTTGTGCGACCAGACGTCGTTCTCATGCGGGGCGACGTTGAGATCGCCGACCAGGATGTGGCGATCCTCGCCGCGCGGATGCAACGGCTCGCACGCCTTCATCTCGTCGAGGAAGCGGAGCTTGTGATCGAATTTCTCGTTCAGCGCGGGATCGGGAATGTCGCCGCCGGCCGGCACGTAGAAATTATGCACCACCAGGGGCTTCGCGATCCCGGCCTTCTCACCGAACGATACCGAGATGTGGCGTGAATCCACCTTGTCGCAGAAGGTTCGGATGTCCTTCGACTCGAACGGTATCTTCGAGACGATGGCGACGCCGTGATAACCCTTCTGACCGTTCAACGCGACATGCTCGTAGCCGAGCCGCTTGAAGCGCTTCAGCGGAAAAGCGTCGTCGATGCACTTGGTCTCCTGGAGACACAGCACGTCCGGCCGTGCGCTCTTGAGAAATTTTGCGACCAGATCGATGCGTAGCCGCACCGAATTGATGTTCCAGGTTGTCAGGGAAAAACGCATGAGGGATGCGTCTTAGCATGGATTGGCGTGGGGAAAATGCTTGTCCACAGGGGCGGAATCGTATGGTGGGTTAGCGCAGCGTAACCCACCATGCTTCCACATTTGCGGACCGAGATGGTGGGTACGTCTTCGGCTAACCCACCCTACGGCACCTAGCCCGGCGACGGGCCGTAATTGGTGAAGTCGATCTTGAACATGCCGGGATCGAGCTTCTTGCTCGTATCCAGATTATAGACCGCGATCGTGGTGTCGTAGCCCTGCGGATCTGTGACGGTCCACTGCTTCAACTGGCCGTCCTTGGCGCCGAACATCAGCAGAAGGCGACTGGTGCCGACCAGCGCCTGCTTCTCCTCGATGGTGACGCTGACGAAGACGTCGTCGGCCGAGACGTTGACGACGTTGGTGTCCTTCATCAGGTCGATGCGGTCGGACAGCAGGAAACGCAGCGGTGTTTGCGACAGCGGATAGACGTCCTGCGTCGCCAGCTTGCGGTCGCGCACCACCAGCGACGATCCGTCGGCGACGATGTCGATCGGGCTAGGCGCGTCATATTCGAAGCGCACCTTGCCCGGCTTCTGGATGTAGAAGTCGCCTTGCGTCTTGCTGCCGTCGGGGCCGACCTGGACGAAATTTCCGACCAGCGTCGACAATGACGACAAATAGGCGCTGACCTTGGCGGCCTGGGCCTTCTGGTTCGCATCGAAGGTCTGGAAGATGCTGCTCGGCACATTGCGGCGCGGATCCGGGATCACCGGATTCGGCGGCGTCTGGGTCGCGCCGGTGACCGCGGGCCCTCCACCTGCCGGACCACCATCGCGGCCCTTCGGCGCGGGCTTCGGCACGGGAACGGTCTGCGCAAAGGACGCTGCACTCACCATCGCGGCGGTGACTAGAATCACGCCGGCCATGCGCGCGCTTCGCGCGGCGACGATGGCAGCGAATCGAATGTCCGGATGTCTGATCAACGCGTCGTCCTGTGTGGCTGGGCGCCCTTTTAGCGTGATTTCGGCCAAAAGCAGATAACGTTTTTGCGTGAAATGGTGGTCTGGGGCGGCTCGCCTCACATATGGCTGTCTTCTTCCTCGACCAGAATCTCGCGCTTGCCGGCGTGGTTGGCGGGTCCGACGATGCCCTCCAGTTCCATGCGCTCCATCAGCGATGCGGCGCGGTTATAGCCGATCTGCAGGCGGCGCTGGATGTAGCTGGTCGAAGCCTTGCGGTCGCGTTTGACGATCGCAACGGCCTGCGAGAACAAATCGCCGCCGCCATCCGCGCCCATGGCGGACGCGTCGAACACCGCGCCGTCCTCGTCCTCGCTGGGTTCTTCGGCCGTGACGGCTTCGAGATATTCCGGCTGTCCCTGAGTCTTGAGGTGGCGCACCACCTTCTCGACTTCCTCGTCCGAGGCGAAAGGTCCGTGCACGCGGCTGATGCGACCGCCGCCGGCCATGTAGAGCATGTCGCCCTGGCCGAGCAGCTGCTCGGCGCCCATCTCGCCGAGAATCGTACGGCTGTCGATCTTGGATGTCACCTGGAAGGCGATGCGGGTCGGGAAGTTCGCCTTGATGGTGCCGGTGATGACGTCGACCGATGGACGCTGCGTTGCGAGGATCACGTGCAGCCCGGCGGCGCGCGCCATCTGCGCGAGGCGCTGCACCGCGCCTTCGATGTCCTTGCCGGCAACCATCATCAGGTCGGCCATTTCGTCGACGATGATGACGATGTAGGGCAGCGGGTCGAGCGAGAGTTTCTCTTCCTCGTAGATCGCCTTGCCGGTTTCCTTGTCGAAGCCGGTGTGCACCGTGCGGGTCGGCTCTTCGCCCTTGGCCTTCAATTCGAGCAAGCGCGTGTTGTAGCCGTCGATGTTGCGCACACCGAGCTTGGCCATGTTCTTGTAGCGCTCTTCCATCTCGCGCACGGCCCATTTCAGCGCGACCACCGCCTTCTTCGGGTCGGTCACGACGGGCGTGAGCAGATGGGGAATACCGTCATAGACTGAGAGTTCGAGCATCTTCGGATCGACCATGATCAGGCGGCACTGGTCCGGGCGCAGCCGGTAGACCAGGCTGAGGATCATGGTGTTGATGGCGACCGACTTGCCGGAGCCGGTGGTACCGGCGATCAGCATGTGCGGCGTGCGTGCGAGGTCGATGATGACGGGATCACCGCCGATGGTCTTGCCGAGGCAGAGCGGCAGCTTCGCAACCGAATCGACGGTCTCCTTGGCGACCAGCAGCTCGCGCAGATAGACCTTCTCGCGATGGGCGTTCGGCAGCTCGATGCCGATGGCGTTGCGGCCGGGCACGACGGCGACGCGCGCCGACAGCGCGCTCATCGAACGCGCGATGTCGTCGGACAGTCCGATCACGCGCGACGATTTGATCCCCGGCGCCGGCTCCAGCTCGTACAGCGTGACCACAGGACCAGGATTGGATTTCACGATCTCGCCGCGAACGCCGAAATCTTGCAGCACGCCTTCGAGCGCGCGCGAATTGGTTTCCAGCTCGGCCTTACTGAGCGGCTGGCGATCGCCGGCCTTCGGTGCGGCCAGCACCGACACGGACGGAAGCTCGAACTTGTCGGAGGATTTCTTGGAAGCGGCCTTGGGCGCAGCCTTCTTGCGCGGCGCGCGGGCGGCGGGCTCCTCCTCCTCTTCCTCGTCTTCTTCGACCTCTTCGTGCTCGTCGTCGTAGTCCTCGTCCTGAGCCTGCGGCGAGATCGACGGCGCGGCGCGGCCGCCACCGAGCTTCGGCTCCTGGCGGCTGAATGCAACGGCCTTGGTCTTCGGTCCGCTCGAGACCAGCGAGCGGTAGGCCGCGCCAAGCAGCCAGATCAGCCGTGCTTTCGTGCTCATCAAGGCGTGGAACAGCCAGCCTAGCGATACCGAACCGCGATCGCTCTCCTCGTCCTGGTCGAGCGGCTTGTCGTCGTCCTCGATCTCCGCGAGTTCGTCGTCATGCTCGCGTGCGCCGAGGCCGCAGGCGATCAGGAAAGTCGCCGCCATCGCGGCGAACAGGATCATGCCGAGCACGATTCGATAGATCATGCCCGGCGGTCCGAAGATCACCGCGGGCGCGCGAACCAGCGCATCGCCGACCACGCCGCCGAGGCCTGTCGGCAGCGGCCAGGCGCCGCCATGGGGCCAGCAGCTGACGAAGCCCGCCGCGATCACCGTGCAGAGAATCCAGGAGCCGAGCCGCAGCGCCTCGCGGTCGAACGGGCGATGGGTCAGCATGCGCCAGCCCCAGACCGCGACCGTCAGGACCAGCATGATCGCGCCGAGCCCGAGGATCTGCATCGCAAGGTCGGCGCCGATTGCGCCGGCATAGCCGAGAATGTTGCGGATCGGCCGCGACGTTGCATGGCTGAGGCTGGGATCCTGCACCGACCAGGTCATCAGAGCCGCAGAGGCGACGCCCGACAAAGCGATCAGGCCGAGCCCGCTGAGCTCGCGCACACGCCGCGCCAGACCCTCGCGGATCGAGGGCGGCAGATGGCCGACCAGGGGAATGACACGTTCGATTGTCGACATGCTCACGGGCCCCGCCTAACCCAGAGTCTCGACCAGGCGGTGCAGCGCCTGCGCCGTGGTCTCGCCATCCTGCACCAGCGCAAGGCGAATGTAGCCTGCGCCGGGATTGAAGCCGTCGGGCTGGAGCCGCGCCAGGTAGCTGCCGGGCACCACGCGCACGCCTGCTTCCGTGAAGAGTTTCAGGCACACGGACACGTCGTCGCCGATTTCTGACGTGTTGAGCCAGACGCAGAAGCCGGCGTCGGGCCGGTGATAGCCGTAACGATTGCCGATGATCTGGTCGGCGAGATCGAACTTGATCCGGTAGAGCCTGCGGTTCTCCTCGACATGCGCCTCGTCGCCATAGGCGACGGTCGCGACATGCTGCAACGGGACTGGCACCTGCGGCGCCGCGATGTTGCGCAGCTCGAGGAACATGCCGATGAGTTTTTTGTCCCCGGCGGCGAAGCCGACGCGCAGGCCCGGCAGGTTCGAGCGCTTCGACAGCGACTGGAACGCAACCACGCGGGTGAAATCAGGGCCGGCGCATTCGAGCGCACTGCCGGGCGCTTCGCGGGTGTAGATCTCCGAATAGCACTCGTCGCTGAGGATCACGAAGCCGTAGCGGTCGGCGAGCTGCTTCAGGCGCGTGAAATAATCGCGAGAGGCGACCGAGCCCTGCGGGTTGGCGGGCGAGGCCAGATAGAATGCCACGGTGCGCGCCAGCGTCGCCTCGTCGATGGCGTCAAGATCGGGCAGGAAGCCGTTCTCGGCCGTCGTCGGCAGGTAGACCGGCTCGCAGGCGGCGGCGCGGGCACCGGCGCCATAGACCGGATAGAACGGGTTCGGCATCAGGATCGCCGGCTTGCCGGGACGCGGACCGACATAGCGCGCCGCCGCGATCGCGGCGAGGAACAGGCCTTCACGGCTGCCATTGAGGACGAGAATCTCGCTCTCGGGATCGAGGGCGCGCGGCAGCTTGAAACGCGACGACAGCCAGGCGCCCGCAGCCTTGCGGAACGGGTCGGTTCCCTTGTTCGCGGGGTAACGGCCGAAATCGGCGATATGCTTGGCCAGCACCGGGCCGACGAAGTCGGGCACAGGATGCTGCGGCTCGCCGACGGCAAGCGAAATCAAAGGCTTGCCGGGCTGATGCGGCGCCAGCAGTTCGTTCAGCCGGACGAAGGGAGAGCGTTCACTATCGGAGCTTCCACTGTCCTGCGGCGCACGGGATGAAGCGGTCATAGCCATTCTGGACGCCAGCACTCTTGGAACAGCCGGTCGCGACCAAGGCGCCGGCGGGAAGCGGTTCAGTTCACCATAGATAGGGCGAGGTTAAGACGCGATTAACCATCGGTCGCCGGCGCCGTCCAGAGCAGGAATAATGAGGCCGGATAACATACGGGATGCGGGCCACGGGGGGAGCTGGTTCTTGCACCTCTCCCGCTTGCGGGAGAGGTCGGCGCGTAGCGCCGGGTGAGGGTTCTCTCCATCCAGGGACTGTCCCGATGTTGAGACACCCTCTCCCCAGCCCTTCCCCGCATGCGGGGGAGGGAGCGCGCCGTCATCGCGGCCTTTAATGCGCCGGCAGCTTCTCGAATGTCGCCATGCCCGCGGGGATCGCGTGGAAGTCCTGCTTGTCGCAGGTGTAGATCGCCATCTGCGGATGGAACTGCGCAGGGTCGTCCAGCGTGCCGACCTTCAGGATTGCGGCCGGCAGGCCGGGAACCTTGGTCACCAGATGGGTCCCGCATTCGGCGCAGAATTCGCGCGTGACGGCGCGTTCGAGGTCCTCGCGCGTGAACTGCTTGGGTTGCCCGGTGATGTAGCTGAAGCCGGCCGCCGGCATCGCGATGAAAGTGTTGGGCGCGCCGCCCGAGATGTACTGGCACTCACGGCAATGACACTGCGCCTGCATCATCGGGTCGCCCTCGGCGACATAGCGCACTTCGCCGCAATAGCATCCGCCTTCCAAACGCATGACGACCTCCCTTTTGTTGTTTGTTGTGGTCGATATTTCTGCGCCGGTTATCCGGAATGGCAATCCTTTTCTTCGCGCTTCTTTCCGCCCAGCCGGACAAAAAGAAAGGGGCTCCAACTTGCGCTGGAGCCCCTCAACGGTCGGGACATTGCCGGGTATGTGCCCCAAACCGTAGTTGTGAGCGCGACCCCCGAGGAGGCCGCGCCCGGGAGGAGACTTACATGTTGTAGGCGCGCTCGGTGTGCTCGGTGATGTCGAGGCCTTCACGCTCGCTCTCGACATTGGCGCGGAGGCCAACGATCACATCGACGACCTTGTAGAGGATCGCCGAACCGATACCCGACCAGACCAGCGTGGTGCCGACGCCCCAGACCTGGGAGATCATCTGCGCCGCGAAGTCGTAATCGGCAACCTTCGGCGGGATCGCGGTGTAGTCGATGATGCCCGCACCACCCAACGCCGGATTGACGAGGATGCCGGTGCCGAGGGCGCCGATGATGCCGCCGACGCAGTGCACGCCGAACACGTCGAGGGAGTCGTCGTAGCCGAGCGCGTTCTTCACGACGGTGCAGAAGAACAGGCAGACCACGCCGACCACGAGGCCGAGGACGATCGCACCCATCACGCCGGAGAAGCCCGCGGCAGGCGTGACGGCCACGAGGCCCGCGACAGCGCCGGAGATGACGCCGAGCACCGACGGGTGACCCTTGATGATCCACTCCGCGAACATCCACGACAGCGCGGCGGCTGCGGTGGCGACGAAGGAGTTGGTCATAGCCAGGGCCGCGCCGCCGTTGGCTTCGAGGTTGGAGCCGGCGTTGAAGCCGAACCAGCCAACCCAGAGCAGCGAGGCGCCGATCATCGACATGGTCAGCGAGTGCGGAGCCATCAGCTCCTTGCCGTAACCGACGCGCTTGCCGATCAGCAGGGCGCCGACGAGGCCTGCGATGCCGGCGTTGATGTGCACCACGGTGCCGCCCGCGAAGTCGATCGCACCCTTCTTGAAGATCCAGCCTGCGTCGGCGTTGATCTCGTCGAGCTTGGCCTGCGCCGCGGTCTTCGCCGCGCCATCAGCCGCAGCAGCCAGAGCCTTGGCTGCGTCCTGGATCATGTCCGGGCCGGGCCAGTACCAGACCATGTGCGCGATCGGGAAGTAGATCAGCGTGACCCAGAGCGGAACGAAGAGCGCGAGCGCGGCGAACTTCATGCGCTCGGCGAAGGCGCCGACGATGAGGGCGGGCGTGATCGCCGCGAAGGTCATCTGGAAGCACATATAGATGAGCTCCGAGATGTTAGCGTCGACCGAGAAGGTCGCGGCCTTCGAGTCGGTGGTAACGCCCATCATGAAGGCCTTGGAGAAGCCGCCGATGAAGTCGGAGCCGCCGGTGAAGGCGAGGCTGTAGCCGTACACGGCCCAGATCACGGTGACGACGCAGACGGTGTAGAACACCTGCATCAGGACCGAGAGCATGTTCTTGGAGCGGACGAGGCCGCCGTAGAAAAGCGCGAGACCGGGGATCGTCATCAACAGCACGAGCACTGTCGATGTCAGCATCCAGGCGTTGTCTCCCTTGTTGACCGTTGGCTCGGCGTAGGCTGCGGTCGCAGCGAACAGGCCGACTGCGAGAGCCGCCAATCCCGCGCCATAGGGACGCTTAAACGTCATTTCATTTACTCCTGATTGAATTTTGATTGAGCGCGAAATCAAAGGGCCGCAGCATCGGCCTCGCCGGTGCGGATGCGAACCGCATGGTCGAGATTGATGACGAAGATCTTGCCGTCGCCGATCTGTCCGGTTTTCGCGGCGGTCGTGATGGCGTCGATGGTTTTGTCGACCTGGTCGGAGGCGACAGCGACCTCGATCTTGATCTTGGGCAGGAAGCTCACGGCATATTCGGCGCCGCGATAGATTTCCGTATGGCCCTTCTGGCGGCCATATCCCTTGACTTCCGTCACCGTGAGACCGTGAACGCCGATGGCGGTCAGGGCGTCACGGACTTCTTCCAGCTTGAATGGCTTAATAATCGCCATAACAATTTTCATGGGTCCTATCCCCGCTTGGGCCCGGTCCGGACGTGGCCGGGCGTTTCTCGACTGGTTCGCCACGAGGGAGAAAGTTCACTACGCGGGCACAGCCAGGACCCATAGAATCAAATGCCGTGCCAGATCGGGCGTGTTGCCTAACGGACTATGAAAACGGGTGTTTTCACGTTTGACGCGTATTGCGGTGCATTGCGCCATTACGTCGCGCTCAATACCTGACCATGCCTGATTAAAATAAAGGCATGACAAGCTGCCGACACATTGGTGCTCATGCGTCGGGCAGCAGAATGGTATTTTCGTAGGGCGGACGCCTATTGCAGGGCTTGTCGTGCTGCGAAATATCGGACCCCTCGCACTTGTGCTCACGGAATGCGCGCAACCGGCCAAACAGCTTGGGCGGGGCGAGGCTTGCCGGACGGCCGCCGGCAGAGACCGTCAGGCGGCGCTGCGTTCCGCGAAGACCCGGTCGATCAGCCCCCAGTCGACCGCCTGCTGTGCGGTCATGAAGTGGTCGCGGTCCAGGGTCCGTTCCACGTCCGGCTCGGGGCGCCCGCAATGCTGGGCATAGAGCCGGATGAGGCGCCGCTTGGTTTCCTGCATTTCGGTGGCGTGGATCAGGATGTCGGACGCCTGGCCCTGAAAGCCGCCGAGCGGCTGATGCACGTGAAGGCTCGCATTGGGCAGGGCGGCGCGGTGACCGGGCTCGCCGGCCATCAGCAGGAACGAGCCCATCGAGCGCGCGGTGCCCATGCACAGCGTATGCACCGGCGCCTTGATGAATTGCATGGTGTCGTACATCGCGAGGCCGCTGGTGACCACGCCGCCATAGGAATTGATGTAGAGATTGATCGGCTTGTTCGGATTCTCCGCCTCCAGGAACAAGAGCTGCGCGCAGACCAGTCCGGACATCGCATCATTGACCTCGCCGTTGAGGAAGATGATGCGCTCGCGCAGCAGGCGCGAATAGATGTCGAAGGATCGCTCGCCGCGGGCGGATTGTTCGACGACCATAGGAACGAGCTGAAGCATGTCGCGCATCGGCGACCTCCATGTCTGCGGGTGATGAAGTGGTGTTGGTGTCAGGCGGCCGCGCGCATCAGGCAGCCATTGCTGTTGGCCGGCTGCGGCAGCTTCATGCGGATCTCGCAGGCTTGCTGGATGATGCGGAAGCGGGTGCCGCCGTCCTCGTTCGGCTCGATCCGGAAGATGACATGGCTTTCGCGAAACGGCGGCTCGGAATCGCGAAGCCGGTAGCGCACCTCCTGGCCCGGGACCGATGTCTCAGGCTCGGCGCCCGCAAGATCGCAATCCGGCAGCCAGCGCTCGCGCAAAGCCGGAATGGTCACCGCGCGCCAGACCTTGGCCGGCGGCGCATCGAATTGATATTCGAGCACGAGCGCTGCGTCGGAGGGATCAGGCTTCACGGCGTCACTCATTGATCCATCTCCTTCAAGAGATCGGCGAGGGCATCCATGCGTTTCGGCCAATAGGCGCGGTAGCGCGCAAGCCAGGTCCCGATGGCGGAGATTCCTTCGGGATCGACTTCGTAATTCACAAAGCGGCCCTGCCGCTGTTCGCGCACCAGGCCTGCCCCGCGCAGCACCGCGAGATGCTGCGACATCGCCGGCTGGCTGATCTCCAATCCGTCGCGCAAAGCGCTGGCATTCAGGCTTCCGCCGGCAAGCTTCTCAAAGACCTTGCGGCGGGTCGGGTCGGCCAGCGCCTTGAAGATGTCGGCTTCGATCATGGCAACACATAAGCATACGCTTATGTGTTGCGCAAGCCCAATTACTGCAGCGCCTCGCCGTGCTGCGAAATATCCAGTCCTTCGAGCTCGTGCTCCCGCGAGACGCGCAGGGGCACGAAAAGACTGACCAGCTTGAGCAGGATGAAGCTCACGCCCGCCGACCAGACGAACGTGACGGCGACCCCGTAGAGCTGGCTCAGAAGCTGCTGCGGATGGCCTTCGAGCAGGCCGGCGGTGCCGCCGATCGCGCTGGTTGCGAACACGCCCGCCAGCAGGGTGCCGGTCAGCCCGCCGATGCCGTGGACGCCGAACACGTCGAGCGAATCGTCATAGTCGAAGCGATGCTTCAGCCACGTGCAGGCCCAGTAGCAGACGAGGCCCGCGATCACGCCGATGACGATGCCGTGCCAGGGCGCCACGAAGCCCGAGGCCGGCGTGATGGTGCCGAGGCCGGCGACCGCGCCGGAGATCATGCCGAGCACGGATGGCTTGCGCCGCGTCGACCATTCGATCGCGCCCCAGGTCAGCGCGCCGGAGCAGGCGGCGAGATGGGTCGCGATGATCGCCAGCACCGCGCGCGAATTGGCTGCGCCCGCCGAGCCGCCGTTGAAGCCGAACCAGCCGACCCACAACAGGCCGGTGCCCATCACCGCGAGCGACAGATCGAACGGCGAGAGATTTTCGGTGCCGTAGCCGTGGCGGCGTCCCATCACCTTCGCTGCGACGAGGCCGGCGGTGCCGGCCGACAGATGCACCACGAGACCGCCGGCGAAATCCAGCACGCCCATGCTGGCGAGGAAGCCGCCGCCCCAGACCCAATGCGCCAGCGGAATGTAGACGAAGATGAACCAAGCCACCGAGAACAGCAGATAGGCGGAGAACCGCATCCGGTCGGCCACCGCACCCGCGACCAGCGCCACCGTGATGATCGCAAACGTCATCTGGTACAGCATGAACAGCGCTTCCGGGATCGTCTTCGCCGCCGGGTTGACGCTGTCCATGGTCATGCCGGCGAGAAACCAGCGGTCGAGCGTGCCGATCCACGGGCCGTCGCCGACGAAGCACAGCGAATAGCCGAACGCGACCCAGAGAATGGAGATGATCGTCACCGCGGCGAGGCTCTGCGCCATGGTCGCGAGCACGTTCTTCTTGCGCACCATGCCGGAATAGAACAGCGCGAGCCCCGGGATCGTCATCATCAGCACCAATGCGGTGGCGA
Organism: Bradyrhizobium sp. Ken01; assembly: GCF_055807355.1. Classification (NCBI taxonomy): domain Bacteria; kingdom Pseudomonadati; phylum Pseudomonadota; class Alphaproteobacteria; order Hyphomicrobiales; family Nitrobacteraceae; genus Bradyrhizobium; species Bradyrhizobium sp. Ken01. Next base: position 31,958 of record NZ_JBVVPC010000027.1, read on the forward strand.
CGATCATCCAGGCGGTGTCGGCGGTGTTGATCTCGGAGCCCGCGGCACGCGCCGGCGAAGCCATGATCGACACAAGCCCGATCGGCGCGGCAATAGCAGCCGCGCGGCGCAACAATCCCGCCATGTCGTTTCCCCCAGCTATTGATTGCGTCGCACGCTGTGGCGCCGTTGCCCGGTGCGATCGAAGAAGAGCGTTTTCGAGCGAAGCGGATACCGCTTCGCGAAACGAAAACGCGTCAAGGCAAAAATCTAGAGCGCGTCGCTGTCGGTCTCGCCGGTGCGAATGCGGGTCGCGTGATCGATCGGCGTGACGAAGATCTTGCCGTCGCCGATCTGGCCGGTGCGCGCGGTCGCGGTGATGACGGCGACGGCCTTCTCCGCGATATCGGAGGCAACCGCGATCTCGATCCGCAGCTTCGGCAGGAAATTCACGACATATTCGGCGCCGCGATAGATCTCGGTGTGGCCCTTCTGGCGGCCATAGCCCTTCACTTCGGTCACGGTCATGCCGTGGACGCCAATCGCCGTCAGCGCCTGGCGGACTTCATCGAGCTTGAAGGGTTTGATGATCGCGACGACGAGTTTCATGGTCAGGCCTATTCCCCGGGATGCGCCGCGCCGTATGTCCCCGGCGCTGCGTCAATCTGGCATCTTTCCGGGCAAATGGCATAAAAAAGTTGCAGATTGAAGCGGAAAATCGTTGGGCCATGTGAACGGCCGCCTCTGTACAGGGCAGCCGTTCATCCTCCACAATGCGTTTTTGGCATGGATGCGATGAACCCAAGCGTCGCGGCCGGTACAAAACTATGTTCGAGGGGGACGCTTCATGGCGAGTTGGTTCTACGCATCCGAGGGCAAGCAGCAGGGGCCCTATCAGGAAGGGCAATTCCGCGACCTCGTCGCCCAGGGAGTCGTGCGCCCGGATACGCTGGTGTGGTCGGAGGGCATGGCCGGCTGGCAGAAGGCGGCCGAAATCCCCGGCCTGATCAGCGGCGGCGGTGCACCCCCGATGATGCCGGCTGGCGGCCCACCGATGATGGGCTCCGGGGGCTACGGCGGCGGTGGCGGCGGAGGATCGCTGGCGGTCGATTTCGGCATCCTCGAGTTCACCTGGCGCAGCATCGTGATGCTGATCGGCATGTGCTTCATCATCCCGGTGCCGTGGGTGTTCGTCTGGTACACGAAATGGATCGTGTCCTGCGTGAAGGTCCCCGGGCGGCCCAATCTCAGCTTCACCGGCAATGCGATGGCGCTGGTGCCCTGGTATTTCGGCTTCATCGTTCTGGCGATCGTGATCGGGTTGATCGGCGTCCCCTTGCTGAGCAATTTGCTGTTCATTGCCCAGATCGTTCTGTACTGGCTCCTGATCAAATGGATGGTCGCGAACCTCGCCTCCAACGGGCAGCCGCTCGGCCTGAGCTTCACCGGCACGGTCTGGGCCTATGTCGGCTATAGCCTGCTGTTTGCGATCTCCATCATCACCATCATCGGCTGGGCCTGGGTCGCCGCGGCTCAGATGCGCTGGTTCTGCCGCAGCATCGAAGGCACGCGGCGCGAGATCGTCTTCAACGGCAGCGGTCTCGGAATTCTCTGGCGGGGCATCGTGGCCGCATTCCTGTGCGGCTTCATCATCCCGATCCCGTGGGTATATCGCTGGATCATGAACTGGTTCGCGTCGGAGACCGTTCTGGCTCCGCGCGGATCGCTCAGGGCATGACCTCGAGAGGCATAAGCGCGATCGATCGTGCTTATGCCTCCTAGGCTCTCCGCTCGCGTACCGAGCCTTCTTGCGCCACCGAGGCCACCAGCGTGCCGTCAGGCTTGAAGATCGAACCGCGGGTCAAGCCACGGCCGCTTCGGGCACTCGGTGAATCCTGTGCGTACAGCAGCCATTCGTCGGCGCGGAACGGACGGTGAAACCACATCGCGTGGTCGAGGCTCGCCGGCATCATGCGCTTGTCGAACAGGGTGCGGCCGTAGCGCGCCATGATCGCGTCGAGCAGCGAGAAGTCGGACGCGTAGGCCAGCGCGCACATGTGCAGCGCCGGATCGTCCGGCAGCGTCGCCGCGGTCTTGATCCAGACATGGATGCGGCCGTCCTCGATCTTTTGGCCGAAATAGCGGCCGAGCTCGACCGGGCGCAGCTCGATCGGACGGTCGGATTCGTAATAGCGGCGGATGAACTCCGGCATTTCCTTGAACATCGGCTGCTTCGCCACCTCCTCGGCCGTGAGCTTTTCCGGCGGCGGCACGTCGGGCATCTTGTCCTGGTGATCGAACGCGCTCTCCTCCTCGGCATGGAACGACACCATGATCGAGAAGATCGCGTTGCCGTGCTGAATCGCGGTGACGCGTCGCGTCGAGTAGCTCTTGCCGTCGCGCAGGCGCTCGACCTGATAGATGATCGGGATCTGCGGATCGCCCGGCAGGATGAAATAGCAATGCAACGAATGCGGCAGCCGGCCATCGACGGTGCGGCACGCTGCAACCATCGCCTGCCCGATCACCTGGCCGCCGAACACCCGCTGCCAGCTGGTCTTCGGACTGTTGCCGCGGAACAGATTCACCTCGAGCTGTTCGAGGTCGAGGATCGAGATGAGGTCGATCAGGCTCTTGGACATGCTGGTGCTTCCGCATTGTCGTCATTCCGGGGCATCGCGCAGCGATGAACCCGGGATCTCGAACCAAAACCTCTGGATTCCGGGTTCGCGCTTTACGCGCCCCGGAATGACAGCAGGAAACGGCCCTTGTTTCACCGCACTGTTTCGCCCACCTCAAGTCTGGTAGCAAGACCAAGAAAACGCGAAGACTTAGCCGGGAATTGGGTATGTCGGTACAGGGTAGCATTGTCATCGGTGGCGGCGCGTTTGCGGGCCTGGCGCTGGCCCTGGCGCTGCGCCAGGGGCTCGGGCCCGAGATCCCCGTCATCGTCGCCGACCCCGCGCTCGGCACACGTCCGAGCCGGGACCCGCGCGCCACCGCGATCGTGGCAGCCTGCCGTCGCCTGTTCGAGGCGATCGGCGCCTGGGACGAGGTCAGGGGCGAAGCGCAGCCGATCCTCGACATGGTCGTCACCGATTCAAAGCTGGAAGACGCCACCCGTCCGGCGTTCCTCAACTTTGCCGGCGACGTCGCGCCGGGCGAGCCCTTCGCGCACATGGTCGAGAACCGCCGCCTGATCGATGCGCTGGTGGTGCGCGCCGAGGCCGAGGGCATCGATCTCCGCGCGACCACAGTGTCGTCTTACGACGCGCGGGCCGAAGGCATTGACGTGACGCTCGGTGACGGCAGCGTGATTGCCGCGAGCCTCCTGGTCGCGGCCGACGGTGCGAAGTCGAAACTGCGCGAGCGCGCCGGCATCGCCACCCATGGCTGGGAATACGATCAGTCCGGCATCGTCGTCACCGTCGGCCATGAGCGCGATCACGAGGGCCGCGCCGAAGAGCATTTTCTGCCGGCGGGTCCGTTCGCGATCCTGCCGCTTTCCGGTAAGCGCTCTTCGCTGGTCTGGACCGAGCGCCGCAGCGAAGCCGCGCGTATCGTTGCGTTGAGCGAGGAGGAATTTCACGGCGAGCTCGAGCAGCGCTTCGGCCTGCATCTCGGCGAGGTGAAGGCGCTCGACAAGCCGCGCGCGTTTCCGCTGTCCTATTTCGTCGCACGCTCCTTCATTGCCCAGCGCCTCGCGCTGGTCGGCGATTCCGCCCACGTCATCCATCCCATCGCGGGCCAGGGTCTCAACATGGGGCTGAAGGACGTCGCCGCGCTGGCCGAGGTCGTGGTCGATGCCGCCAGGCTCGGCATGGATCTCGGCGCTGCCGACGTGCTCGAACGTTACCAGCGCTGGCGCCGCTTCGACACGATGGCCATGGGCGTTGCCACCAACTCGCTGAACTTCCTGTTCTCCAATCAGTCGACCTTGCTGCGTACCGTGCGCGACATCGGCCTCGGCCTCGTCGACCGCGCCCCGCCGCTGAAGAACCTGTTCATCCGCCAGGCCGCGGGTTTGACCGGCGAGATACCGCGGCTGTTGAAGGGCGAGGCGCTGTAGTTCTCGCTGCCGACTAGCTCTCCGCGGTCGTCCCGGCGAAGGCCGGGACCCATACGCCGCAGCAATCGTTTTGCGAAGACTCGGAGTGAGCAGCTCGCGCAACAACCCAATTCGGTGGTTATGGGCCCCGGCCTTCGCCGGGGCGACAGCGGGAGTGTGGCGCGGTCATCACGCCAAACGACCGGCGCGCTACAAGTCCCTCAATCAATCTTACGCGCCTCTTCCGGCAGCATGATCGGGATGCCGTCGCGGATCGGATAGGCGAGCTTGGCGCTGCGCGAGATCAGCTCCTGCTTTGCAGAATCGAACTCCAGCGGGCCCTTGGTCAGCGGGCAGACCAGAATCTCCAGCAATTTGGGATCGACGCTGGCTTCGGGGCGTTCGGTGGGCGCGTTCATGGGGGTCTCCGGCGGTCGGTTGCCTCTAGCATAAAGAATCGTAGCAGCCCATCGCGTCGCCTCAAGCGGAAACCATCCGCAGTGTCTCGTCGAGCAGACCCTCGAGCCGCGCGGTGGGCGATGGCGGGCCCGACAGGGCGAAGCCGAGAAACGTCCAGTACAGGATTTGCGCGCGGGCTCGCGCCGTCGCCGCCTCGAACCCGCGCTTCCTCAGCAGCTCCTCGATATAATCGAGCCTGCGCCGGTCGATGGCACGCACCGCCGATTGTGCCGCCGCATCGAAGGCCGCCCAGTTCCGGACCGCGCGCTCGAGGTCGAGCCGCGCGCCAAAAGTCCTGCGCAGCAGCGCTTTCAGCGGCTCGTCGCCGTCCGCCTCGACATCGGCGATGATCTGCTCGGCCGCGATCTCGCGCCAACGCCTCAAGAGAGCAGCATGGAACGCGCCGAGATCGGCGAAATGCCAATAGAAGCTGCCGCGCGAGACCCCAATGGCTTTCGCCAGCGGATCGGCCTTCAGCGCGGTGAAGCCGTCTCGCGCGAGCGCCTTCAGGCCTTGCTTGATCCAATCGTCGGCGTTCAGCTGTTCGGCCATGTCCGGTTCCGGATGCAAGCCATACACTAGTGTATTGACAACCGACAGGCCAGCGCCTATCTCACCATACATAACTGTATGGATGAGATTTGCAGGGAGCTTTGACGATGCGTGATCTCTTGCTCCAGTGCGCCGGGGTCCTGACCATCGCCGTGGCCCTCATTCATGGCATTCTCGGCGAGACCAAGGTCTTTGCCCGCGCTCGCATCGAGCCGGAACGGCTCCGCACCCTGATCCGCCTGGTCTGGCAGGCTTCGACCGTCGCCTGGATCGGCGGGGGTGTGCTCCTGATCGCGGCGCCCTGGATGCAATCGGAGCCGGCGCGCCACTGGATCGTCGTCACCATGGCCTGTGTGTTCGGCTTCGCCGCTCTCGCCAACGCATGGGCGACGCGCGGTCGGCACTTCGGCTGGATGGCGCTCAGTGCTGTCGTCGCGATGGCGGCTGCCGGCTACTAGGCGCGGCATATTGCAGTCATGCCTGTTGTGAGGCGTAAGGCCGCATCGACGCGCCAAATACACGTTGCGCACAGAGGGCGCTGAGCTTTTTCGGATCGTTAGAATATCTCTAAAGGCTTCCGCCGTAGCTGCGGATTGACTTCATCATGTGCTTTGCTTCCTTCGGTCCCGCTTCGCCCTAGGGCGTAGCGCCCACGACAGAAGAGGAGAAGTTCGTGAAGGTTATTCGTGTTGTTGCCGTTGCATTGACGATCGGGATTGGCATGGGATCGGCGGCCTTGGCCGATGGGTTCAAGGACTGCACCAAGCTCGACAAGGCGTCGTGGAAGCCGGCGAGCGAAGCCGAAGCCAAGGCCAAGGCGCTCGGCTACGAGGTGCGGCGCTCCAAGATCGAAGGCTCGTGCTACGAGGTCTACGGCGTCAAGGAAGGCAAGCTTTACGAGCTGTTCTACAGCCCCGAAGATCTCAGCCTGAAGCAAACGATTGCAAAGTAGGCCGCGCGATGGTCTGCGCGCAAACGTCTGCGCAAAGTCATGCCTGAGGGTGGTCCTCGCTTGATCGAAGAAACGGTACCGCAAGCGCGCGGGGGGGCCAACCGGACCCCCGCGGATCGCACCGCTTCGCGGATAGTCGCGGTCTGGGACCTCCCGCTGCGGCTTTGGCATTGGCTGCTCGCGGCTTGCGTCCTGGCCGCGTGGTTCACGCCGACCGTCTATGACGGACTTCACCGCATCATCGGTTATACCGTACTCGGGCTTGTTGCGTTCCGTCTGGTCTGGGGTTTTTGGGGAAGCCGCTATTCGCGCTTCCGCATGGTCGGCGTCAGGCTTCGGGCCGCGCCAGGTTATCTCTGGAATCTGCGCCGCGGCATCACCGGCCGCTATATCGGGCTCAATCCCGCCGGCACGTTGATGCTGGTGGCGCTGCTGGTCTCGCTCGCGGTCTCGACGATATCAGGCGCGATGTCGGTGACGGTGACCTTTTTCGGCGTCTGGTGGGTCGAGGACACCCACCACTATTCGTCGGACGCGGTCATCGTCCTGGTCGTGCTGCACGTCCTGGGCGTGCTGATGATGGGACGTCTCCAGCGCGAGAACCTGATCAGCGCGATGATCACCGGCCGCAAGCGCATCCGGGGTCATTCGTAACGCGCAAGCACACTGTCGGTCATGGCCGGGCTTGGCCCGGCCATCCACGCCTTACCTGTTGCACGAAGAACGTGGATGCCCGGGACGAGCCCGGGCATGACGGCGTTTCTGACGTGACGACGCGCGCCCTCACTGCAGCGGCGGATCGCCGCTGGTGCGCTTCTTCGCGAGGTCCATCTCGGTGACCGCGATCAAAATTTCGGCGCGGGTCTTCAGGTCGGGCGCTTCCAGCATCGCTTGCTTCTCGGCCACGCCATAGGGCGACATCATCGCCAGCGCGTTGACGAGCGCTTCGTTGGGAGCGGTCTCGACGCCCTCCCAGTCGACCTTGAGGTTGTTGGCCTTCAAAAAATCCGCCAGCACCGTCAGCAGTGCCTCGCGATCGACCTCGTCCTCGCCCATGCGCGGCGTGAAGTCGTCGACGAAGGTGAAAAAGTCCACCTTGCACTGGCGGTAGGCGGTGAGCACTTCGAGCTCCTCGAGCACTTTGAAGCGCGAGACACCGGTAAGCTCGAGGATGTAGCGGCCGTCGCCGGATTCGGCGAGCTGGGTGATGCGGCCGACACAGCCGACGCTGAACAGCGAGGGCTTGTCGGAGTTCTTGGCCGAATGCGCGATGTCGGGCTGGATCATGCCGATCAGGCGATGGCCGTCGCGGAAGGCATCGTCGATCATCGCGAGGTAGCGCGGCTCGAAGATGTTGAGCGGCATCTGCCCGCGCGGCAGCAGCAGCGCGCCCGGCAACGGAAACACCGGAAGGATCTCCGGAAGGTCGGCGGGCCCGCGATATTCGATGTTGATCGGCATCTGGTCCCCATTGTCCGCATCAAGTCACGATGCCTAACGCTCCGCCGGCTGTGATGGATCAATCATCGTCAGGAAAACAGGATGATCGACAAGCGCTTGCGTCCCTCGATGGTTGCATCGTCCGTGCCGCCCCAGGCTTCGAAGAACTGCACCAGCTGCTTGCGGGCGCCGTCGTCGTTCCATTTGCGGTCGCGCTTGATGATCGCGAGCAGTTGCTCGGTGGCCGCTGCCCGGTTGCCTTGGGCGTTGAGCGCGATCGCAAGGTCGAAGCGGGCCTGATGATCGAGCGGGTTTGCGGCGACTTTCTGTTCCAGCTCGGCGACGGGCCCGAGCTGCTCCGCCTGCTCGGCGAGATCGATCGCGGTCTGCACGGCTTTCACAGCCGGGTCGTTGCGCTTGGATTCCGGCACCATGGCGAGCGTCTGCTTGGCCTGCTCCATCGCACCGGAGACGGCGTAGCATTTCGCCAGCCCGGCAAGGGCTGCGATATTGGTCGATTCGAGCTGCAGCACTTCCGCGTAGATCTGGGCGGCCGCGGCGGCATCGCCCTCGGCGAGCACGGCCTCGGCTTCCTGGAGGATTTCCGCGATATTCGGCTCACCCGGCGCGGTCACGCCCTTGGTCAGTTTTTCGATGAAGGCGTTGAGCTGGCTCTCCGGGACCGCACCCATGAAGCCGTCGGCCGGCTGGCCGTTGACGAAGGCGATCACCGCCGGAATCGACTGGATGCCCATCTGGCCCGGGATCGCCGGGTGCTGGTCGATGTTCATCTTGACCAGCTTGACCTTGCCCTTGGCGGCCTTGACCGCCTTTTCCAGCAAAGGCGTGAGCTGCTTGCAGGGGCCGCACCACTCCGCCCAGAAGTCGATCAGCACCGGCTGGCGCTTCGATTCCTCGATAACGTCCTTCACGAAGGTCTGGGTGGTCGTGTCCTTGATCAGATCGGCGGCAGCCGGGCCCGCTGCTCCGTTACCCTGGTCGATGATCGTCACGGGATCCCCTCGTCTGATGTCTGGAATTGGCGGGTCTTTAGCACGTCGCCAATTCATATGCTTCGCTGTTGGCCCTAAATTGGGCCGGGACGGCCGAATTTCAATCCATGCGGGCCGATTCGCCGGTTCCGGGGCATTTTTGGGTCATTTGGCCGCGTTCGGGTCCGTATCGGGCCTCCGATTGCAAATCTATGCCGCCGGTAGCTGTTGCATTCCCCTCCCGCTTTTGGCATACGACAGCCGTTGCCGGCGCAGTCATGCGACCGACACAGGATGCGGGTGTAGCTCAGTGGTAGAGCACGACCTTGCCAAGGTCGGGGTCGAGGGTTCGAGCCCCTTCGCCCGCTCCAATTTTCTAGACTGGTCGTCAGAAGCGCTCTCCAGCCCCGGAGAGCATCGTATGAAATTACCAAATATTCCAATGGGAAAGCGCAAGCCACTATTAGGCTTGGGCCGTCTCGTTCGGCCTTTTGCCGTCCGCGCTTTCGCGGCGTCTAACAAAACGGCCAACAAACGTCTAACACCGGCTTGAAATCGCCTTCGCGTGTCCCGCGCGGCTATAGGACTCAAGCAAGCGACGGGCACGATCTTTCGTGCCCTCGCGAGCTTGAAGTTCGGTTAGCCGTACTTCGAAGGGGCAGCAGCACGCCCAGCCGATCAATGTGGCGGGACACCACGGGCAAAGTACAAAGCCGATTCCGGCTCGCCACACCGGAGAAAGTGCTGGCGACGGTCATCCGAGGCGAAGGCGGTACGTTGACAACTGCCCGCGCGGTCTCTCGAACCCGAAGGCTCCACCGTAAACCATCGGAGCCCGCTCTCGCTTAGGGTACGTCGCGCACGGCGCGAGCGAGCTCTATGCGCTCACGCGCACCGAGCCGCCGGATAAAAGGGGTCCGGCGTCTCCGCCCTTCGGGTAACGATCCCATCGTGCCGGCACGGAATTTCGCTTGCGCGAGACAGGACAAATTGTACTGAATTTTCAGTGGCTTACAGGTCCTCTAGACGCTTCAAAAGCGCTGCAGGTTAATGGATTTTCAGGCCTTGGCGTACTATATTGGAGGACGAGGAGAAGCCATGTCCGCCCAACAATCCGCGACCAAGTCCCACTATACGGCTGGGGTGATCCAGAGGTTGGCGACCGCCAACAACGTAACGGTGGTCGTGACCCCGAGTGATGTCTTTGCCCATCACGTGACGCGGCTCTCCGGTGATGACGTGAATTTCGATCCTATCGAGAATACTATCGTCGCGCTTCAGCGCGCCGGGGTTTTGGATCGTGTCCAGGCCGTGCGGCTTCAGGCGCGCTATCTTCGCGAAAGCCGTCCGTGACGTTTGATCCGTTCGGGGATTTTGCGACGCGCGGCTATTTGCGCAACGTCGCAAAAGCCAAAGATCCGGTAATCGTTCAGCGCCTCCTGCACAATTCTTTCCTGACCGGCATCGACGCGGCCTTGGATCATCTCAAGGCGCGGGCTTCCGTGAGTTACGACGACGTTCTGAAAACGCATGAAACGCTCTTCGAGGCCGTATTCCCATGGGCTGGAGAAGACCGACACACAAACGCGTCCCACATCCACGTGAAAAAGGGCGCAATCTTCTTCGCTCACCCCAATGACATTCGCAGACCGATCGACTACGCGCTGGAAAAGGGACAAGACAAGGCCTTCATGGCGGAAAAACCCGGCGAAGTGATGGGCTATCTCGCTTATGGTCACCCGTTCCTCGACGGCAATGGCCGCACCATCATGCTGATCCATGCGGAACTTGCGCGCCGTGCGGGCATCGGGATCGACTGGGCCGCGACGGATAAAGACAAATACCTCGCCGCTTTGACCGAAGAACTCGAAGCGCCGGGCAAGGGCAAGCTGGATACGTATCTGAAGCCGTGCATCCGCAAGGGCTCGCAGATGAAAGACATTGCTGGGGCTATCAAGGCCGCGCCGGGTTTGGATGGCACTGAGGCCGACACCGTCGCGGGCGACACAGCCGATCCAAAGGTCAAGGCGCAATACGAAGCACAAGAAGTTAAGCGCAAGGGCAGGCAAGGTGCTGCGCTGAAAGACAAGTAGACCCAACCTCGGCTTTGTGGGACGCGTCGCGCGAGTGCGCGAACAGGCTCAACGCGCGACGTGTACTCGGAGCAAGCTCATGAAACGGAAGGGCCGGAAAGAAAAGAAACCGAAGAGAAGTCCGAGGCTGGCCGTCGTTCGCCCCGCTGCACCGATCTGGTGACCGACGCCAAATTGGCCGTCGATACGGACGACATCCGGCGTCCTATTAGTGTGGATCGGGTAACGGTCCGGCGGACTTTGAGCGCGGGAGACCGCGACGAGATCAATGGCGTCCTGCTGGAATTTTTCAACGCGCTCTATGATGCAACTGGCTATGCGCGGGCCGAGAATCTATTCCATTTTCCGCCCGAGCCTCCGCATCAGTGAATGGGGACATCTACACTCCCCGACAACGGTTATACTCAGTTGCTTGCTGTTTGTTCTACGTGCATTGGTAGATCGCGGCGAACCTCGACTAAATGCCTCGGAACGGAGGATTGTTTTCTGTCTTTGAGGGGCGGGTTCAACGGTCTCACATGACAATCCTCGTCACAGGCAGCGCGGGCCATCTCGGGGAGGCCGTTCTCCGCACGCTCCGCGGGCGGGGTTCGCCTGCGCGTGGCATCGACCTGAAGCCATCGCCCTTCACCGATGCCGTCGGCTCAATCGTCGATCTCGATTTCGTGCGGCGCCAGATGGACGGCGTCACCGCGGTGATCCACACCGCGACGCTGCACAAACCGCATGTGGCGACCCACAGCAAGCAAGCCTTCATCGACACCAACGTCACCGGCACGCTCAATCTGCTTGAAGCGGCGATGGCGGCAGGCGTGCGCAGTTTTGTCTTCACCAGCACCACCAGCGCGTTCGGCTCGCAGCTCCGCTCCGACGCGGGACAGGCTGCGGTGTGGGTGACCGAAGATCTGCCGCCGATCCCGAAGAACATCTACGGCACGACCAAGCTGATGGCCGAGACTCTCTGCGAGCTGTTCTGTCGCGAGCGCGGCCTGCCCGTCGTGGTCTTGAGGACCTCGCGCTTCTTCCCGGAAGACGATGACGATCCGGCGGTGCGGTCGGCTTACGCGCTGGAGAACGCGCACGCCAACGAGCTGCTCTATCGCCGGCTGGATATCGCGGACGCGGTGAGCGCCCATCTGCTCGCCGCCGAGCGCGCGCCGGACATCGGGTTTGCCCGCACCATCGTGTCGGCCACGAGCCCGTTTGAGCAGCGCCACCTGTCTGCGCTGGCACGTGACGCGGCCGGTGTCGTGCGCGAGCTCTATCCGGATTGTGCGGAGCTCTTTGCTGCGCGCGGCTGGCGGCTGTTCCCCGCGATCGACCGCGTCTATGTCAACGCGCGCGCGCGGCGCGAGCTGGGCTGGCGGCCCGAATTCGACTTCGCGCATGTCCTGAACTGTCTTCGCGATGACCTCGATTTTCGCAGCACCCTGGCGCGCGCTGTCGGATCGAAAGGCTATCATGAGACGATTTTCGACGATGGTCCCTACCCCGTCGCCCCGTAGTCGCGATCTTTGCTAATTCGCTCGACGCCTCAGATGTCTACCCGGAGTCACCGGCAGCAAGCTGGCTACAGCCGTTCTACTGTGCATGGGGTTGTTTTCGCGTTTTTTTGTCCCGGGCTTCCTGCTGTCTGCAAATTAGCCGCGCGTGATCTTGATTCCGCGCTGCAGCGAGAGCGGTGTCGTCGCCGCATTCGCCATCATTGACTTTACGTCTCAATTTTTACTGAGCGCTATCGCGGCGCACGCGGCGCGCTTCTCACCGCTCGCAGATGTGCTAACCTTCCGCGTCTGTCCTCTCGACAGAGTCCGAACTTCGCCTCTCGACTAGCAAAACAAAATAAATGTGCAGCCCTGACGGCTGCCTTAGGGGAGTGACGCGATGAAATTCCATCGATCCGTCTTTCAATCCGCCTTTCAATCCGTCCTGGCGCTTGCAGCAATTGCCCTTCTCGCGGGGACAAGCGTCGGTCACGCGCAGCAGCAGGACAAGAACAAGCCGCTGAAGAAATACGAATCCGGCACCAAGGAGTTCTGGACCCATCCGCCGGACGACTGGTTCCTCGGCGACGAGACCGAGGCGCAGAAGGGCCTGGCGCCGCCGTCGGGTCCGCCCACCGGCGCGTCGGACGCCGAGCTCGCCAATATCGTCAAGAAGGTCAAGCTGCCGGCGGGCTTCAAGATGGAGGTCTATGCGTCCGGCGTGCTGGCCGCGCGGCAGATGGCCTGGGGTGACAAGGGTACGCTGTTCGTTGGCTCGTTCGGCCTCGGCAACGTCTACGCCATCAAGGACAACAACGGAAAGAAAGAGGTCAAGACCATCCTCAAGGGGCTGAACATGCCCACCGGTCTGGCCGTCAAGGACGGTGCGCTCTACGTCATCGCGGTCGACAAGCTGATCCGCTACGACGACATCGAGAACAAGCTCGACAATCCCGGCGAGGGCAAGGTCGTCTATGACGACATGCCGTCCTATGCCGCGCATGGCTGGAAATACATCGCGGTCGACAAGGAAGGCTGGTTCTACATTCCGTTCGGACCGCCCTTCAACATCGGCGTGCCCCCGACCAGCGTGTCGCAGATCCGCCGCGTCGATCCCAAGACCGGCAATGCGGAAATCTATGCGCTCGGCGTTCGCAACTCGGTCGGCGGCGACGTCGATCCGCGCACCGGCAAGTACTGGTTCACCGAGAATGCCCGCGACTGGATCAGCGACGATCTGCCCTCGGACAAGCTGAACATGATCAGCAAGATCGGCGAGCACTTCGGCTATCCCTACTGCCACCAGGGTGACCTGCCGGATACCAAGTTCGCGATGGGCCACAAATGCTCCGAGTTCACGCCGCCGGTGCTGAACCTCGGCGCTCACGTCGCTCCGCTCGGCATGAAGTTCTATACCGGCGACCAATTTCCGGCCGAGTACAAGAACAACATCCTGATCGCCGAGCACGGCTCCTGGAATCGTCACAAGTACCAAGGCGGCCGCATCATGCGCGTGATCGTCGGGCCCGACGGCAAGAACGCCAAGCAGGAGGTGTTCGCCTCCGGCTGGATCGAGGGCGACCAGGGCTATCTCGGCCGTCCCGACGACATCATCCTCGCGAAGGACGGCTCGATCCTCGTCGCAGACGATTGGGCCGGCGCGATCTACCGCATCAGCTACAGCAAGAAGTAGCGCAAGACGACACGAGGCTGCGGTGCCGAGGGGCGCCGCAGCCTTTCTCATTTCAGTTTCGCACGCTGTCGTTCCTGATCGCGCGCCGCTGGCGCGCCAGTCCGGAACCCTTGGCCACCAACGCGGGTTATCGAGTTCTCAGATGCGCAGTTGCGCATCATAGCTCGCGCTTCTTTGCCCTGGAACGACGCGTTCGATAGATCGGAATTCCAATCATGCGCCGGCAGTTCATCTCGCACGCAATCAGCGCGGTTGCGCTTCTCGCGCTCGGTTCTCTCCCCACAAGCGCCGCCGACAATGCCGCGATCAAGGAGAAGGCCGCCGTTTGCGCCGGCTGCCACGGCGAGAACGGCATCTCGCAAACCGAGAACATTCCCTCGCTCGCCGGCCAGCCCGATCAATTCCTGCAATGGCAGCTGGTGTTTTTTCGCGCCGGCTCGCGCAAGAACGACCAGATGCAGCCGATCGCCGAGGAGATCACCAACGAGGACGTCCGCAATCTCGGCGCCTATTTCGCCGCGCTGACGCCGCCGACAGCGGCGGAGGACAAGGATCCGGACCTGTCGAAAAAGGGCGCGCAAGTTGCCGCCGGCCGCCGCTGCGCCTCATGTCATACGGATAGCTTTGCCGGCACCAAGGCCGTCGCGCGGCTCGCTGGCCAGCGCGAGGAATATCTGGTCAAGGCGCTGCACGACTACAAGAGCAGCCAGCGCGTCGGCGGCGGTGGCGCCGCGATGGCCGATGTCGCCTATCACATGAGCGATGAGGAAATCACCGCCGTCTCGCACTATCTCGCGTATTTCAAATAGCGCGGGGTGCGCCTACCCCGCCCGCTGCTTCTCATACGCCTTCAAATGCGTGTAGGCGATGCGCAGTTTCGGCACCGGCACCTTGGCGGCGTCGGCACGCGCGATGAGGTCGCCGATGACGTGATCGGCCTCAACCGGCAGGCCCGCCTTGACGTCGCGGAACATCGAGGCCGTCATCGGTGAGCCCTCGGTGGTGAGGTTGCCCTTCACGCGCTCGAAGAACGGCCCGCCCGGCGTGTAGCCCGACGCGGCGGCGATCGCACTGGTCTCGTCCAGCATGCCGAGCAGGAAATCCCTGCCGCCGGGAGCGGCGAGAATGTTGCCGACGGAGGTGCGCATCAGGCTGGTGGACGCCGCCAGCGAGGAGAGGAACACCCATTTCTCCCACATGTCCTGCATGATGTTCTGGCTCGCGGTGGCGCCAGCGATGCCGCTCTTGAAGGCTTCGTCGATCGCCTTGACCCGATCCGATAGCTTGCCATCGCGCTCGCCGTAGTTGATCGACTGCATCGGCTGCAGCTGCACCACCTCGCGCTTCTCGTTGAGCGTCGCGGCGATGGCGCAGAGGCCGCCGAGCACGCGCTCCTTGCCGAACTTGTCGTCGAGGATGTCGAGATGCTTCATGCCGTTGAGCATGGGAATGATCGCGGTATTCGGTCCGACTGCTGCCGCGAACGACTTGATGGCGTCGTCGAGGTCGAAGGCCTTGCAGCTGACCAGCACGACGTCGAACTTGTCCTTGAGCGCGTCGGCCTGAACGGTCGGCGGATTTTTCAAGGTCACGTCGCCGTTCGGGCTCTTGATGACGAGGCCGGCGCTCGCGAGCTCGCTGGCGCGCCGCGGTCGGACCAGGAAGGTGACGTCGCGACCGGCCTGCAACAGCCTGCCACCAAAATAGCCGCCGATGGCGCCAGCGCCGACCACGAGGATACGCATGGGATTGTCCTTGTTGTTTCTTGATTGCTTCTTGCCGTCGTCTTGTTTCTTGCCGTCGTCCTGGCCTTCGCCAGGACGACATCAGAGATGATGGCTCGCTCTGTCCATCATACGAAAATCACTTCCCCGAGACCATCTCCTCGACCTCGCGCAACTGCTCCTTGCCGAAGAACATCTCGTTGCCGACGAAGAAGGTCGGCGAGCCGAACGCGCCGCGCGCGACAGCCTCCTCGGTGTTCTTGATCAGTCTGCCCTTCACCTCGGGTTCCGCCGCGAGGGTGAACAGCTTTTGCGCGTCGAGGCCGGAGGACGCCAGCGCCTTCGCGGCGATTTCCGGATCGTCCATCTTCTTCGGCTCGCGCCACATGTGGTGGAAGGCGGCCTCGACATATGGCTCGAACACGCCCTCGAGCTGCGCCGCGATTGCCGCGCGCATCAGGTTCAGCGTGTTGACAGGGAAGAACGGATTCCAGACATAGGGCTGCACCTTGAAGCGCTTGACGAAGCGCTCGGTCTCGACCGCCTGGAATTCCCGCTTGTTCTTGATGCCGGCAAGCGTCTCGGCCGGCGACTTGTTGTTGGTCGACTTGAAGATGCCGCCGAGCAGGATCGGCACATATTCGAATTTGACGTCGATGCGCTGCTCGATCGCCGGAATCGCGAGATGACTGAGATAGGCGTTCGGACTGCCGAAATCGAACAGGAATTGCGGGGCTGCGCGGGTCAAAATCATCCTCCCTGACGTCGCTTTTTCGCATTGTGGCGCAGCGCGCGCCGCGGGTCCATCGTTTAATGACGGTCATAATATTGTGAGCGCGCGAACACGTTGGGCGCGAGTCGGACGTACGAACGCCTGAGCTCAAGCGCGGTCGCTGTAGGCGAGCTTGACGATGTGGTCGCGGATGTCAGCGGGCCAATCTGCGATCAGTCCGGTGAATCGCCGCCGGTCATCCGCAAACAACGCGCGTGAAGCTTCCTCGAACTGCGGCAGATTGCCGGCCATGGTCGACATGAAGTGATAGGCCGCATCGCGCGCCTGCCGCTCGCGATCCTTGTCGCCGCTGGCACGCCGCGCCTCTTCGACAAGTTTCCGTAGCGCGACCGAAGCGCCGCCAGCTTGCGCGCTGAGCCACTCCCAGTGCCGTGGCAGCAGCGTCACCTCGCGCGCGACCACGCCGAGCTTCGGCCGGCCGCGACCTCGCGGTTCGCTCGCCGATGCGGTCTCCTCAACCGGGGGTGGGACAAGCTTCGCCAGCCGCGCCAGCACCTCGCGGTCTCCGCCGCGCAGATCGAAGTCGATCGACCGGCCCGTGGCGTCCTCGAAGATGATGATGGGCTGGTCCGGCCGCTCCGCCATCCGCTTGATAACCAGCGCGACCTCTCCGGCTGGCCCGGAGACCAGGCGGCGTGAACCCTGGAAGGCGGTGAAAGTCTTCTGCATTGGAATCATTTTGAGACTTTAATACCCGGGTAAATTGCTAAGGTCAATATACCCGGATGAAAATATCCGACCGGATGGCTCGACATTGTGTTCCCGGGCTGGCACGAACGCGCGGCCGATCGACCATGCTTAGCCCCGGGGACCACGCGATGCTGACCGTTCACCACCTCAACAATTCCCGCTCGCAGCGCGTGCTGTGGCTGCTCGAGGAGTTGGGCGTGCCCTACGAGATCGTGCGCTATCAGCGCCAGCCGGACATGCGCGCGCCGAAGGAGCTGCGCGCCATCCATCCGCTCGGCAAGTCGCCCGTCATCACCGACAACGGCAACACCATCGCCGAATCCGGCGCGATCATCGAATATCTCATCGCCACTTACGGCAACGGCCGGTTGGTCCCGCCACCGAACACGCCCGAGCGGCTGCGCTTCACCTACTGGCTGCACTATGCGGAAGGCTCGGCGATGCAGCCGCTGCTGCTCAAGCTGCTGTTCACGCTGATGCCGAAGCGCGCGCCCGCGTTGCTCCGCCCGCTGGTGCGCAAGGTCTCGAACCAGGCGCTGACTGCGCTGGTCAATCCGCAGCTCAAGCAGCACATGGACTATTGGGAAGGCGAGCTCGGCAAGAGCGAGTGGTTCGCCGGTAACGAGTTCACCGCCGCCGACATCCAGATGAGCTTTCCGCTCGAAGCGGCCCAGGCGCGTGGCGGGCTCGAGCTCGGCCACCCCAAGGCGATGGCGTTCCTGGAGCGCATTCACGCGCGGCCGGCGTACAGCCGCGCCCTCGAAAAGGGCGGGCCGTATCAGGTCGGACGATAGTTAGCCTGCATCAGTCCGCATGCAGCACGCGCCCGCGCGTCTCCGGCAGCGCGAAGGCGGCGATAAAGAACAGTGCATACGCCACCACCGCGAAGATCGCGATCGCATTCGCAAGCGACGTCGTCGCCGACAGCGCTCCGACCAGGAACGGAAACAGCGCGCCGATGCCGCGGCCGAAATTGTAGCAGAATCCCTGGCCCGAGCCGCGCAGTCGCGTTGGATAAAGCTCGGTCAGGAATGCGCCGACGCCGGAGAAGTAGCCCGAAGCGAAAAAGCCGAGTGGGAAGCCGAGCACCCACAGGACCTCGTTGGTCAGCGGCAGCTGCGTATAGAGCAGCACAATCGCGATGGCGCCAATCGAGAAGATCAGGAACAGATTGCGCCGTCCGATCCGGTCGGCGAGCCACGCGCCGGTAAGATAGCCGATGAAAGAACCGATGATCAGGGTCGAGAGATAGCCGGTCGAGCCGACGATCGACAGATGCCGCTCCTTGGTCAAGAACTGCGGCACCCAGAAGGTGACGGCGTAGTAGCCGCCCTGGCAGCCCGTCGCCATCAGCGACGCCAGGATGGTGGTCTTCAGGATCGGGCCTGAAAAGATTTCCCAGAGCGCCGGGCGATTGCCGCTCGAGGCGTGCCTGGCGCGAGCCTCAGCCGCTATCTCCGGCTCGGTCACGGAGCGGCGGATGTAGAACACCAGCAGCGCCGGCAGCGCGCCGATCACGAACATCCAGCGCCACGCTGTCTCCGCGGGCAACGCCGAGAACAGGATCGCCTGCGACAATACCGCGAGGCCCCAGCCGACCGCCCAGCCCGACTGCACCGAGCCGACCGCACGCCCGCGATATTGCGGCCGGATCGCTTCACCCATCAGCACGGCGCCCGCCGCCCACTCTCCGCCGAAGCCGAGGCCCAGCACCGCGCGTGCGATCAGGAGCTGTTCGAAGTTCTGCACGACCGCGCACACCAGCGAGAACAACGAGAACCAGATGATGGTGATCTGGAGCGTTCTGACCCGGCCGATATGGTCGGAGAGATAGCCGCCGAGCCAGCCGCCGATCGCGGAGGCCAGTAGCGTCACGGTGCCGGCGAGCCCGGCCGATCCTGCATCGACCTTCCACAGCGCGATGATGGTGCCGATCACCAGCGGATAGATCATGAAGTCCATGCCGTCGAGCGCCCAGCCTGCTGCGCAGGCCCAGAACGTCCGCCGTTCCGGCGCGTTCATGTCGCGATAGAAGGCGAGAAGGCTGGTGTCCTCGATCTCGGCGCGTTCGATGCGCTGGTTCGGATCAACGGTGGTCATGTGCGTTCCCGACAGTGTTTTCTTTCGTAGTTTCTTTGGTCTCGCGGTGGTAGCACGCGCGGCGGCGCACGCAAGCCGGTCGCCCGGCCTTCGCGCCATGCAAGGACAGAGTTACTGCCCCGCTGCCTCCGCACCCCGGCTACGCGGATCGGGCGCGCCGAGCGGACCGTTGGCGGTCACCGCGATTGAATTCGCCGATGTCTGCCCCATCGGCGCGACGATGAGATGATCCATCGCCTTCAACTCGAGCAGCACATTATCGGGAAAGCCGCTCTCGACCCGGACTTCGTCGGGCAGCCATTGGTGATGCAGCCGCGGTGCCGCCACGGCGGCCGCGACGTCCATCTTGTAATCGAGGACGTTGACGATCACCTGGAGCACGGTCGAGATGATGCGGCTGCCGCCCGGCGAGCCCGTCACCAGAACCGGCTTGCCGTCCTTCAGGACGATGGTCGGTGACATCGAGGACAGCGGCCGCTTGCCCGGCCCGGGCAAATTGGCCTCGAAGCCGACGAGGCCATAGGCATTGGACGCGCCGACCGCCGCGGTGAAATCGTCGAGCTCGTTGTTGAGCAGCACGCCGGTGCCCTCGGCGACGAGGCCGAGGCCGTAACTGAAGTTCAGCGTATAGGTGTTGCTGACCGCGTTACCGCTGCCGTCGACGACGGAAAAATGCGTGGTGTTGCTGCCCTCATGCGGTGAGGTCGCGGTGGAAACGAGCTGTTTCGAAGGCGTGGCGCGATCGGCGGAGATGGTTGCCCGCAGCTTGGCGGCGTAGTCTTTGGCGGTGAGCGTCCCGATCGGCGCGTTGACGAAGGCGGGATCGCCGAGATAGCGCGCACGGTCCGCATAGGCGCGCTTCATGGCCTCGATCAGCAGATGCAGCGAGGCCGGCGATCCCTGCTTTAGATCGGCGAGCTGAAAACCTTCGAGGATATTGAGCGTCTCCACCAGCACCACGCCGCCCGACGACGGCAATGGCATCGACACGATGTCATAGCCGCGATAGGTGCCGCGCACTGGCGCGCGGATCACCGCCCGATAGGATTGCAAATCGGCCGGCGTCATGATGCCGCCCGCGTCAGCCACGGCCTTGGCGAGTTTCTCCGCGACCGGCCCCTCATAGAAGCCGCGCGGGCCCTGTGCGGCGACAGCCGACAGCGTCTCGGCGAGGTCGTTCTGCACCAGCCGGTCGCCTTCACTAAGCGACGTGCCATCAGGCCGCGAGAAGATCCTGGCTGAGGAGGGCCAGCGCACCAGCCGCTTGTGCCAGCCCGGCAGCGTGTCGGCGATGTCGTCGCCGACAAGGAAGCCATCGCGGGCGAGCGCGATCGCGGGCTGGAGTAGTTGCGCTAGCGTGAACCGGCCCGAACCATATTTTTCCAGGGCCAGCGCAAGACCCGCGACAGTGCCGGGCACGCCGACGCCGAGCGCTGAATCCCGTGACTTCGCCGCATCTGGCT
Organism: Bradyrhizobium sp. Ken01; assembly: GCF_055807355.1. Classification (NCBI taxonomy): domain Bacteria; kingdom Pseudomonadati; phylum Pseudomonadota; class Alphaproteobacteria; order Hyphomicrobiales; family Nitrobacteraceae; genus Bradyrhizobium; species Bradyrhizobium sp. Ken01. The sequence continues at coordinate 52,420 of NZ_JBVVPC010000027.1, forward strand.
TGCCGTCGGCCCCGAGAAAGATCTGCGGTGTGGTCGCGGCCGGCGCGGTCTCGCGATAATCGATCGTGATGTCTTCGTTGCGCTCCGTGGAATGAATCACCATGAAGCCGCCGCCGCCGATATTGCCGGCGCGCGGATAGGTCACGGCCATCGCAAAGCCGGTCGCGACCGCGGCGTCGACGGCATTGCCGCCGCGCCGCAGGATGTCGGCACCGACCTGCGCAGAGATTTTCTCCTGCGCCACCACCATGCCGTGCTCGGCGGGAACGGCATGCACCGTGTCGAGCGCGGGCGGCACATAGGCTCGCCGCGCATCCTGCGCGGTCGCGGTCGGAAGTCCGAACGCCAGAGTGGCAAGGAAGGCGAAAAATGTCCGCCGCGTCGAAAAAGACGACATCATCAAACTTCCGTAATGGCCATGGGCAGTTCACATGCAGCGCTGCAATGCTATACGGTTCGCCCCGACAGAGGCAAAACTGTTCGTGATGAGGATTGTGGAGTGACGACGATCGCCCCGGATGCGCGCATCGCCGGCGCGCAGCGGACCTATCCGCCGCGCAGCGCGGTCGTCAGCTGGATCTTCTTCGACTGGGCCGCGCAGCCTTATTTCACGCTGATCACGACCTTCGTGTTCGCGCCCTATTTCGCCACCGGCATTGCGCCGAATCCCGCCACCGGGCAATCGCTGTGGGGCTTTGCGATGGCTGCCGCCGGCCTCGCGATCGCGCTGATGTCGCCGGTGCTCGGGGCTATCGCCGATGCTTCGGGCCGCAGGAAGCCATGGATCGCCGGATTCGGCGCAGTGCTGGTGCTGGCATCCTGCACGCTGTGGATCGGCAAGCCCGGCGACCCCTCGATCATTCCGCCGCTGCTCATCGCGGTCGCGCTCGCCAGCGTCGGCGCGGAATTCGCCACGCTGTTCAACAATGCGATGATGCCGACATTGGTGCCCCCAGAGCGCATCGGGCGCCTTTCCGGCACCGGCTGGGCAACGGGCTATGTCGGCGGCATCGTCAGCCTGATCATCGTGCTTGGCCTGCTCGCCGCGAATCCCGAGACCGGCCGCACGCTGCTCGGCTTCACGCCTCTGTTCGGGCTCGATCCCGTCAGCCATCAGGGCGACCGCGCCGCCGGACCGTTGACCGGGCTGTGGTTCATCATTTTCGTGACGCCGATGTTCCTGTTCACGCCGGATTATCCGGCGAAGCGTCCGCTGCGCGCGGCACTGCACGAAGGCCTGTCGGAGCTGAAGAAATCGATCAAGGGTCTGCCGCAGCAGAAATCGCTTGCGGCGTTTTTGCTCGCCAACATGATCTACACCGACGGTCTGGTGTCGCTGTTTGCCTTCGGCGGCATCTATGCGGCGGGCACGTTCGGCTGGCACACGATCCAGATCGGCACCTTTGGCATCATGCTCGCGATCGCCGGCGCGTTCGGCGCGTGGTTTGGCGGCAAGCTGGACGATCGCTTCGGGCCGAAGCGCGTGATCGCCGGCAGCATGCTGATCCTGCTGCTGGCTCTAGCGGCGATCCTGCTGGTCGACAAGGATTCGATCTTCTTCATCAAGGTCGCGCCGCCCACGCCCGGCGGTGCATTGTTCGCCGCTGCGTCAGAGCGCGCTTATCTGGTGCTTGGCTGCCTGATCGGTGCAGCCGGCGGTCCGCTGCAAGCCGCCTCGCGCACGCTCCTGATCCGTCTCGCACCGAAGGACCGCATCGCGCAGTATTTCGGTCTGTTCGCATTGACGGGAAAAGTGACGTCCTTCATCGGCCCGCTGCTGATCGGCGTGATCACCGCGGTGACGGCGAGCCAGAAGGCCGGCATGGCCGTGCTGGTGGTGTTCTTCGTCGCGGGGCTGGCGCTATTGATGCGGGTGCGGGAAAATTAGTGTCGTCCCGGCGAAGGCCGGGACCCATACCGCGTGATTTCTCGTTGCCGCGACGCGGCTAGTACCGCACACCAAACTACTTCCTGGGCTATGGGTCCCGGCCTTCGCCGGGACGACCCGTTAAGAGTTTAGTACACGACAGATCTAGTGCCTGAAGTGCCGCGTGCCCGTGAACACCATGGCGATGCCGTGCTCGTCGGCAGCCTTGATGACCTCATCGTCGCGCATGGAGCCGCCGGGCTGCACCACGGCGGTGGCGCCGGCCTCGATGCAGGCGAGCATGCCGTCGGCGAACGGGAAGAACGCATCCGACGCCACGACCGAGCCCTTGGTGAGCGGTTCGGCGAGCTTCAGCTCGGCCGCCGCATCCTGGGCCTTGCGTGCCGCGATCCGCGCTGAATCGACCCGGCTCATCTGGCCGGCGCCGATGCCGACGGTGGCGAGATCCTTGGCGTAGATGATGGTGTTGGACTTGACGTGTTTTGCGACACGGAAAGCAAACTTCAGATCGCGCATCTCGGCATCAGTGGGCGCGCGCTTCGTGACAACCCTGAAGCTCATGTCGTCGACCACCGCATTGTCGCGGCTCTGCACCAGCAGGCCGCCGGCCACCGTTTTGGCGGTGAGGCCCGATGCGCGCGGATCGGGCAGGCTGCCGGCGAGCAGAAGTCGAAGGTTCTTGCGCGCGCCGATGATGGCGATCGCTTCCTCGCTTGCGTCGGGCGCGATGATCACCTCGGTGAAGATCTTCGTGATCTCGCGCGCGGTGTCGGCATCGAGTGCGCGGTTCATCGCGATGATGCCGCCGAACGCCGAGGTGGAATCGCAGGCCAGCGCCTTGCGGTAGGCGCTGACGAGGTCGGAGCCCTCTGCGACGCCGCAGGGGTTGGCATGCTTGACGATGACGCAGGCCGCGGTGCGCTTGGCGTCGAACTCGCCGATGCATTCATAGGCGGCATCGGTGTCGTTGATGTTGTTGTAGGAGAGCTCCTTGCCCTGGAGCTGCCGCGCGGTCGAGACGCCCGGCCGCTTGTCGGGCGTTGCATAGAACGCCGCGATCTGGTGCGGATTCTCGCCATAGCGCAGTGACTGGATCAGCTTGCCGCCGAAGGCGCGGAAGTCGGGCGCGTCGATCTCGAGCTGGCGATTGAACCAGTTCGAGATCGCGGCATCGTAAGCCGCGGTGCGCGCGTAGGCTTTGGCGGCAAGGCGCCGGCGCAGCTTCAGCGTGGTCGCGCCCTTGTTGGCCGCGAGCTCGTCGAGCACGGCCTGATAGTCCTGCGCCTCGACCACGACGGCGACGTCATCATGGTTCTTCGCGGCGGCGCGGATCATCGCGGGGCCGCCGATGTCGATGTTCTCGATGCAATCCTCGAAGCCCGCGCCTTTGTCGACGGTCGCCTCGAACGGATAGAGATTGACGACGAGGAGATCGATCGGCGCGATGCCATGCGCCGCCATCGCGTCCGCGTGATCCTTGTTGTCGCGGATCGCGAGCAGGCCGCCATGCACCTTCGGATGCAGCGTCTTGACGCGGCCATCCATCATTTCGGGGAAGCCGGTCAGCTCGGAGACGTCCTTCACCTTCAGGCCGGCCGCGGCGATCGCCTTTGCGGTACCGCCGGTCGAGATCAGTTCGACATCGTGCGCGGCAAGCGCCTTTGCGAAGTCGATCAGGCCGGTCTTGTCGGAAACGGAGAGAAGGGCGCGGGTGACGCGGCGGGGATGGTCAGTCATGAGCAAGATCCTCTGTCTGAAGGAGTGTCTATGCCCAGGCGCGCGGCTGCTCAGTCTCGCGCTTCCCGATGGTGCTCCATCCAAGGTCGCCAGTCGCGCGAGCGAGGGCTCGATAGCAGTTTTCGGTCGCTTTCACAACGATCAGATGGCGCCGAATCGCATGCGTTTACAGCGGAAGTTCCGGCTCCCGCCGCGCATTTCTGCGGGCATTCGTGACCGCCGGCGAGGCGGTGGAGCGGACAAAACTCCAGCGGATCGAGGGCGCCTGCCGCGCATCCTGGCGGATCACGATCTGCGCGGTGCGGCGCGGGCCGTCATTGCCGGCCAGGGACACGCTGTCCTCCAGCTCCACCTTGTCGTCGAGCGCCTCGAAGGTCCAGACGTCGCGGTTCGGCAGCACCAGCATGACGCCGCGGGCATCGGACAGCCGGCTCGCCTTCACCGCCGGGTGCAGATGGAAGCGCAGCGCGAAATCGGCATCCGCACCCTTGAAGCGTCCGCCTTGCGGCGGCGACAACGTGTCCTCGCCGTCGATGCGCGCGCCGTCATTGGCGATCATCAGCACGCGGCGATGGATCGCGCCGAATTTTGTAAGATAACCGTCATGCGATGTCGTGAGCAGCGTGCCGTTCTGCACGATCTCGCGATAGCTCTCGACCTCGACGGGGCCACTGGTGATCGGAGCGCCGTGCAAGAGCCGCTTCATCGCCGACATCTCCACGAACTGGCATGACGAGGTGTCGTGATAGGTCAGCGTCGAATGCGCCGCCGTGCCGCGTGCGAACGGCCGCCAATTGTCGCGGCCCGTGGTCGGCATGCCGCAATTGGTGACGATGCGGCTGATGCCGGAGGACAGTTCGAATGACAGGCAGCCGGCATGGGCGTCGTGGCTGACGCTGGCTGCCGGCGGCGGGCCGGTGTCGATGATCAAAGTGGTCTGGCCGGCATCGAGGCGCTGGAAACCGGTATGCGGCATGTTCGACATGGGCGCGCCGTGGGTGTCGTCATAGGCAAGCAGCGTCGCGAGCAGATCCGAGGGCGTCGCGCTCATGCCGTTGAACAGCGCGAAATTGCCGTCGCCGTGGCGGAAGAAGCGCAGCATCGGCATCATGCGGTCGATCGCGTTGAGCAGCGCGGGCGGCGGCGCGATGTTGCGCGCGGCAAAGGTCTGGCGCAGCGGCAACAGGTCGATCAACAGCTCGATCAGCGCGCCCGGGTTGCGCGAGACATGCCCGCCGTCGGGCAGGATCTGCCGCTGCAATTCATCCGAGAGCTTTTTCGAGGCGCTGCGGATGTGACTTGCCTGGTTGGCGAGGCACAGCGCCGCATAGCACAGCGCGATCAGCACCTGCAGCTTCGGCACTCCGTCGGGAATGTTGACCATGGTGTAGCGCAGCAAGCGGATTTCGCGCGCCAGCGCGCGCAGATAGCGGCGGTAGAATTTGTTGTCAGTATCGTTGAGCACCAGCGGTGCCTGCGACAGCAGGGAGATCACGCGCCGCGCCAGCACGTCGGCGCGTCGCGCTACGGGGCGGCGCTTGCTGGCAGGATTGGCGATCCAGTCCTCGATCAGCGAGCGCGCATTCGCGCGCGTCAGCGCGGTGTCGGCGGCGCGCAAATGGCGCAGCCAGCCGAAGCCGAGCAGCGCAACCTCCCAATCCTCCGACGGAGGCTCGAGATCGAAGATCGAACGGCCGTGGCAATTGACGATCTTGCCGGCGAAGACGAAGCGGCCGGCATAGATTTCGGCGGCGCGGGTCGCATCCGCGGTGCGCAGATCATGCGGTGCGATGATCAGCCGGTCGGCGCGGCCGGGCCAGACCCGCGACAGGGCGACGGAACCGCCGCTCGCGCGCGCGAGCATGTTCCGCGCGAAGCGGTTCATCACCAGCGTCGAGATACGTCTGCGTTGAGCGACCGACACGCCTTGCCTTGATGGGGGAGAGGATTCCGACGAATCCTTATTAATCCCAAAATCGGGCGGCCGACACCACCTTGAACGACGCGAATCAGCGCCGTGGTTGCAAAATCCAGTGCAAAATCAGGATTTAACGAGCCGGGCCGCGAAAAATCCGTCGAGCCCGCCGAGCTTGGGATCGGCGTTCGGCAGATGGCTGGGCAGAGTGCGCAAATCGCCCTCGGCGGTGACGATCTCGCTGAGTCCCGACACCTCGGACGCATCGATCGGGACCCGGCGAAGCCCAGCCTCTGTAGCCAGCAGCGCGGCGACCGCATGCTCGCCCTCTTCGGGTTCCAGCGAGCAGGTACAGTAGACCAGCGTCCCGCCGGGCTTGAGCAGGGAGACCGATTTTTGCAGCAGCCGCCGCTGGAGCACGGTCATTGCGGCGATGTCGGATTCCTGCCGGAGCCAGGAGACATCGGGGTGGCGGCGAATCGTCCCGGTCGAGGTGCAGGGCGCATCGATCAGGATGCCGTCGAAGCCATCGGCCGGACCCGCCCATTCCGCAGCGTCGGCGACGACAGTCTCGGCCTGGAGCGACAACCGCGTCAGATTCTCGCGCAGCCGCGCCACCCGGGCGGGTGAGCGGTCGATCGCCGTGACGTGCGCGCCGGCCTGCGCCAGTTGCGCGGTCTTGCCGCCGGGAGCGGCGCAGAGATCGGCGATGGATTTGCCCTTGATGTCGCCGAACAGCCGGGCTGGCAGCGCGGCGGCGGCGTCCTGCACCCACCATTGTCCTTCGGCGAAGCCGGGAAGCATGGTCACCGCGCCGTGCAGCACCGTGCGCACCGATCCGGTCGGCAGCACTTCGCCATGAAGCCGGCTCGCCCATTGCGCGGCGTCCGACTTCACGGTCAGATCCAGCGAAGGATCGTGGCTGAGCGCGAGCGCCATGTCCCTTGCGACTGCTTCGCCGTAATGCGCGCTCCAGCGTGCGACCATCCAGGGCGGCAGATCCAGTGACTGCGCCGCAACCTCGTCCACCAGCGCCTTGCCCTCGCGGGCGCAGCGGCGCAGCACGGCGTTGACGAGGCCGGCATAGCGCGCGGCGCGCCGGTCGGATTGCACGAGGCGAACGGAGAGATCGACGGCTGCGTGATCGGGCACGTCCATCCAGAGGATCTGGGCGGCGCCGATCAACAGCGCACTCTGCGCGCGCGGCGCATCGGAGGGAATGCCCTTGTCGAGCAAGCGGGACAGCACATGGCCGAGTGTGCCGAGCCGGCGCAGCACGGTAGCGACCAGGCGGCGCATCAGCGCGCGGTCGCGGTCGGGGAGCGTCTTCAGTCCGGGATGGGCGCCACTGCCGTCGAGCTGCTCGTCAAGCGTGCGGTGCTTTTGCAGCACGCCGTCGACGATGTCGGCGGCAATCCGCCGCGCCGCGAGACCGGGCACTTCGGATGGAGGAGCGAAACGTTGAGAAGGCATGCGGCTTAAGGTTCTTAGCGAGCGGCAGTTCCGCCGATACGGGCGCATGCCTTGAGAAGGCGATCTCTGGCACGCGAATATGCCAAATGTAAGAATCGCTTCCGGGTTTTTCAGCCCTTTCGGAGCCATTTCAGGAATGCGTTATTGGGCGTCGCGCCGCGGGCCGTCCCGCGCTAGAAAGCCGACGATGAGTGACCAGTCTCCCGTTCCCGACCGCAAGCAGCTCACGCCGGCCGCCCAGCGCGCGCTGGCAGAGGCCGACGCGCGCCGGCAGGCTGCGGCAGTCCGAACCAAAAATGACGGTCAGGCGGCGCCAAAGGAGTTGCAGGGGCCAAAAGGACCCGAGCCGACCCGCTATGGTGATTGGGAGCGCAAGGGCATTGCTTCCGACTTCTGAAGCTTGCCTTGCGAGGCTCACTTGCCGGACTGCCCGACTCAGCCCTAGCGTGCGCGGATGTCGCGCTTCGATCCAAGCCATCCGTATCGGCCTTCGTACAGCGGCTCGCCATTTGGTCGCCGGTTCTCAGGCCTGTTGCCGTGGATGTTCGTGGTCGGAATCGTGGTGGCCGTGGTGTTCACGTTCCGGCACGGGATGAACGGGCCTTTCCATCGTGCGACTGACGGCCAATCGCGGGACTCCGAAATCATCTTACAGCGGGGCGACCCCGACATTCGTCAGACGGTCGACGTCATCCGCACCATCGACGGCGACACCTTCCTTGCGCGCGTGCATCAACGCGATGGCCGCGACCTCGTCGCGCGCGTTCGCCTGCGCGGCATCGATGCACCCGAGATGAAAGCCTCCTGCCAGGAGGAACTGGACAAGGCCGAAGCCGCGGCCCGCGCATTGCGCGACCTGCTCGGCCAAGGTGGCGTGACGATCACCAATCTCGGACCTGACAAATACGGACGCGTTCTCGCCGACGTCGCGACCAAACGCACGGCCAATGTCTCGGCGGCGTTGCTCGCCGGCGGTTACGCGCGAAGCTACAATGGCGGCCATCGCGACGGCTGGTGCGCGCGGAGCTGGCGCTTCTGGTAACAAAAAAGCCGCGTCGAAGGACGCGGCTCTTGCGGTCTCGCCCTGATGCCGGCGATCAGCGCGTCACGACCACCGTCGTGCCGACCGAGACGCGGCTATAGAGATCCGTGATGTCGTCGTTGAGCATGCGGATGCAGCCATAGGAGACGAAGCCGCCGATCGAGCCCGGCACGTTGGTCCCGTGGATGGCATATTCACCACCAGACAGCGTCATCGCGGCGACGCCCATCGGATTGCGCGGCGAGCCGCCCGGGATAACGTCCGGGATGCTCGGCTTGTCGCGCTTCACTTCGGCAGGCGGCGACCAGGCCGGATTGCGGTACTTGCCGTCGATGCGGGTGGTGCCGGCCCACTGCTTGCCGGACTTGCCGACGCCGACCGGGTAGCGCACGGCGTGGCCGTTATCGAGGACGAGATAGAGCCGACGCTCGTTGGTTTTGACCACGATGGTGCCCGGCGAATAGTCGGCTAGGTGTGTCCCCACCATTTCCGGCCGCGCCTGCGCCGCCGTCGACATCAAGACCCCAGCCCCGACGGTGGCGGCCAGCGCCACAGCAATCCTCATCGACATCGATTTTCCCCTTGCCCCGAACGGACCGTCCAAAATTACGCAAAACCGGCAATCGCTGGCTCGCCAAGTCCTTGTTACTCGCCAAGTCCTTGTTACAAGTCCTTGTCAGGGCACATTCTTAACCGCGCCTGTTAACCGGATGGTTTCCACGCACGGCCGCCAAGGGCCAGCCAGCAGGGGGAACAAAGGAAATGTTCGAAACAAAGTAAATGACCTGAAAACAACACTCAGCGGGAAAGATGCCCGGGCGCCGGGGCGCGGCCTGACAAGTGCGTGAGGGTATGAACGGCCGTTGTTCGGGGAGGCGCGAACGCGGGGATGGGTCTCGTGTCCCCAGCGCAGCGCGAAGCGGTGCGACGCAGGGCCGGGACCGAGACAGCTACAGAGCCTGCCGTTGCATGGGCCCCGGCTCAGCAGCGCACCGCTAAAGAGCGCTGCGCTGCGTCCGGGGCACGAGACTGCCCTACGCGGACTTCTTGTTCTGCCGGTTCTTGACGAGGTCGTCGACCACGCCGGGATCGGCCAGGGTCGAGGTGTCGCCCAGGCTGCCCGGCTCGTCCTCGGCGATCTTGCGCAGGATGCGGCGCATGATCTTGCCGGAGCGGGTCTTTGGCAGACCCGGTGCGAACTGAATCTGGTCGGGCGAAGCGATCGGGCCGATCTCCTTGCGCACCCAGGTGACGAGCTCCTTGCGCAGATCCTCGGTTGGCTCGATGCCGGCCATCAGGGTCACATAGGCGTAGATGCCCTGGCCCTTGATGTCGTGCGGGAAGCCGACCACGGCGGCCTCCGATACCTTCTCATGCGCCACCAGCGCGCTTTCGACTTCGGCGGTACCCATGCGGTGGCCGGAGACGTTGATGACGTCGTCGACGCGGCCGGTGATCCAGTAATAACCATCAGCATCGCGCCGGCAGCCGTCGCCGGTGAAGTACTTGCCCTTGTAGGTCGAGAAATAAGTCTGCTCGAAGCGGGCGTGATCGCCATAGACCGTGCGCATCTGGCCCGGCCATGATCGCGTCAGGCACAGATTGCCTGATGTCTCGCCGTCCAGCACGTTGCCGTCGGCGTCGACGATCTCAGGCACCACGCCGAAGAACGGCTGCGTCGCCGAGCCCGGCTTGAGCTTCGTGGCGCCGGGCAGCGGCGTGATCAAAATGCCGCCGGTCTCGGTCTGCCACCAGGTGTCGACGATCGGGCAGCGGTCGTCGCCGACGACGCGGTGATACCACTCCCAGGCTTCCGGATTGATCGGCTCGCCGACCGAGCCGAGCAGGCGCAGGCTGGCGCGCGAGGTCTTCTTCACGGGCGCGTCGCCGCTCTGCATCAGCGCGCGGATTGCCGTCGGCGCGGTGTAGAAGATGTTGACCTTGTGCTTGTCGATGATGTTCCAGAATCGCGAATTATCCGGGTAATTCGGCACGCCTTCGAACATCAGCGTGGTCGCGCCGTTGGCGAGCGGTCCGTAGAGAATGTAGCTGTGGCCGGTGACCCAGCCGACGTCGGCGGTGCACCAGTAGATGTCGCCGTCGTGATAATCGAAGACGTATTGATGCGTCATCGCGGCGAACACGAGATAGCCGGCGGAGGTGTGCAGCACGCCCTTGGGTTGGCCGGTCGAGCCCGAGGTGTAGAGGATGAACAGCGGATCCTCGGCGTGCATGTGCTCGACCGGGCACTCGGTCGTCACCATCTTGGCAGCGTCGTGGTACCAGAGGTCGCGCGAGGGATTCATGTCGACCGCGCCGCCGGTGCGCTTGACCACGACGACCCAGTCGACGCCGTCTGCCTTGGCGAGTGCCGCGTCGACATTGGCCTTCAGCGGCACCTTCTTGCCGCCGCGCAGGCCCTCATCCGCAGTGATGATCACCTTGGACTGGCAATCGTTGATGCGCTGGGCAAGGCTGTCGGGCGAGAAGCCGGCGAACACCACGGAGTGAATTGCGCCGATCCGCGCGCAGGCCAGCATCGCGTAGGCTGCCTCCGGAATCATCGGCAGGTAGATGGTGACGCGGTCGCCCTTCTTGACGTTCCGGGTGCGCAGGATGTTGGCCATCCGGCAGACCTCGTCGTGCAGCTCCTTGTAAGTGATGTGCCGGGATTGGGAGGGATCGTCGCCTTCCCAGATGATCGCGGTCTGGTTGGCACGGCCGTGGAGATGCCGGTCGATGCAATTATGGGCGACGTTGAGGATGCCGTCCTCGAACCATTTGATGGAGATGTTGCCGGGCGCAAACGAGACGTTCTCGATCTTCGTCGGAGCGTGCATCCAGTCGATGCGCTTGGCCTGCTCGGCCCAGAAGGCGTTCGGGTCCGAGATCGAGCGGGCGTACATGTCCTTGTACTTGGCCTGGTCGACCCAGGCGCGCTTCGCCCATTCCGCGGGGACGTCGTAGATCTTCTCGGACATGCTTCCCTCCACATACGGCACGCCGAGCACAGACCACTGGCGAGCCGACTTGATCGTTGAACCGATTATGCGTCGGGCTAACCGGACCCGACAAGGTGCACAAGCTGGACCTTCGGCGAGCAGCCTGCCATGCGGAGGATCAAGCCGCTTCGAGCGACTGTCGCAGTTTTGAAACAGGGGCCACGGGCGGCTTTCGGGTCTTTGCCCCAGATCCTCTGAATGGGCCCGCGCAGAGCGCCATGCACCCAGCAGAGGTATTTAGAAACCGTTCCTCACTGATTCGGGACTCGCAATGCGGTTCGGAACACCCTAAGTGGCTAACCCGGGTCCAACGAGACCCCTTGGAACAAAAATCAGAACAGCGGCATTGACCGATAACAGACAGGGCTAAGGCATAAGACTATGATGGATCAGCAGAATCTCGGGACTTTGCGGCCCGCTTCAGCCGATCCTGCAGCCGTTGCGCTGGCCAAAGCCCTCGGACAATGGCCGAAACCGGCCGATTCCGGCCGCCCCAGCCCGAAAAAAGCGTTCGACTCGGCGCCTGCGGCGACGGTCGAGGCCCTCGCCAAGGAACTGGGCCTGCGGCTCGGCGACCAGAACGAGCTGACCATTCGCCGCATCAGGCGCGGCAAGGGCTATTCCTTCGTGCGGCCCAACGGCGTCCACATCCGCGACGCCCGCACCATTCGGCGGTTGCATTCGATGGCGGTGCCGCCAGCCTATCGCGAGGTGCGCTACTCGGCCGATCCGAGCACGCATCTCCAGGCGGTGGGACGCGATGCCGCGGGCCGGCTGCAATATCGCTATCACGCCGATTGGGAGAAGGTCCGCGAGCAACGCAAGGCGCATCGCCTGGAGAAGCTCGTCGGCGCGCTGCCCAAGATCCGGCGCAAGGTCTCGGCGTTCCTGTCGGGCGACGAGCCGACCCGCGAATTCGCGCTCTCTGCCGTCATCGAACTGATTGCGCGCACCGCGATCCGCCCCGGCAACGAATCCTATGCCCGTCTCAACGGCACCCGCGGCGCCACCACGCTGTTGAAGTCCAACGTCTCGCTGGAAGACGACAGCTTCGTGCTGACCTTCAAGGCAAAGGGCGGCAAGGCCGTGCGCAAGGAGTGCGACGCGGCCAAGCTCGTGCGCGCCATCGGGATTTTGCAGGGCGTTCCCGGCAAGCGCATGTTCCAGTATCGCGATCCCTACGGCATCGTGCGCGCGGTCAGCACCACGCAGGTGAACGCGTTTCTGCGCGAGATCGCCGGCATCAAGATCTCGCTGAAGGATTTCCGCACGCTGATGGCCTCTGCCGTCGTCGTGGAATCGCTGTCGCGGATCACGCCCGCGACCAGCCAACGCGGCCGCAAGGAGCAGGTGCTGGAAGCGATCCGCGGCGCGGCCGATCAGCTCTCCAACACGCCGGCGATCTGCCGCAAGAGCTACGTTCACGATACCATCGTCACCGCGTTCGAGGACGGCATCCTGGAACGCTTCGCCGCGACCATGAAGGGCCAGCGCTCGCAGGCCAGGCGTGAGCAACTTTTGCAGCAGGTGGTGGCGACCGCGGCGGTCTGACCCGCTCCCGTCGTTACGCCTTGTTGGAAACGCCGTTGTCGGCACCGGGATCGCCGCCCGCGGCTGCGGTCGTGAGCCGTCCCAGATAGTGCGCCCATCCCGTCGCGTGTGCGGCAGCCTGTTCCTCGGTCGGCAGCCCGCTATGGGTCATGCGCAGCAATGTGCCGCCGTCGCGTTCGATCAGGTCGATCTCGATCAGGCTCGAGCCGGGCGGCACTTCTTGGCCGCCATCCCATCCAAACGTGTAGGCGAGACGATGCACCGGCACGACTTCGCGGAACGCGCCGCGGGCGACGCCGCCGCGGGGGCCGATGCCTTTAAGCAGATACAGCCCGCCGGGATGCGGCTCCGTGGTTGCGTCGGAACCCATCCAGCTCAAAATCTTCTCGGGGTCGGTCAGGTAAGCGAAAACGGTGGCGCGTGGGGCGGCGATCTGGGTCTCGCGTCGCACTATGAACGGTTCGGTCATTGGCGATCATCCCTGGCTGACTGTGGGACATGGCGGCGCCCGAGCGGCCCGTCAAGGATTGCCCGTGACAAAGAGGGGTTGCCTTCGCCATGATCGCGCCATGCACCTCTCGCCGACGCTTGCCTGGCTTATCGATGCCGCCGCCGATAGCGCCGGGGCCGACCGCCTGCTCGCGGACCTCGGGGCACATCTGGTCGCCGATGGTGTGCCACTTGCGGCAGGCAGCCTGACGCTGGAGGTGCCACATCCGCTGATCGCGAAGCGGACTTGGTTGTGGCGCGCGGAGAACGGCCGGGTGATCGAAGCGCTCGGCTTCGCACCAGGCGGCCTCGCGCCCGACCCGCCCAACGACGCCGGCCGCCGCTGGTTGCGCGACATCGCGGACGGCGAGGTGCACGAGGACGTGGTCGGACGCGCCGACGGGCCGTTGCTCGGCTGGATCGGGCCGCGTCCGTTCACCACGGACGAGACCGAGCATTTGCGCCAGGCCGCGCGCTTTGCCGCGACACCTCTTGCGGTGCTTGCCGCGCGTGCAACCTTGCGCGCGACGCTGGATGCTTATCTCGGCAAGCGTAGCGCGGAGCGGGTGCTGGCGGCACCCCTGCGGCGCGATCTCGGCGAGACCATACAGGCCGCGCTGCTCTATGCCGATCTGCGCAGTTTCACGCTGCTTTCGGAAACCACAGCGCCTTCCGAAGTCATCGCGGCGCTCGATGCCTGGTTCGATCGCATCGCCGGCGCGGTTCACGCCTTCGGCGGCGAGGTGCTGAAATTCATCGGCGACGGTGTGCTCGCGATCTTTCCGGTGATCGGGGCGTCACCGCGTCACGCGTGCGAGGCGGCTCTGCGTGCCGCGAGCGCAGCCGAAGCCGGGATGGCGTATCTCAACGCGGAGCGCCGTGCCCAAGCTCTGCCGCCGCTCGCATTCGGCGCGGCGCTGCATCTCGGCGAAATGCTGTGGGGCAATATCGGCGCCGCCAACCGGCTCGATTTCACGGCGATCGGTCCCGCCGTCAATCTCGCCAGCCGGCTCGAAGGGTTGTGCAAGCCGCTCGAAAAGACCGTGCTGGTGTCGGGCGCGCTCGCCGCCGAGACGGACATGCCTCTGATCGCGCTCGGATCGCATTCGCTGCGCGGCATTGCCGCGCCATGCGAGGTTTTTGCGTTGCCGGAGAAACAAGCTCCGATATCGTAGCCCGGATGGAGCGGAGCGCAATCCGGGTCTTGTGCCACATGAAGACTTCCCGGATTACGCTGCGCTCCATCCGGGCTACGGCAGCACTACATCCCGCCCATCTTGCAGACGAGCTTCCATTCCTCGGCCGTCACCGGCTGCACCGAGAGCCGCGAATATTTCACCAGCGCCATGTCGGCGAGCTTCTTCTCGGCCTTGATCGCGGCCATCGTCACCGGACTCTTCAACGGCTTGTCGGCCTTGATGTCGACGCAGACGAATTTTTCCGTCTTGTCGGTCGGATCGGGATAGGCTTCCTTGATAACTTCCGCGATGCCGACGATCTCCTTGCCCTCGTTGGAATGATAGAAGAACGCCTTGTCGCCCTTCTTCATGGCGACGAGGTTCTGGCGCGCGGTGTAATTGCGCACGCCGGTCCAGGCTTCGCCCTTGGCGCCCTTCGCCACCTGCTGGTCCCAGGACCACACCGATGGTTCGGATTTCACCAGCCAGTATGCCATCTTCATTCCTCTGCCTTGAAAGGTCGCGCCATCAGCCCCGAGATCGCGGCATCGATCGTGCTTCTGCCGGTCAGGATCGATGCGACGGCTTCCGATACTGGCATTTCGATGTTTTGCGAAGCCGCGAGCTCGATCAGTACCGGCGCGGTGAATTCGCCTTCGGCAAGCTTGCCGGTGGGCGGCTGCTCGCTGCGGCCAAGCGCCAGGCCGAGCGCAAAATTGCGCGATTGTGGGCTCGAGCAGGTCAGGATCAGATCGCCGAGGCCAGACAGGCCCGTGAGTGTTTCGCTGCGTGCGCCGAGCGCGCGGCCGAGGCGTGTCAGCTCGGCAAAGGCGCGGGTGGTGAGTGCGGCCTGGGCGGAAGCGCCGAGCTTGCGCCCGACCGCGATGCCGACCGCGATCGCCAGCACGTTCTTGGCGGCGCCGCCGATCTCGACGCCGCGGACATCGGTGGAGTGATAGGGCCGGAAGGTCGTCGAGCCCAGCGCCTGCACCAGGCTGTTGGCCAGCGCTTCCTCCCTCGCCGCCAGCGTGACCGCGGTCGGCAGGCCACGCGCGACATCATCGGCAAAGCTCGGGCCCGACAGGATCGCCGGCTGCGCGTGAGGCGCGGCCTCGGCGATCACGTCGGTCATGAATTTATGGGTGCCGTGCTCGATGCCTTTGGCGCAGGCAATGATCGGCACCGGCTTTTCCAGGTGGGAGGCGAGCATGTTGACAGCACCGCGCAGATGCTGCGCGGGCACTGCGATCAGCAGCATGTCCGCCTGCGCGGCGAGGGCCAGGTCGCTCGTCACGACGATCTCCGGCGCAAGCCGCACGCCCGCCAGCCGCGGATTGTCGCGGGTCGATGCGATCCGCGTCGCGTGCTCGGGATTGCGCGCCCACAGCGTCACGTTCCGTCCGGCCCGCGCCGCCACCATCGCCAGCGCCGTCCCCCAGGCGCCCGCGCCGATCACCGCGACGGAGTGGAATGCGGCCATCGCTAGAATCCCGCGCGCGTTTTGCCGTATCCGGCCGGTGCCGTCGCGTTCGCATCGAGCAGCCAGCGCGCGCGGGGCTGTGCTTCCATCGTGTCGGTCATGCCGAGTGCGAGACGTTCGGCGCCGGCCCAGGCGATCATTGCACCATTGTCGGTGCAGAGCGCCGGCGGCGGCATGATCAATTGTGTTCCGGCTTTCCTCGCAACCTCATCCAAGGCGCCGCGGATCGCCTGATTGGCGGCGACACCGCCGGCCGCCACCAGCGCACGCGGCGCATCGAACTGCTCGCGGAAAAGTTTCAGACCCACGCTCAACCGGTCGGCGGTGGAATCGAGCACGGCAGCCTGGAAGCTCGCGCAGAGATCGCTGACGTCCTGCGGTGTGATCTCGACCAACCGGCTCGCTTCGTTACGCACCGCCGTCTTCAATCCCGACAGCGAGAAGTTGGCGTCGGGGCGTCCCTGCAGCGGCCGCGGAAATGCAAAGCGCGCGGCATCGCCGCTGGCTGCCGCGCGCTCGACCTGCGGCCCGCCCGGATAGGGCAGGCCCAGCATCTTCGCGACCTTGTCGAAGGCTTCGCCGATTGCATCGTCGACGGTGGTGCCGAGCCGCACATACTGTCCGACGCCGGTGACGGCAACGATCTGGGTATGGCCGCCCGAGGCGAGAAACAGGCAATAGGGAAATTCGAGTGCATCGGTCAGGCGCGGTGTCAGCGCATGCGCTTCCAGATGGTTCACCGCGACCAGCGGCGTGTCGTGCACCATCGCGATCGCCTTCGCGGTGGTGAGCCCGACGATGACGCCGCCGATCAGCCCCGGGCCCGCGGCGGCCGCGACACCGTCGAGCTGGGCGAAGTCGATGCCGGCCTCAGTCATGGCGCGGTCGATGATGCTGTCGAGCCGGTCGACATGGGCGCGGGCTGCGATCTCCGGTACCACGCCGCCGAAACGGGCATGCTCCTCGACCTGCGACCACACGATATTGGACAGGATCCTGCCGCTGCCGTCAGGCGCACGCTCGATCACCGCCGCGGCGGTCTCGTCGCAGGTGGTTTCGATGCCCAGTACCAGCATTGGCGAATTGTTATCCAATTTGCGCCCTTCTCACCCCCCTTGCGCTGATCCGCAAAGCAGAGTTCTGGTACGTCCGGTAGCATTCCGGGGTCGGCCAACGCAATCGTCACGCGCGGCCGTCCCTCGTGAAAGCGCCACCGCCACGTGGCTCGGGAACACAAGCGATGTCCATTCTTGTCACACGGCCGCATCCCGACAATGAGGCGACGTCGGAAAATCTGCGTGCACGGGGGCATGTGGTGCTGCTCGCGCCGGTGCTCAAGTTCGAGCCGGTCGCCTTCCATGACGAGAGTGAAGCAAGCTACAGCGCCGTCATTGTCACGTCGGCGAATGCAATTCGTGGTGTCGCACCGCAATTGCAGGACCTTGGTCTCCTGGAACTGCCGCTGTTCGCGGTCGGCGTGCACACGGCCGCCGCCGCGCGCGATGCCGGCTTTGCCGAGGTGGTCGTCGCCGGAGGCGATGCCGCCGCCTTGCGCGACAAGGTGATGCAGAGCGCGCGCGACAAGCGGCTCAGCAAAAAGAGCACGCTGCTCTATCTCGCGGGCGCGGATCTGTCGCGCGACCTCGGCAGTGAGCTGGGCGCCGAAGGCTTTAACGTCATCACGCAGACGACCTATCGCATGGCCCCGGTCAAGCTGTTGCCGCGCGATGTCTGTGAGGGCTTTGCCGCCCATGGAATCGAGGCGGTGCTGCATTACTCCCGGCGCAGCGCGCGGGCTTTCCTGGAGGCCGCGCGGGACGAAGGTGTCGAAATCTCGGCTCTGGCGATCCCGCAATGCTGCCTGTCCGAGACGGTCGCAGGCGTGCTGCGCGAGGCTGGTGCCTCGCAGGTTCTGGTGGCCGCGACCCCAGACGAAAATGCCTTAATTGACACCTTGGAGCGTGCTTTGCGCACCCGTTTGGCGTAAGAGGTCGGGCCGAATCCGACGCAATCGGGTCCGTTTAGGGCATGTAAGTGTGAGGAACCGTCACGATGGCCGACGACAAGCCTGAAGACGCAGGATTGGCTCCCGAGTCCGGCCGTGCCAAGCGCACTCCGCCCACCATTGACCTCGAGGCGACCGAAGTCTCGACCCAGCCGCAGGAGGTGGTGGGCGAGCCTGTGGCCGCGACCGAACAGGCCGCGGATGAGCAAGCCAAATTTGAAGAGGCCAAATCTGAAGAGGCAAAGTCTGAAGAGGGCAAGTCCGAACAGGCCAATGCCGCGCCGCAGCCCGAACCTGCCGAGGAAGAGTCATCCGTTGCGTCCGCGTCCGTATCGCCGTCGATTTCACCCTGGGTTATTGCTCCGTTCTCCGGCGCTGTCGCAGCCGCCATTGTGATCGCGGTCGGCTGGATGCTGGGCTGGCCTGCGGTGCAGGCGCCGGCTGCTCCGCAAGTGACGGGCGCAACGGTCGAGGCGCTGAGCGGTCGCGTGGCCGCGGTCGAAGCCAAGGCGGGCAAGCCTGCCGCCGATCCGGCCATAATTGCGCGGATCGATGCGCTGGAGAAATCCGCAACGAGCCTGCGCAGCGACATCGCCACTCTGCGCGCGCAGTCCGACAAGACTGCCAGCGCCCTGAACGGCGCGAAACCGGCGCCGTCTGCTGCCGCGCCAGATATTGCCGCTCTCAACGGCCGCCTCGCGCAGCTCGAGCGTGCCAGCAAAACCGAACGTGCGGAACTCGCACAGCAAAGCGAGAAGATCGCCGAGGCCAAGGCGATGGACGACAAGCCGCTGCGCCATGTGGTGGCGGCGGCCTTGCTCGACGTCGCCGTTCGCCACGGCGACGCTTACGAATCGCAGCTCGCCGCGGCGCGGTCGCTGGCAGCAAAGCCGGATACGCTTAAGCCGCTCGACACCTTTGCGTCGTCAGGCATTCCGACACCGGTCGCGCTCAGTCGCGAACTCCTCAACATCGTGCCGAAATTGTCGCCGCCGGCGGAAGCCCCGGCCAGCGGCACGGGAATCGTCGAGCGCCTTCAGGCGGGGGCGTCAAAACTCGTCCGCATCGAGCGTACCGATGGGGTGGGGACTGATCGCGGCGCCATCGTCGCGCGGGTGACGGCGGCTGCGTTGCGCAACGATTTCGTCGAGGCACGGCGCGAGTTGAAGACGCTGCCCGAGGCCGATCGCGCACCGGCACAGGCCTGGCTCGACAAGGCCGATGCCCGTGACGCCGCGCTCGCAGCCTCACGCAAATTCGCCGACGCCGCCATGGCGGATCTCGTCAAGCCTGGTCAATAAAGGTTCGCGCAACAATCTGCGCGTATAGGGATCGTCATGCTTCGCATCGTCCTCTTCCTCGTCCTGATCGCGCTGGCGGCGGCCGGCGCGGCCTGGGTTGCCGATCAGCCCGGCGACCTCGTCCTGACCGCGGGCAGTTTCCGCGCCACAACGACGCTTCCCCGATTCGTGTTCTTGCTTGGCCTCTTTGCCGCGGCAGTCGTGCTGGTCTGGAGCCTGCTGACGATGGTCTGGCGCGCTCCTGGGCGTCTGCGCCGCCGTCGTCACGAAAAGCGTCATGCGCGGGGCCGCCACGCCATTACCCACGGGCTGCTTGCGATCGGCCATGGCGACACCGCGCTTGCCCGTCGTCACGCCGATACCGCGCGGCGGCTGGCCGCAAACGATCCCCTTGCGCTACTCTTGCATGCGCAGTCGGCGCAGCTCGAGGGCAATCGCGACGAGGCCCAGCGCGTCTTCCGTGCCATGGCCGAGCGCGAGGACACGCGCCTGCTCGGCCTGCGTGGCCTGTTCATCGAGGCGCAGCGCGCCGACGATGCGGTCGGCGCCGTGATGATCGCCGAGGAAGCGATCAAGCTGTCGCCGTCCTCGACCTGGGCCTCGCATGCGGTGCTCGGCTTCCGCTGCGCGCGCGGTGACTGGAGCGGCGCGCTCGCGATCCTCGATTCGAATCTGTCCGCGGGCCTGATCGACAAGCAGGCCTATCGCCGCCAGCGCGGCGTGCTGCTCGCCGCCCGCGCGCTGGAATTGGAAACGATGGACCGCGACGTCGCGCGCGAGAGCGTGATGCAGGCGGTCAAGCTCGCGCCGACCCTGGTCCCGGCCGCGGTGCTCGCCGCAAAATTCGAGAGCGAGGCGCATCAGGTACGCCGCGCCATGAAGCTGGTGGAAACCGCTTGGCTCGCCAATCCGCATCCTGATCTCGCGGATGCCTATGCGCATGTGAAGCTCGGCGATTCCGCGCGGCAGCGTTTGCAGCGGGTCGAGACGCTTGCGGCCAAGATTCCTGCCGACAAGGCTGGTTATGTCGAGGGCCAGCTGGCGATCGCGCGCGCCGCGATCGATGCGTCTGAGTTCGCCCGTGCGCGCGCGGTGCTGGCGCCTTACGTCAACGATCCGACCCAGCGCGTGGCGCTGCTGATGGCCGAGATCGAGCGCACGGAGCATGGTGACGGCGGCCGGGCCCGCGCCTGGACCTTGCGCGCGGTGCGCGCCCGCCATGATCCGGCCTGGACCGCGGACGGTTATGTCAGCGACCGCTGGCGTCCGGTCTCCCCGGTCACCGGCCGCCTCGACGCCTTCCAGTGGCAAGCACCGGTCGCCAGTCTTCCATCCGACAAGGGCGCCATGATCGAATCCTCGGCCTTCGAGGAGGCCATGCTGGCGGCCCCGCCACCGAAGCGGGTGACGGCGGCCCCGAGCGAGAGCTCCGTGGAACCGGCTGTCATCGCGCCGGATCCGGCGCCTGCCGCGCAGGACAATTCGCCGCCCCTTGAGACCCAGGAAATCTCAAAGGAAGCCGTCAAGGAGACCGCCAAGGAAACCGTCAACGAAGAGCCGGTCGTCACGCCCGCCGAGCCGGTCAAACCTGCCCCTGAGATCGCCGAATCATCGCCCGCGGTGGCGACGCCGGTGTTCAGGACCCGCGCCGACCTCGGCAAACCTGCACCAGCGCCTATTCCCGCCGTCATCCCGATCGTCCGCGCCCCGGATGATCCCGGGATCGACGACGAGGGTCCGAGCGATGAATTTACGGAACAAATCGGCACGCCCAGGGACCATGCAAAGGCCCAGGCCGGCGGCTGGCGCGGATTCTGGTCTCGCTGGGGTGGGTGAGCGGCATTTGGGAGCCGGCTCCACCTTGCCAATTCGGGCCATGCCCGATATCAGGAGCGCGCGTATCGGGACCGGCCTCGCGCGGGCCCCGGCAGAGTTCGCCGCAATAGCTCAGTTGGTAGAGCACGTCATTCGTAATGACGGGGTCGGGGGTTCGAATCCCTCTTGCGGCACCAGCGCTCACAGCTCATTTGATCTCCGCACGCCAGACGTTCTGACCGGCGCAGACGGTCATCATGCGCGCACTGCGCAGATGAGTCCGGTCGAGCGCAGCCATTGCATCAGCGTGGCATCAATATCGCACGGCAGCCTGAGTGATCGTAATCACATAACCGCGCGATCGGCTCTCCTAGTGTCCAGCTCACGCCAAACACGGGGAGATTTCATATGCGCAAGATCATTCTGGTGGCCGCCATGGTGCTGGTCTCTGCCTCTGCCTCTGCCCAGGCCGGAGGCCCGCGCAGCCTGTCGCTGTCCGCGGCGAGCGAGCCGGCTTCGGCTCAGCAAATGGCGCCGGCGCTTGCTGCCGCGCCGACGCAGGTGAGCGAAGCAGCGCCAGCCGCCGAAGCTCCGAAATATCTCGATCGCCCGCCGGCGGTTTCGCTTGCTGCGCCTGCGGCGGCCGCCGCACCCACGACCACCCCGACGGCCACGACGGCCTCAGCGCCCGCGACGACGACCCAGCCCGCCGCGAAGACCACCGCCAAGGCGGATAAGCCGAAGCACAAGCGCTCCTGGACCGAAGGCCGCATCATCAGCGAGCTGCATCGCCACGGCATCTACTGGTAAGGTGCCTGCTCTCAAAACGCACATGGCCGGGACAAGCCCGGCCATGACGCAAGAGTTTTGGATCGGACTGGACGCGTTACTGCGAAACCGTCTGCACCACGCTTCCGATCGGACGTGCGCTCGAGGTCGGCACTTTCAGATCCTTCAGCAATGCTTCGTCATATTCCGGCAGCGACTCGAGCGTTGTCTTGGCCTTCATCTGCACGACCTTGTAGCCGCCGGCCTTGAGCCGCGCGAGCAGCGCCGGCATCGCTTCGCCGGTATGCTTCTGGAAGTCGTGCATCAGGATGATGCCCTTGCCGAGCTTGTCCAGCCTGGTCATCACGGTCTCGATGATCTTCTCCGGCGTCGCGCCCTTCCTGAAGTCGAAGGAGTCGATGTCGGTCGAGAACATCGCGACGTTGCGGGTGCCGAAATAGCTCACGATCGCCGGATTGTGCTGCAGCTGTGGGAAGCGGAAGAACGGCGCCGGGTTGGTGCCGAGCGCGTATTTCACCGCGCTAATGCCCTTCTCGACCTCGTCCTTGGCCATCTGCTCGGTCATCTTCTTGCCGTTCAGATTGACGTGCGACCAGGTGTGAGTGCCGACCGTGTGGCCCTGGGCCAGCACCTGGCGCAGGATTTCGGGATGGTAGGTCGCATGCTTGCCGACCGAGAAGAACAGGCCCTTGGTGCATTCATCGGCGAGCGCCTTCAGCACGGCGGGCGTGTTGACCGGCCAGGGACCGTCGTCGAACGTCAGCACGACCTCCTTGTCGGTGAGGAAGTCGAACTGCTTGAAGTGATCGAAGCCGAAGCCCGGACCGCCGGTGGTGTCGATCTCGACCACGCGGGAGACGCCGAGCGCGTTCGGATTGGCGCAGGTCGCTTTCTGCTGAACCGGCATCGGCGCGGGTGTGGGCGCCGGGGCGGCTGCCGCCGGCTTGGCCGCAATCGCCGCCGTGGTCGCGACGTCGTCTTTGGCGGCGAGCTTCGCCTGTGCCGGCAATGGATCGGCGGCACGGGCGGCAATTGTCTTGGGAGCGGCCTGGTCGGCGCGCGAGGAATAATAAAACCAACCGCCGGCGGCAATCACGACCGCCGCAACTACACTGGCCAGCATCAGGCCCAACGCATTACGCATCGCCATTCTTTCCAATTACGCAACCAAACCGGCGGAATTTCCCGCTTGCCGAGCCATTAATGCGAAGGAACAGTTAACGTGACACCAACACGACAGCGGATATGAAGGAATTTCAGCGAGGTGCGCCAACGTGACCATAGTCACAGAGGGTGGCCTCCCGTGACCGTCATCACAGTGGAAACTGTTTTGCTGGAGCATGGTCAATCCCATCAACAACGGGCCCGCTTCCAGCGGTGCCAATGGGAGCTTCGAATGACCAACTCGCTGAACACCAAGTCTCTGAACGCCAAGTCCTTGAGTAACAAGATCCGCGACACCAGCCTGGCTCTGGGCTTTGCCGCCATCCTCTCGATCGCCTCGACCGGCTCCAGCTTCGCCTTCTCCTCCGAAGCCCAGCAGCAGTGCACCGGCGACGCTTTCCGCCTGTGCTCGTCGGAAATCCCGAACATCCCGAAGATCACGGCGTGCATGGTGAAGCATCGTTCGGATCTGAGCGCCGGTTGCCGTGCGGTGATGGACAAGGACCTCGCCAAGGGCGGCGCGTCACGCAAGGTCGCTGACGCCCAGGACAGCCAGTAAAGAGACAGTCAATAAGAGCCAGTAACAGCACGATAGCGTCGTTGCGTCTGTAAGCTCCCCTCGCGATGTGCCCCGGCGTCAAGCCGGGGCCACGCGGCGGCGCAAGCCCGCCTGCCAACAAAGCCGTTGCGGCCTCGGGATCGTCGCTCTAGCTTCCCCCGCACATCTTCCGGGTAAGAGGCATTACGCGATGACCAGAATTCTTTTCATCATTCCATTGATTCTGTTTGCATCGGCTGCGTCCGCGCAGCAGCCCGGTCACGACGCCTGTGCGCGCGACGTCACGCGCTTCTGCCGCCCGGTGATGAACAATGGCGATCAGGCTGTGCTCGCCTGCCTCAAGCAGAACCGTACGCGGCTCACCAAAGGCTGCGACAAGGTGCTGACGGATCACGGGCAGTAAGGCGTCGCCACGGACTCGCAAACCCTACGTGCTGCTTCCCGCCGCGGTGGCGACGACGGGCAGCACCTCACTTGCTGCCTGGTCCGGCGTCTCCTCTTTCCAGCGCACCGAGCCGAACGGACGCTCCAGCATGCGGCGGATCCGCACCGGATCGGGGCCGATGTGGAAATCGATCGCCTCCTGATGCAGAGCGCGTTCGGACTGCGTTGAGCGGTTGCGCTGGCGCAGATAGTCGAGCCAGGTCGGACAGTGGTAGCGCTCGGTCCACAATTCGGGATCGGCGATGTCGCGCGCGATCGACCAGCCATAGGCACCGTTGCGCTGGCGAGAGAGCTGCACGTCCTGCATCACGTTGTGAAAGGCGCGCGCGTTCTCTTGGGCGACGCGGTATTCGATCTCGACCACCAGCGGCCCGCTGCGTGCCGTGAGCGACAGTTTGACTTCCGGATCCGCCAGCACGTCGGCATCTTCGTTGCGGGCGCCGACGCGCGGCATCGTGAGCCAGATCCCGAGCACCGGCGAGATCAGCATCAGCCCGGCGGCCGTCAGCAGCGCGAGCTCGACGCCGGCATAGTCGGTGAGATGGCCCCAGCCCCAGGCGCCGATCGCGATGCCGCCGGAAATCGAGGCCTGGAACGCCGCGAGCGAGCGGCCGGCGACCCAGCGCGGCGCCGAGAGCTGCACGCCGATATTGAACAAAGCGACGGCGGCCATCCAGACCGCGCCGGCGAGCACCAGCGCAGCCGCGGTCAGCACCGGCTCGGTGCTCACGGCGAGAGCGGCCATCGCAAACGCCATCGAGATGGTGCAGGCGCGGATTGCGGCTTCGCCGCTCATGCGCTTGCGCAATTCGTGGATGTTGAGCGCTCCGACCACGGCGCCCATGCCGAAGGCGCCGAGCATGATGCCGTAGGTCTGCGCGCCGCCATGCAGCAGATCGCGCGCCACCAGCGGCATCAACGCCATGATGGCGCCGCCAATCAGGCCCATCACCAGCGTGCGCAACAGCACGATCTTGATCGGCGGCGAATTGGTGATGTAGCGGAAGCCCGACACCATGGCGCGGTTGAGCTTCTCCCGCGGCAGCCGCGAGGGTTCGGTGTTGCGCCGCCAGAGCAGCAGCACCACCAGCAACGGCAAATAGAGGATCGCGTTACACGCAAACGCCGCCACCGCGCCGAGCGCGGCGACGATGACGCCGCCGACGGCCGGACCGAAGCTGCGCGCGATGTTGTAGCTGATGCCGTTGAGCGCAACGGCCGACGGCAGGGCATCGGGCGGCACCTGCTCGCTGACGGAGGATTGCCAGGCCGGACCGAACAGTGCGTTGCCGCTGCCGACCACGAAGCAGAACGCGAGCAGCGTTTCCGGGGAAATGTAATTGAACCAGGCCAGGACCGTGAGCGCGGTCGCGCCGGTCAGCGCGATCATGAGCGCGATCAGGGTGACGATACGGCGGTCATACATGTCCGCGATGGCGCCTGCCGGCATCGAGATCAGCATGATAGGCAGCATCAAAGCGGTCTGCACCAGCGCCACCTTGTCCGCCGACGCCGCCATCTGCGTCATCGCCCAGGCGGCGCCCACGCCCTGGATCAGCAGGCCAAGATTGGAGAGCAGGCTGGCGAGCCAGATGCGCCGGAACACGGTGTACCGCAGCGGCGCCATGATGCCGTCGGCCGCAATTTTCTGACGGTTCGTCTGCTCGGTCATATCCCCTTCCAAATGGGCTGGCAGAAGTTGTCTTGACGTTGTCTTGGAGTGGTCTTCGGGCGATTCCGGCAAGTTCAGTGATGCCCGCGAAAGTCCTTCGCTGTCCAGTGGTTAGGCCGGTATAAGCGGTGCACAGAGATGGTTTTGCGGGGGAGGAACAGATGAAGCTGTCACGACGGATGATCTTGCAAGCGGCCGGCAGCTTGCCCTTCGCAGTTGCGAGCTTGCGGACGGGCGCGCTGGCCCAAACGGCATCCGCCCCGCGGAGCGAGGTGCCGCCGATCCTGTTCGTCCACGGCAATGGCGATTACGACGCGCTCTGGATGACCACCATGTGGCGGATGGAATCCAACGGCATTGCGCGCGATCGCATGCATGCGATCAATTTCACCGATCCCAATGCACGAAGCGACGACAAGGTCGAGCAGGCGGCCCGCTCCTCGACCGAGGACCAGCGCCGCGAGCTCGCCGCCGCCATCGTTGAATTGAAGCGTCGGACCGGCGCAGCCCGCGTGGCGCTGGTCGGCAGCTCACGCGGCGGCTATGCGATCCGCAACGTCATCAAGAACGGCGGCGCCGGCGATGTCAGCCACGCCGTGCTGTGCGGCACGCCCAATCATGGTGTGTTCGCGACCGACGACCAGCCCAACAGCGAGTTCAACGGCCGCGGCGCGTTCCTGCGCAGCCTCAATGAGGGCGAGAGCGAGGTGACGCCGGATGTCGCCTTCCTGACCTTGCGCAGCGACGGCATGGACAAATACGCGCAAGCCGATGGCCGTTTCATCGGCAAGCCCGGTAAGCCAACCGGCGTCAGCGTCGAAGGTCCGGAGTTGAAGGGGGCCAGCAACCTCGTGCTCGGCGCACTCGATCATCGCGAAGTGGCGTTTCACCCCCGAGCCTTCCGCGAGATCTATAAGTTCATCGCCGGCCGCGAGCCCGCGCGCATTGCGATCATGCCGGAGGAGAGCGTGAAGCTGAGTGGCCTTGTTACCGGCACACCCGGCGGCGTGTCGACCAACCGCCCGGTGACGGGCGCAACGGTCGAAATATTCCGCGTCGACCCTGATACCGGGGAGCGCAAAGGCAGCCCTGTGCACAGCTCGAAGACCGGCACCGACGGTCGCTGGGGACCGGCGCAGGTCGAGCCTTCCTGGTCTCTCGAATTCGCCCTCGCATCGCCGGATGCGCCGACGACCCACATCTACCGCTCGCCCTTCCCGCGCTCATCGGACGTGGTGCATCTGCGCGCCGCGCGTCCGCTTGGGCCCGCGGACAAGGACGCCGGCGCTGTCGTGATCATGTCGCGTCCGCGCGGCTATTTCGGCCTGCCGCGGGACGTGGTGCTGCTCGACGGCAAGGAGCCGGCGGACGTCAAATCGGGTGTGCCCACGGATTCGACAGCAACATTGCGCCTTCCGGCCGGCGAGGTCGGGCGTATCATCGTAGCCCAATTTGGCGAAGAACGAATTGTGGCACGCGCCTGGCCTGCCTCGGAGAACAGGATTGCGATTGCCGAGCTGACTTACTAGCTATTTGCCTGCGTTACCTCTGCGGGAGAGAGCCATGAACATCGCCAGCGTGCGTCGGCCCATCGTCCCTCCGACCCCGCCGCGTGCGCCCGACGACATGTCGTTCCTCGGCCGGCTTGCCGTGCTCAAGCGAAACATGATTGCGACCTGGGGGCAGCGCGCCTACGAGGAAGACGTGATCGAGGGCCGCTTCTTCTTCCGCAACAGTTTCATCCTGAACCGGCCGGATGCGATCCGGCATGTCCTGCTCAGCAATTACGAGAATTATTCGCGCACCCCGGCGGGCATCCGCATGCTCCGCCCCGTGCTCGGCGACGGTCTTCTCATTGCGGAGGGCCATTCGTGGACGTTTCAGCGCCGCACTCTCGCGCCGGCGTTCACGCCGCGGGCGACGGCAAATCTCGTTCCGCACATGACCGCGGTGCTCGACGAGACCATCGCGAAGCTCGACGGGCGAACGAGCGAGCCGGTCGATCTGCGCGAAATCATGCAGCGCATGACACTGGAGATCGCCGGACGCACCATGTTCTCGTTCGGCATGGACCGGCATGGTCCGACCTTGCGCAACTTCGTCATGGAATATGGAGCCCGACTCGGGCGGCCGTACTTGCTCGACATGGTGCTGCCGCTGTCCTGGCCGAGCCCGATGGATTTTGCCCGTGCCCGTTTCCGCAAGCGCTGGACTGAATTCGTCGCGATGCTGATCGCCGAGCGGCGCGAGATGGGCAAGAAGGACGGCGCGCCGCCGCGCGACCTGTTCGATCTCATGGACGAGGCGCGCGATCCTGAAACCGGCAAGGGCTTTTCGGACGAACAACTGGTCGACGAAGTCGCGACCATGATCCTCGCGGGTCACGAGACCACGGCGACCGCGCTGTTCTGGGCGCTCTATTTGCTCGCGCTCGATCCCGATACGCAGGAGGAGATCGCCTCCGAGACCCGTGGCGAACATCTCGACAGCATGGCCGACATCGATCGCCAGAAATTCACCCGCGCCGCGATCGAGGAGACCATGCGGCTTTATCCGCCGGCCTTCCTGATCGCCCGGGCCGCGCGCGAGAAGGACAACGCGGCCGGCGTCGCCATCGGCAAGGGCGACATCATCATGATCGCGCCATGGCTGCTGCACCGGCACGAGAAGCTGTGGGATCAGCCGAACGCGTTCATTCCAAAACGCTTCGTGTCGACCGACGCGCCCGATCGCTTCGCCTATTTGCCGTTCGGTGCGGGTCCGCGCGTCTGCATCGGCGCACCGTTCGCGCAAGCCGAATCCGTGCTGGCGTTGGCCCGGCTGATCGGTGCGTTCCGCGTCGAGCTTGCCGATACCAGCCCTGTCATTCCGCTCGGCGTCGTCACGACCCAGCCGGACCGTTCGCCGCTGTTCCGCATCACGCGTCGGTGACAGGCGTTCGCCTGGCCGACGGCGTGATCCACACCAGATAGAGTTGCGCCATGAGCGATATCCAGGCCCAGTTTTCCGTTCTGAAGCAGACCGCCGATGCGAAAGTGGTCGACGCGATCGCGCGCCTCATCGAGGATGGCGAAGATCACGAGCTCAACCGCGTCAATGTCCTCGACTTCGCGAAGCAGCATGGTCTCGATGAAGAGCACGCGATCTCGGCATTCCTGCATTCGGCGCGGCTCGGTCTGTTCGATCTGGGCTGGAATGTGCTGTGCCCGGGCTGCGGCGGCGTGTTGGGTGCGCACTCGACCCTGAAAGCGCTCAAGCCCGACGACTATCACTGCGCGCTGTGCGCCTGCGGCTACAAGGCCTCCGTCGATGATCAGGTCGAAGTCTCCTTCACCGTCAATTCACGTGTCCGGCGCATTGCGGCGCATGATCCCGATACGCTTCCGGTCTGGGAGTACTTCAAGCAGGTGTTCTGGAGTTCCGGCGTCGACTTCAACAAGGAATCGTTTGCGACGCTCGCCAACGAGGTGACGCTGGATACGATGGAGCTGCCGGCCGGCGAGAAGGCGACCATGTCGCTGCAACTGCCGAACGATTTCATCATCATCTTCGAACCGGTGACGCACGCGGCCCATTTCATCGACGTGCAGGGCGAGCCCACCAAGGACCGTCAGCAGCTCGCCATCATGTACAACAGGGTGCAGGCGCCGACGGGAACCACGACCATGCGGCCGGGCCCGCTGCGGCTGTCGCTGGAGAACCAGGCCGGCGTGCGCGTGCTGCCGTCGGTGTTCATCGCGGCCGAGGCGCTCCATCACCTCATCGGCAAGCGCAAGCCGTTCCTGACCGCCAAGCGGATGCTGTCGAACCAGACGTTTCGCGATGTCTTCAAGGCGGACAATCTCAGTCTCGACCAGCGGCTCCAGATCACCTCGCTGACCTTCCTGTTCACCGATCTGAAGGGATCGACCGCGCTCTATGAGCGCGTCGGCGATCTCGCCGCCTTCGACCTCGTGCGCGCGCATTTCCATGCGCTGCTCGAGATCATCTCCTCCGAGAAAGGCGCGGTGGTGAAGACCATCGGCGACGCCGTGATGGCGACCTTCGTCCGTCCCGAGCATGCGATCGCGGCGGGTTTGCGGATGCGCGCGGCGATGGACGAGCTCAACAAAAAGCGCGGCACCGCCGATCTCATCGTCAAGATCGGCATCCACGAAGGTCCGTGCCTCGCGGTGATGCTGAACGAGCGGCAGGATTATTTCGGCCAGACCGTCAACATCGCCGCCCGCGTGCAGAGCCTCTCGACCGCGCAGGAGATCCACATCACCGGCCCGGTGCTGGATGCACCGGCGGTCGCCGAAGTCCTCAAGCAGCGCGAAATCAGGCCGATCCAGAAGCAGGCCGCACTGCGCGGCATCGCCGACAAGATGGTGGTGTACGAGATACCGTGAGGGATCTGGGACGATGCTGCCACATTCTCCGTCATTGCGAGCGCAGCACTACGCCTCTCCGAGTCGTCCTGGCGAAAGCCAGGACCCATTACCCCAGGGAGTAGTTTGGCGAAGACTGCTTGTTCGGGACGGGTACCGCGGACAATCGATAGATTCCGCGGTATGGGTCCTGGCTTTCGCCAGGACGACATCAGTGGAGATTGCCGAAACGTAATGCAACGCGCGGAACTGACGCACGTTGCGCCGGTTGAGTTTCCTGCTCATATAATGCTGGTAGCAGTCGCGCTCCGCGGCTTCATCGATTTCGGTAGGACCTTATGCTCGACGGCCTGCGCCAATTCATCGCCGACATTGTTGCTCCCCATGCCCAGGACCGCGCATTCGGTGACAGTGATTACCGGCTGGCGGCGACCGCGCTGCTGGTTCACGTGATTTCGCTGGACGGCCAGCCGACGGCTGTCGAGCAGCGCAAGTTGCACAGCCTGATCGAAAGCCACTTCGGGCTCGATCGTGGCACCGCGGATCGTCTGATCGCGGATGCGACGGAGGTCGAGGGCGAGGCGGTCGACCTCTATCACTTCACCAGCATCATGATGCGCTCGCTCGACGAAGAAGGCCGCAAGCGGGTCGTCCAGATGATGTGGGAGCTGGTCTACGCCGACGGCCAGGTCACGGAGTTCGAGGATAATGTGGTCTGGCGCGCGTCCGACCTGCTGGGGATTTCGCAGCGGGACCGGATCGACCTGAAGCACGCGGTCGCAGATCGTGCCGGCGGCCAGGTCAAGGACAGCGCAGTCGGTGGGTGATCCGTGTCAACACCGCCAATTGGCGGTTGTGCAGACCACATGACGAAACTTTAATGTAGCCTCGGGCTGCCCGGGTTCCGGATTTCCCCTGTTAATCCGTGGTTTTCCTGCTTCCCCCGTTTCCCGCTCAAGTGGCTATGCGGCGGACGCCGCTTGCCTGTCGCGCACGGCCTATGCTCTCGTTCCAGCATTGCGGGGCCAAAAAACTTACATCAAGAGACTTCGATCGTGACTGAGCGGGTAACGTTGATCACCGGTGCCTCGGCGGGCATCGGCACGGAGCTGGCGCGTGTGTTCGCCGCGAACGGACATCGTCTTGCGCTGACGGCGCGGCGCGCGGACCGGCTCGAGGCGCTCGCGAACGAGCTCGCCGCTAAGGGCGGCAAGAAGCCGATTGTGATCGCCTGCGATCTCCAGGACGCGGATGCGGGCGAGAAGATCGCCGCCGTACTCGCTGCCGAAGGCGTCGAGCTCGATCATCTCGTCAACAATGCCGGCTTTGGCGTATTCGGTGACGCAGTCGAGCGCGACCGGGTCGAGCAACTCGGCATCGTAGATGTCAATGTCCGGGCTCTGACGGATCTGTCGCTGCGCTTTGCCGATCAGCTGATCAGGAACAAGGGCGGTCTTCTCAACGTCGGGTCGGTCGCCGGCTTTCTGCCCGGCCCCGGCATGGCCGTCTATTACGCGTCCAAGGCCTATGTCATTTCCCTGACCGAGGCCTTGCGGGCGGAGCTTGCACCGCATGGCGTTCGCGTCACCGTCCTTTGCCCGGGCCCGGTGCCCACCGAATTCCAGGCGCGCGCCCGCGTTGGGTCCGGACATGATACGGCCCTTCTCAATGTTCCTGCCGCCGATGTCGCACGGCAGGCCTATCGCGGCCTGATGGCCAACAAGCGGGCAGTGCTCCCCGGTCTGTGCATCAAGATGGTGCCATTCGCGCTGCGCTTCTTCCCGCGCGGCTTCATCCTGTACGCCACCAGCCGGTTTCAGAGGCAACGACACTAAAGGGAGCGCGCTCGGTCGGTCGTGGCCCGGAGCTTGCTTTCTATCGGGCGTGTGTGTGCGCAAACTCACACGAAATTAACGATCGCTTAGGTATGCTGGCGGTCTGAACCGATAGCACTCGCAGAGACCATGTCGTTCCGGACGGACAGATTTGGTGGCGCAGAAGTGGTGCCCTTCCCCAGAAGGACGCCGAACGTCGCCGCCTCCGAAACCCGGCTGCCGGTTCTGATCATCCTGCATCAGGAATCCTCGACGCCCGGCCGCGTCGGCAATGCGCTGCGCGCGCTCGGCCATCGCCTCGACATCCGCCGTCCCCGTTTCGGCGATCCGTTGCCCGAGACCCTCGACCAGCATGCCGGCGCGGTGGTCTTCGGCGGTCCCATGAGCGCCAACGATCCCGACGACTACATCCGCCGCGAGATCGACTGGATCGAAATCCCGCTCCGCGAACAGCGGCCGTTCCTCGGCATCTGCCTCGGCGCGCAGATGCTGGCGAAGCAGTTGGGGGCCCGCGTCGCGCCGCATGCGGATGCGCTGACCCAGATCGGCTACTACCCGATCCGCCCGACACCCGCGGGACACCGGCTCTGCCCGAATTGGCCGGCGCGGGTCTATCATTGGCATCGCGAAGGCTTCGAGTTGCCGGTCGGCGCTGAACTGCTTGCCGAAGGCGATGATTTTCCGGTGCAGGCATTCCGCACCGGCAACGCTTTCGGCGTGCAGTTCCATCCTGACGTGACCTACGCGATGATGCATTGCTGGACCACGCGCGGCTATGACGGCCTCAGCGCGCCCGGCGCGCGGCAGCGGCATCACCATTTCGCAGACCGTGCCGTCTACGATGCCGCCGAACGCGCCTGGCTCGATCATTTCATGGACGGCTGGCTGACGCGGCGGCCGGTTCTGGCGCAAGCAGCCGAGTGATCGCGCCTTAGCGCAAGCTCTTCTCATCCGTTTGTATGCTAGGCTCATTGTCAACGAGCGCGCGCGAACGCGTGCCGGCAAACAAAGGGAGAGCGCCATGGCCTACGAACACATTCTCTATGAGGTCAGCGACAAGGTCGCGACCATCACGCTCAACCGTCCCGATCGCATGAATGCGTGGACGCCCATCATGGAGCGCGACGTGCGCCATGCGATGGAAGCATCGAGCGCCGATGACAATGTCCGCGTCATCGTGATCACCGGCGCCGGCCGCGCCTTCTGCGCCGGTGCCGACATGGATGCATTGAAGGGGCTCGACCCCGATGATGTCAGGCGCGCGTCGAACCTGCCGCCGTTCGACATGAATCGGCGGCCCGATTGGCAGACCCGCTACGGCTTCTATCCGTCGATCGGAAAGCCTGTCATCGCCATGCTCAATGGCGCGACCGCGGGCATCGGCCTCGTCCACGCGCTCTATTGCGACCTACGCTTTGCCGCCGACAACACCGTGTTCACCACCGCCTTCGCCCGGCGTGGTCTGATCGCCGAGCACGGCATCAGCTGGATGCTGCCGCGAATCGTCGGCCACGCCAACGCGATGGATCTGTTGCTCTCGGCGCGCCGCGTTTCGAGTGACGAGGCGCTGCGGATCGGGCTGGTGAATCGGCTCTGCTCGCCCGAGAAGCTGCGCGAGGAGACCTACGCCTATGCGCGCGACCTCGCCGATTTCGTCTCGCCGAGCGCGATGGCCGTGATCAAGCGGCAGCTCTACGAGGTGCCGTTCCAGACGCTGGCGGAGGCGACGATCGCAGCCAACCGGGACATGATGGTGGCGCTGAACGGCAGCGATTTCCGGGAGGGGGTCGCGAGCTTCATGGAGAAGCGGCCGCCGAGGTTTACGGGGAAGTAGGGGGATTTCGGATGGAGCCCGCCGTCGCCCTTCGGGCTATGGCGGGGCAGCCTTCGCTCACTTCGCCGCGAGAGACCTTCCGGGCTTGCCTAGCCGTAGCTCGCGAAGCGAGCGAAGGCTGGTGGAGCCAGGCGGGATCGAACCGCCGACCTCGTCATTGCGAACGACGCGCTCTCCCAGCTGAGCTATGGCCCCTTTTGTAGGCCGCTCTGGTCAATGCGGCCGACAACCGGGCGCCATTTAAGTCCCCGCCAAGGTCAAGTCAAGGACGGCTGTAACCCGGTTTTAGCCATCCCGGCACTGACTTCCCTTGTTTGGACCGGGGGGAACCGATATCTAGCAAAAGACGTCAATCCCGACCGAAGCCAGAGTTTTCAAAAGCCATGCGTGCCGTTCTCGACATCGTCATCATCGTGCTCGACCTCTACGTCTGGCTGCTGATCGCGTCCGCGATCCTGTCCTGGCTGATCGCCTTCAACGTCGTGAACACCCGCAACCAGTTCGTTTCGGCGGTGGCGGAGTTCCTGTACCGAATCACGGAGCCGGTCCTGGCACCGATTCGCAATTTCCTGCCCAGCCTCGGCGGCCTCGATATCTCGCCGATTATCCTGATCCTGCTCATCATGTTCATCGAGCGGGTGATCCTGTACTACATCTACCCGAACGTGATCTAAGTCGACTGGAGCGCCCTGGGTTGCCAAAGAACCTTGTCATCAAGGAACCTTGGCGTTACGGGGCCGCAGGAATCAGCATCGCGCTACGGGTAACACCGCGCGGCGGCCGCGACGATATCGACGGGATCGAGCAGCTCTCCGATGGCCGTAGCGTGCTCAAGGTGCGCGTCCGCGCCATCGCCGATGGCGGCGAGGCCAATAAGGCCGTTCTGGTGCTGCTGGCGAAATCGCTTGGCGTGCCCAAGGCCAGCGTCAAACTCCTGTCGGGAGCGACCTCGCGGCTGAAGCAGATCGCGGTCGACGGCGATCCGGCGCGGCTCGGCGAAGCCCTGCGCCAGCTCGCGTCAGCCAAATCGACAGACTGAGGGAACTGACATGACCGCCAAGATCATCGACGGAAAAGTCATCGCCGCGGAACTTCGCGCCCGCGTCGCCGACGATGTCGCACGCGTCAAGCGCGAGCACAATCTGGTGCCGGGCCTTGCAGTGGTCCTGGTCGGAAGCGATCCGGCGAGCGAGGTGTATGTCCGTTCGAAACACACCCAGACCCAGGCCGCCGGCATGGCCTCGTTCGAGCACAAGCTGCCGGCGGACGTCTCGCAGGCAGATCTCCTGGCGCTGGTCGCAAAACTCAACCGCGACCCTGCCGTGCACGGTATTCTGGTGCAATTGCCGCTGCCCAAGGGCCTCGACACCCAAGCCGTGGTCAATGCCATCGATCCCGCCAAAGATGTCGACGGGCTGCATCCGAACAATGCCGGCCGCCTCGCCGGCGGTTTCGAGGCGCTGTCGCCCTGCACGCCGCTCGGCTGCATCATTTTGACCAAGAGCGTGCATGCCTCGCTCGAAGGCATGAACGCCATCGTCATCGGCCGCTCCAACCTCGTCGGCCGCCCGCTGGTGCAGCTATTGCTGAACGAGAACGCCACGGTGACCATCGCGCATTCGCGCTCGCGCGACCTGCCCGGGCTCGTGAAGCGCGCCGACCTCGTCTACGCCGCGGTCGGAAAGCCCGAGATGGTGTGCGGCGACTGGCTGAAGCCGGGGGCGACCGTGATCGACGTCGGCATCAACCGGATTCCGAAGGACGACGGCAAGACGCGTCTCGTCGGCGATGTTGCCTATCAGGAAGCGCTCGCAGTGGCTGGCGCCATCACGCCGGTGCCGGGCGGCGTCGGCCAGATGACGGTCGCCTGCCTGCTCGTGAACACGTTGCGCGCGGCTTGCGCGATTGCCGGGCTGCCGAAGCCGGCGGTGTAACGCCACTCTCGTGTCCCGGACGCGGCGCGGCATGAAATGACGCGACGCTGAGCCGGGGCACGAAAACTCACCCGTTCTTCTTTTTCTCGCGATCGATGCCTTCGAGGATCAGCTTGTGCGCATCCTCAGGGCCGCCCCAGCGCAGGATCTTCACCCACTTGCCGGGTTCGAGATCCTTGTAATGTTCGAAGAAGTGCTGGATCTGCTGGAGCGTGATGTCCGGCAAGTCGGAATACGACTTCACCTTGTCGTAGCGCTGCGTCAGCTTCGACGACGGCACCGCCAAAATCTTCTCATCGCCGCCGGCTTCGTCTTCCATGAACAGCACGCCGACCGGGCGCACGCTCATGACCGCGCCGGGGATGATGGCGCGCGTGTTGATGATGAGAACGTCGCAGGGATCGCCGTCATCGGACAGTGTGTGCGGGATGAAGCCGTAGTTCCCGGGGTAACGCATCGGCGTGTAGAGGAAGCGGTCGACCACCAGCGTGCCGGCTTCCTTGTCCATCTCGTATTTAATCGGTTCGCCGCCCACGGGGACTTCGATGATGACGTTGACGTCGTGGGGGACATTTTTCCCGATCGAGACCGCATCGATACGCATTCAAGGCTCCGTTGTTGCCGAGGTTAAATCGCACCCGGCAGCGATTTTGGCGCTGTCATACGCGGGCTTGGCCCGCTGATCCATCGCGTTTTTGTGAAATAATGAATCCAGCGATCACCGGCTCAAGGCAACGGTATCGACGGAAGGAAAACGCTGCCGGCGGGACTTCAGCAGCTCAATTGGTCCAAGCGAAGGCAACCTTGTCGAGCGACTTCGGCCCGAAACGCTCCGAGGAGCGTGCCACCATGCGGCCGCCCAGGGCGCGGTAGAACTCGGTGGCCGGATCGTTGTCCGAGAGCGCCCACACCACCATGCTCTTCAGGCCGCTCTGCATCAGGTCGCGGCGGGCCGCGGTGAAGAGGCGGCGGCCAAAGCCCAGGCCCTGGAATTCAGGACGCAGATAGAGCTCGTAGACCTCGCCGTCGAAATGCAGGCTGCGGGCGCGGTTGCGGCCATAATTGGCGTAGCCTGCGATCTTGTCGCCGAATACCAGCACGCTGACGCGGCTGCCCTTGCGGATCGCGCTGTCCCACCATTGCGGACCGCGGCGGTTGATCAGCTTTTCCAGTTCGGCGCCGGGAATGATGCCCTGATAGGCGGAGCGCCAGGCTTCGTCATGGGTGGACGCCACCGCAGTTGCATCTGCGGCTTTGGCCGGCCGGACCTCGATCAGGGTTGTGCTCATGGACGTGATCAAACCAAGTCGCCGCGCCGGCGGCAAGACCTATCCTTAATTATCGGTTAACCTGTGGACTTTCTGCATCAGTATTTGCACCGTGTTGTACCGAAAAAAGACAAGACGCCGATTCGAATGGCACCGGGGTGCTCTGCGCCGGTGCAAAACTGCTTTGCGGCAGCGAATGAACGGTAATGGCAACGCAGAAAGTCAGCCGATATTGATTCGTTCCTACTCGTCTGACTGTTGCTGTTCTCAGCTTCGGTAATTCATGCGGCGCCTCAACATCCTCGTGCTTCTGCCTTTGCTGGCCCTGCTGACCGCGCCGCCTGTGTGCGCTCAGGTCATTTTTGGTGCGTCCGGAGCGGAGGGCGATCCGTTTCGCCGTCAGCAATGGCGCGTGCCGTCGCCGGATACCGACATCGCCGCTCATGCCCTGCTGTTTCGCCCGCCGGGTGCCGGCCCGTTCCGGCTTGCGGTGATCGCGCATGCTTCAACGCAAAATGGTTTGCGGCGCGCGCAAACGCCACAGCCGGAATACCGCGCACTCGCTGCGTTCCTCGTCGCGCGCGGGTTCGCCGTGCTGGTGCCGGAACGGCTCGGCCATGGCGTAACAGGCGGCCGCTATGTCGAGGACCAGGGTGGCTGTGACGAGGCGGACTATGCGCGCTCGGGCCGCGCAACGGCCGACGAAATCGCGCTAGCATTGGACTATGTGCGAAAGCAGGATTTTATCCGCAAGGACGCCGCGATCGTGATCGGCCATTCCGCCGGCGGTTGGGGTGCGCTGGCGCTTGCCAATGCCGATCCGAAGACGATCTCCACCATCATCGCCTTTGCGCCGGGGCGCGGCGGCCATGCCAATGACGAGCCGAACCGGATCTGCGCGCCGCATACGCTTCTCGCGGCGGCGGCTGAGTTCGGCAAGGCCGCGCGCATCCCCGTCACATGGATCGTTTCCGCCAATGACAGCTACTTTGCGCCGAAATTTTCGCTCGCGTTGGTCGACGCGTTTCGGCGCAGCGGCGGCAAGGTCGAGTTCCGTGCGCTGCCGGCCGTGGGCAGCGAGGGTCATTGGATGATCGAAGCCGAAGCCGGTGTCAAAGCTGCCAGTGCCGAACTCGATCGCGCGCTGAAGCCGGCGGCTGGCAAAAAGCCATGACGCTGAATTTCCTGATATTGGACAATCGCTGATGCCCAAATGGCCCGACGATGACGTCATCCTGTTCGACGGCGTCTGCATCTTCTGCTCGCGCTGGGTCCGCTTCGTCGCGCAACGTGATACAGCGAAGCGATTTCGCTTCACGCCGATCCAGTCGGACTATGGCGCCCGGCTCGCACGCACGTTCGGCATCGATCCCGATGATCCCGACACCAATGCCGTGGTTCATGGTGGCGAGGTGTTCATGAAGTCGGACGCTGCGCTGACGGTACTGTCGCAGCTTCCCGGCTGGAGCTGGGTGAGCGCGTTGTTCGCCGTGCCGAAAGCGTTGCGCGACCCGGTGTACAGCCTCATCGCACGCAACCGCTATCGCATCTTTGGCAAGTACGATGCGTGCTTCGTGCCTGATGCTGATTTGCGGGCGCGGGTGATCGAGTGATCCGTCACGCGAGCGGAGCGTGTGGTTACGGTTTGCCCGAAACCCCCAGCACTTCCTGCGCCGCCCGCTCCCCTGAGTCCCTCGCCCCGTGCGCGGTCGAGAAAAAGTTCGGCGACGTCGCCTCTCCCGCAAAGAACAGCCGCCCATCGACCGGTGCCGCCAGCACGGCGCGGTCACCGGCGTGGCCGGGCAGCGCGTGCGAATATGAGCCCCGCGCGAAGGGGTCGTGCGCCCAGCGCGACTCGTAGAGCGGCCTCAGCTTTCGCCTGATGTCGTTGCCGAGCAGGCCCGCGATCTCGTCGATGCTTTGCGCGGCAATCGCGCCGTCGCCGGCATCTTCCAGTTCGCGCGCAAAGCTGCCGCCGAAAAAGCCTTCGATGCAGGGCTGGCCGAACGGGCGGATATGATAGGTGCCCATGTCGGTGCGCATGGTGGCGCCACGCAAATTACCTTCTTTCGGGAAGGCTTCGGCATCGTCGAGCGCTAGCGGGATCTTGTCGTCGACGCCGAGCGGCAGGCCGGCCGCGGCATCGACCTTGGCGAGGAGAGGGGGCGAGAAGCGGATCGCCTCATTGGCGATCAGGTTGGTCGGCACGGTGACGATCACCTTGTCCGCACTCAGCGCGCCCTGCGATGTCTCGATGCGGATGCGCTGGCCGGAATGATCGATCAACGTGACGTTACAGTTCAGCGCCACCGGGCATGGCGCGCCATAGGCCGTGATCAGAGCGCCGTAGCCGCGGCGGACGCGCCAGTTGAGGTCACTGTCCTCATAGGCGTCCCAGTCCAGCGTCGACATGTCCTTCAGTTCGCAGCCGTTGATATAGGTCGAGATCGCGTCGATCATGGGATTCCAGCGATTGCCGGGCTCCAGGCTCAAGCTCGCGGGGACATCCTTGCCCTTCTGGGCAGTCGTCCACAGCCGCTGATAGAAGGCGTCCATCGCGTGCATGAAATCGTCGCGCTCGGCTTTCGGAAACGCGTTGCCATAGGCGCGCTCGCGCCAGGGCGGGAGGTCCTTGTTGACCTCGAAGCCGAGCTGCTTTGCAATCGCGACGAAGGAGTTGTTGTCCGCCGAATGCAGCCAGCCGCAGCCGACGTCGAAGGTGACGTCGGGCGAGACCTGCACCGTCCAGGCCCGCCCGCCGAGCCGGTCGCGCGCCTCGATCACGACCACGGAGAGGCCGGAGCGTGCCAGTGCATGCGCCGCGCCGAGGCCGGCGGCGCCCGCACCGATGATCGCGACGTCAACGGAGGAGGGGAGGGACATAGCGGTCAATTTCATCGTCATGCCCGGGCTTGTCCCGGGCATCCACGTAATTGACACCAGTATCGAAGACGTGGATGGCCGGGACAAGCCCGGCCATGACGCATTCGTCGTGTGTCCGAGTGGCCTTAAGCCACCGCTTCCTTGGACTTTTCCGCGCGCTTGCGCTCGTTCGGGTCGAGGTGCCGCTTGCGCAGCCGGATCGACTTCGGCGTGATCTCCACCAGCTCGTCGTCCTCGATATAGGCCAGCGCCTTTTCCAGCGTCATGCGGATCGGCGGGGTCAGGCGCACGGCTTCGTCCTTGGAGGTCGTGCGGATGTTGGTGAGCTGCTTGCCCTTGAGCACGTTGATCTCGAGGTCGTTGTCGCGGGTATGCTCGCCGACGATCATGCCCTTGTAGACCTTCCAGCCCGGCTCGATCATCATCGGGCCGCGATCTTCCAGCTTGAACATCGCGTAAGCCACCGCTTCGCCTTGGTCGTTGGAGATCAGCACGCCGTTGCGGCGGCCCTGGATCTCGCCCTTGTACGGCGCGTAGCCGTGGAACAGGCGGTTCATGATCGCGGTGCCGCGGGTGTCGGTGAGCAGTTCGCCCTGGTAGCCGATCAGGCCGCGGGTCGGCGCGTAGAACACCAGCCGCAGGCGGTTGCCGCCGGACGGCTTCATCTCGATCAGCTCGGACTTGCGCTCGCTCATCTTCTGCACGACGACGCCGGAATGCTCCTCGTCGACGTCGATGACGACTTCCTCGATCGGCTCCAGCGTGGCGCCGGTGGCCTCGTCTTTCTGAAATACGACGCGCGGACGCGACACCGAGAGCTCGAAGCCCTCGCGGCGCATGGTCTCGATCAGGATCGCGAGCTGCAATTCGCCGCGGCCCGAAACTTCCATCGCGTCCTTGTCGGAGGCTTCGACGACCCGCAGCGCGACGTTTCCTTCCGACTCGCGCAGCAGGCGGTCGCGGATCATGCGGCTGGTCACCTTGTCGCCTTCGGTGCCGGCGAGCGGCGAGTTGTTGACGATGAAAGACATCGACACTGTCGGCGGGTCGATCGGCTGCGCCACCAGTGGGGTGTCGACCGACGGATCGCAGAAGGTATCGGCGACGGTGCCCTTGGTCAGGCCGGCGATCGCGACGATGTCGCCTGCCTCGGCCTCGTCGAGAGGAGTGCGCTCGATGCCGCGGAAGGCGAGGATCTTGGTGATGCGGCCGGTCTCGATGGTCTTGCCGTCGGCGCCCAGCACCTTCACGGCCTGGTTCGGCTTGATCGAACCGGAAGAGATGCGGCCGGTGATGATGCGGCCGAGATAGGGGTTGGCTTCCAGAATGGTGCCGATCATTCGGAACGGGCCTTCCTCGACGGTCGGCGGCGCGACATGGCGCACGATCAGGTCGAACAGCGGCTGCATGCCGGCTTCCTGCGATCCATCCGGGCTGTCGGCCATCCAGCCTTGCTTGGCCGACCCGTAGAGGATCGGGAAGTCGAGCTGCTCCTCGCTGGCGTCGAGCGCCGCGAACAGATCGAACACCTCGTTGATGACTTCGGTCGCCCGCGCGTCGGGACGGTCGACCTTGTTGATCACGACGATCGGCTTCAAACCGACCTTGAGCGCCTTGGAGACCACGAATTTGGTCTGCGGCAGCGGGCCTTCGGCGGCGTCGACCAGCACCAGCGCGCCGTCCACCATGTTGAGGATGCGCTCGACCTCACCGCCGAAATCGGCGTGGCCTGGGGTATCGACGATGTTGATGCGAGTGTCCTTCCACTGCACCGAGGCCGCCTTGGCCAGAATGGTGATGCCGCGCTCGCGCTCCAGATCGTTGGAGTCCATGGCGCGTTCGGTCACCTTCTGGTTCTCGCGATAGGTGCCGGATTGCTGGAGGAGGCGGTCGACCAGGGTCGTCTTGCCGTGGTCGACGTGGGCGATGATGGCGATGTTGCGAAGGTTCATGAGTGAGCTTCTTTGCGGTCGGACAATGGGTTAAGCGCGATCTCGCCGGTCAGACCGGGACCTCTTCTCGAAACAACGCTTGAAGACTGGAAACGGGGCGCTTTCCGCCCAAAAGGGAAAGCCCGGCATATCGACCGGGCACCCTACGCGTTGCGGCGCAATATAGGCAAAAACGGCCAAAAAACAATGTGTTCTTTGGCCATTGGTTGATTGAATTTTGTCCGGGGATTCCCGGGGGTTAGGCGAAAAGCCGGGCTCAGCCGCGCCGGCCCTTGATGGCGGCCCAGATCAGGGCGACCCCGCCCAGCCCCACGACCAGGCCCAGGAAGACCAGAGGCGCGACGTCGGAATCGATCCGGCCCCTGTCGGATATGGAGATTCCGCCGAACAGGATTGCGCAGGCACCGGGCAGCAGCAGGAGGATCCCGAAGATCGCCATGAGCGCGGTCAGGCAGCCGCTGCGCTTGGTCGGCGGGGCGGGAGGCGGTCCCGGAGGGGCTGGCGGCGGCGTGTCGCTGATGCTCATGCCTGCAGGGCTCCTTCGGTTGACTGCGCCGCCAGTTCGGCGCGGATGCCGTCGATCTTTCCGTTCCGGTAGAACAGATTGTAGGTGTCGAACGGAATGATCGCGCCGCTCTCGGTGACGAAATGGATGCAGCTGCGCTTGACGTTGCCGACGCAGAAATTGAAGCGGTCGAGAAACTGCACGATGGTGACGCGGAATACGTTCTCGTAAGTGATGCCTTGCGGGACCTCGAAGCTCGGCAGGCAGCACAACAATTCGCAGACGCGCTCGCTGGTGTTCAGCGGTCCCGAGGACAGCGAAAACAGATCGATGAATTTCTCCCTCAGCGCCGGATGCTTCTCCGGGCTTATCGTATTGGGCAACAAGGCGACGAGTTGCTCCTGCGGGATCAGTGAGGTCAGCGGCAGCACTTTCTCGCCGTTGCGCAGGCCGTAACCGATCGAGATGCTTTCGGGGTTGCAGGGCAGCGGGATCATGTCCTTGTCGCCGAACACGCCGGTTTCGACCACGCGCTTGCGGATCTCCGACAGCATGATGCGGTCGGTGTTCTTGTCGAAATTCTCGTTGCGGCCGGCATCCTGCACCGGCTGCAGCGTGACGCCGCGCACGCATTTCCACGTGAGCGCATGGCGAACGATGTCGCCGATCTCGGCATCGTTGACGCCGCGCTTGATGGTCGCCACCAGCGTGGTCGACACGCCGTAATGCTCGAGATTCTCCAGCGCCTGCTGACGGATCTTGCGCAAATCGGCGCCGCGCAGATTGATCAGCGCGTCGCGTTCGAGCGAGTCGAACTGGAGATAGACCTCGAGCCCGCGCTTGTTCTCGGCGAGCCGCGCCACGAAATCCTTTTCGCGGGCGATACGCAGGCCGTTGGTGTTGATCATGACATGGCGGATCGGGCGGGCGCGCACCGCATCGAGGATCGCGAAGAAATCCGGATGCAGCGTCGGCTCGCCGCCGGAGATCTGCACCAAATCAGGCTCGCCTTCGCTCGCGACCAGCGCGTCGAGCATTCGCTCGATCTTGGCCAGCGGGGTGAAGCTGGTCCGCGCCGGTGAGGAATCGGCAAAGCACACCGGGCAGGTCAGATTGCAATGCTCGGTGATCTCGATCAGGGCCAGGCAGGAATGCTGCTCGTGGTCGGGACACAGGCCGCAATCGTAGGGGCAGCCGAATTCGGTATGCCGTTGAAAGGCGAGCGGCCGGTCGCCGGGCTTGATGAAATCCTTGCACAGGCGCCAATAGGCTGCGTCCGTCGACACCAGCGTGGACTGGACGCCATGCTCCTTGCAGCGCTTCTCGTACCAGACCTCGTTGTCGAGGATCTGGATCTTGGCCGGCACCAGCTTCAGGCAGGTCTCGCAGAGAGATTGGGTCTGGCCCCAGAAGATATAGGGGCGCGACTTACGCAACGGCGCGTTCATGCATGGGTCTCGCTTTGGGCGCCCTCGCCAGCATGACGACAGCGTAGAGCAGGATGGACAGCGACAGCAGGTGAAACAGCGTGAAGGGGCCGATCAGCGTGCCGTAGGGCTTGAGGAATTCCCACAGGAAGCGCTGTGCGCCATAGTAGACAAGGACGAGGTAGAAACCATTGGTGATCACAAACGCGCTCCGGTTCAAGACCGCCAGCACGTAGAGCAGCGCGAATACCCCCATCGCGGCGCTTTCGTAGAGCTGCACGGGATGGCGCGGGACGCCGTCGCCGAAATCATGACCCCAGGGCCATGCCGTCGGGGTGCCGTAGGTGAAATCGTCGAGGCCCGCGAAATAGCAGCCGAGCCGGCCGATCGCGATGCCGATCGCCAGTGGCAGCGCAAAACGGACGCCGGTTCGGACCGTGATCCCTGCGGACCATTTGTAGAGCTCGATCGCCACGATGCCGCCGGCGAGCGCACCTTCCACAGAGCGCGCAATGCCGCTCTGGCCCGACAGCCACAAATTGGCGGAGCCGAACAGATAGGCGCCGAGCCCCGCACCGAACACCAAAGCGGCGAGGTAGGACCGCTCGAAGGATTGCGCCGGAAACCGCAAGCCCTGTCGCGACAGCCAGTACAGCGCCGCGGCCGCAGCCAGCCACGCCCCGACATCGAAGAGAGTGTGAAGGAAAGCCCCGCTCATGCGGGGGACATTAGCCCAGGTTCCCGCTTGGCGGGATAGTGCGGCCGCTTCTTATCCCCGAAGAGGAGCGAGGCAGGCGGCTAGCCCGCTTGCCGCTCTTCGGTCGGATAGACCCCGCGCAGCACCTCTTCGAAGTGCAACTTCACAGCCTCGTTGCACAGGCAGGCGCGCAGGCGCAGGCCTTCGCGGTTGCGGACGAGGATCGATCCGCGCCGCGTG
Source organism: Bradyrhizobium sp. Ken01 (assembly GCF_055807355.1). Lineage (NCBI taxonomy): Bacteria > Pseudomonadati > Pseudomonadota > Alphaproteobacteria > Hyphomicrobiales > Nitrobacteraceae > Bradyrhizobium > Bradyrhizobium sp. Ken01. Next base: position 96,869 of record NZ_JBVVPC010000027.1, read on the forward strand.
TCGAGCACGCCTTCCGCCTTAAACGACTGGAGCACGCGGCTGGCATAGCTGCGGCCGACGCCGAGCAGTGTCGCGAGCTGCTCGTGCGTCAGAGGCACGCTGCTCTCGTCGCCGGTCCGTTCCATCGCCGCCAGCATCCATTTGGCGGTGCGCTGCTCGATCGAGTGAATGGCGTTGCAGGCGGTGGACTGGAAGATCTGCGCCAGCATGCAGTCGGCGTAGCGGGCGAAGACATGGCGCAACGAGGACGAGCGCTGCTTGGCGGCCTCCAGCTTGCTGACGTGAATGCGCGCAAAGGGCCCACCGAATTTCACGCAGATCCGGGTGTAGGCCGGCAGATAACCCTCGCTGACGATGCCGCCCACCGCGCCTTCGCGGCCAACCAGGATGGTCTCGACGTCACGGCCGTCCTCATTGGGAACGAGGAAGGTTGCAAGCGATGGTCCGCAGGGGAAGTGGACGACCTGGACGTCGTCGCCGGGGTTATAGAGCAATTCATTCGCCGCGGCGCTTTCGAGCATGACATGCGGCGCAAGCAGGGCGAAGTCGGCCGGGCTCAAGCGCCGCAGCAGATTGTTGGTCGGCCGGCTCTCGATCTCGGTGGCCTTGCTGGTCCGCGCGTCCATCTTAAACTCCCATCCGCCTCCACATTAGCGAGTTCCGACGAGGCCCTGTGTGCACAAGTGGACAGACCTGACAACTGTGATGTGGTGGTTTCGTTCCGGGAACCCTCCGCGCTGGGTAAAGGCGTCGTGACCGGTATCCCAGTCAGAGACACCTCATGCTCCACGTTACGATGATGGCACCCGCCGTTTCCGATGGTTCAAATTGTCCCGCCGATGTCCTCATCGTCGAGGACGATCCGATCATCGCAATCGACTTCGAGGATCGCCTGCTCGGATTTGGCGTGAAGAGCGTGCGCACGGCAGGTTCAGTGGCGCAGGCGCTGGCCGCGATCGCGGCGCGTGCCCCCGAATTCGCCTTGCTCGACGTCGGATTGAGTCGCGAGAACAGCTTTGCGGTCGCCGAACGGCTCGCGGCCCTGAAAATTCCGTTCGTCTTCGTCACTGGTTACGGCGCTGACGCGCGCATCCCGCCGGTATTCGCCGGCCAGCCGCGACTGCAGAAGCCGTGTTCGAGCGACGCGCTGGAGGCGGCGCTCCAGGTCCGCGCGGCGGACTAGCGATACGGTCAGGCCTGCTTCGGATCGAGCGTGGTCGACCACAGCGCGACGTCGGCGCGGTCGCGCAAGGTCACCGTCATCTGGCCGGAAGCGCCGTCGATCTTGACGTGACCGAAGAACTGCATGCCGGCCGATGGCGGCAGGTTCTGGTTGTCTTTCCCGGGCGCCTTGACGAAACGCACCTCCGGCCCAAACGTATTGTCGAGCGCGTTCGGACCGAATGTGCCCGCGTGAAGCGGGCCTGACACGAACTCCCAGAACGGCTCGAAATCCTGGAATTGCGCCTTGTTCGGATCGTAATAGTGCGCGGCGGCGTAATGCACGTCCGCCGTCAGCCATACGGTGTTGCTGATCGGCGCCATCTTGATGAAACGCAGGACGTCGGCGATCTCGAACTCGCGGCCGCGCACCGGGCCGTCGCCCTGCGCAATGGCTTCCGATCCACCCTTTGCCGTATCTGATACGACGAGGCTGAGCGGCATATCGGAGGCGATCACCTTCCAGGTCGCGCGAGAATTCAACAGGCCGTGCTTGAGCCAGGCGATTTGGTCGGGGCCGAGGAAATAGCTGGCTGGGCCGTAAGCGGTTTCGAGGTTGGCGCCGTTCGGGCCGCGATAGCTGCGCTCGTCGAGCACGAACACATCGAGATGGGGACCATAGGAGATCTGGCGATAGACGCGGCCGGGCTCGACGATGCTCTCGCGCATCGGATACATCTCGTGGAAGGCACGGCCTGCGCGGGCCGCAAGCAGTGCGATGTCGCGCTCCTTGTAGGTCGCCGGCAGCTCCTTCGAAAGCGACCAGTTGTTGGTCACCTCATGGTCGTCCCACTGCACGAAGATCGGCACTTCGGCATTGAAGGCGCGAAGATTGTCGTCAGTGAAATTGTATTTGTGCGCGGCGCGGTACTCGTCCAGCGTCTCGGCGACCTTGGCTTTTTCGGGGATCGTGACGTTCTTCCAGATCTTGCCGTCGGCGAGCTTAACCTCGGACTGGATAGGGCCGTCGGCATAGATGGTGTCGCCGGAATGCAGGAAGAAATCCGGACGGTGCTTGCGCATCGCCGAGAAGGTGAACATGCCGCCGTCATCGGGGTTGATGCCCCAGCCTTGTCCTGCGACATCGCCGCCCCAGACGAAGCTGACGTCGCGGCGGTCGGCGGGCGCGGTGCGGAAGCGGCCGGTCACCGGCTCGCCCTCCACCGCGGTGTGCGACAGATCGCGGAAGCGGACGCGATAAAAGATGTCCTGTCCGCTAGGCAGGTTTTCGATCAGCATCTTTGCGGTGAAGTCGCTCTCGGGCAGCGCCGCGATCGGCGGCAGTGCGCGGGCATCCCTGAACGACTCCGTCGTCGCCACCTCGACCAGCATCTGTGCGGGCCGGTCGGTGCGCGCCCAGACCACGCCGCCGTCGACGGTGACGTCGCCCGACTGCACGCCGTGGGTCACCGCCGGCCGGTCGGCCGCGCGGGAGAGATGCGGCATTGCGACCGCGCCGAGCGCGCCCGCACTGGTGGTCAGGAAACGGCGGCGGGAGAATTTGATGTTCATGGGATGGTCTCGATATCGCGTGAGGCGGTCGTCCAGGGCGGTCGCATGGTGAAGCCCGACGCTATATGGAGACAATGTGACGAAGCGATTACGCGCGCACGCGCTTACGCGTTGCCGGCGGCCCGGAATTGCGCGCCGGTACGCTGCAGGTTCTGCGGCAGGCTGAATAGCACCGCTTTGCGGTCGGCAACCGCCGCATGGAACTGGTCGAGCGCGATGTTGAAGGCGGTGAGCGCACCTTCCTCGATCGCGCCGTGGTCGTAGCAGCGCAACGTGTCGCGCAGGATCTCGTCGGCCTCGGTCTGCATCTGATCGAGATCTTCGGTCGTCTCGCTCTTTCGTGCGGCGGTGATCATGTCGAGCAGCCGCTCGCGCAGATGGCTGTTGTTGTCGCGCTCGTCCTTCTTCAGATAGCCCGCAAACCAGGCGCCGATCGAGCCCATGGCCGAGAGCGCCATCAGGGTCCACCAGATGTAATCGCTGTACCTGTCGAGGAACGTCTTTTCTTCGCCGTCGACGAAAGCGGCGGCGCCGGGATGCACGGGAATCACCGCATCCTTGTCGGTGTCGGGCGTTTCGATCTTCGCCGCCAGCGGGAATTCCGTCACCAATTGCTGGCGGACGGAGAATAGTTGGCGCGTGAACGCCGCGATGGTGGTTTCGGACACGGCCTTGCGCGCCACGATGTGGTGCGAGAAGCTGATGGTCTTGACCTCGTCGTCGGGACGATCGGGCGAGCCGCCGTAAGTGCCCGCGGGAATCTCGGCCGCTTCATAGACGGGATGATTTTGCGCAATCGCATCGGCGGAATCGATCGCGAGGAAAGTCGGGGTGCCGAACTCCTTGGCGGAAGTGGCGATCGCGTCCGAAGTGATCTTGCTGTTGACGGGACCGGCCGCGAGATAGGCATCGACCTTCTGAGACTTGATAGCCTCGGCAACTTCATTGGCCGGGAATTGCACGATCTCGACCTTGGCGGGATCGACGCCGTATTGCTGCAGGATTACCTTGAGCAAATTGACGTTGGCCTGGGTGCGGCCAACCACGCCGACCCGATGCCCGGCGAGCTGCGCGATCTTGGTGATCTTCGCGCCCTTCTTCTTGCCCTTGACCGGTATAGACCACAACACCACGACATTCTTGCGCAGGGTCGCAACGGCTTGCGCGTTTTTCGGCACGTCGAGATCGCCGCGCACGATGGCAAGATCGGCTTTGCCTTCCGCCACCAGATTGGCGCTGGCGGTGGCGCCGTCGGTCTGGATCGGACGCAGTCGCACAGAGCTCTTGTGCTGTGCGAAGGCCTGGGTCAGTGCCTGCACGACCTTGACGTCGTCGCTGTTGGCGGGGCCGACCGCGATCTTCAGCGTCACCGGCCGCATGGCAAAGTAGTAGCCGCCGGCGAGCGCGCCAACGATCGCGAGCACCAGCGCGAGAGTCACGAGCGCCGTCTTCCGCGCCGACGATCGCGGCGAGGGCGGGGTGGGCGCTTCGGCCAGGTCCAATCCCCCGGTCATCGATCTCCCGAATAGTCGCTTGAGGCTCAGTTTCATCTTGGCCCGCGATTTACGCCCGCAAGTGTAGCAAATTTCTTGTCCGGCAGGGTTACATCTCCGTCATGGTTAGCGGATGGGGTCTAATCCCGTATGAACCCGGGGCGTCGGTGCGGTGTTAGGGTAAAGTTCCCCTAAAAGGATGGAGGCGACGATGGCAGAACGGCTCTCGGCGGAGGCGCGCAGGCAGGCGCTGGGCGGACTACCTGATTGGAGCGAGGTTCAGGGACGCGACGCGATCGGGAAAACCTTTGTCTTCAGGGATTTCAACGAGGCGTTCGGATTCATGACGCGCGCGGCGCTGGTCGCCGAGAAGATGGACCACCACCCCGAATGGCGCAATGTCTACAAGACGGTGGAGGTGCTGCTGTCGACCCATGACGCCGGCGGCCTCACCGCGCTCGACATCGAGCTCGCCAAGGCGATGAACGCCATCGCCAAGCTGACACCAGGCTGACGTCTTGCGGGGACCGGCCGAGTTCCCATCTTGTGATCAGCCGGGGATGCGGCGATCTGCCACCCCTGACGCGACCCTTGGCTGGAACGGGGAGTTTGTCGAACATGGCTGCCGAACACAGTGTCGGTTTCGAGCCGGCCGACCGGCTCGCGGAAGATCGTGAGAGCGTGCGCCGCCGCTTCTGGCGCAAGCTGAAGCGTGTCGCCGCGCGACTGCCGTTCGCGGAGGATCTGCTCGCCGCCTACTACTGCGCCTTCGACCGGCAGACGCCGCGCCATGTCCAGGCCTCGCTGCTCGGCGCGATTGCCTATTTCATCCTGCCGTTCGACTTCGTTCCCGACGTGATGCCGATCCTCGGCTTCACCGATGACGCCGCCGTGCTCGCCACCGCGATCCGCATGGTCGCGAGCCATATCACGAACGAGCATCGCGAAGCGGCCCGCGCCGCGTTGAAGCGTGGGGTGGTCGAGGGCGACGCGGAAGCCGCGCAGTAGCTGTCGCCGCATCCTTCACTGTCATTCCCCGCGAAGGCGGGGAATCCAGTACGCCGCGGCTCATCGATTCAACAACACTCGTGACGGAGTCCTGGATCGCCCGGTCAAGCCGGGCAATGACAGTTGAGTATGTGGTGACGATGTCGCAACACTCTACGCGCCGACACCCTCACGGATGCAGGATCACCTTGCCCATGGCCTGACGTCCCGCGAGCACCTTCAGCGCGTCGGCGGTCTGTGCCAGCGGGAAGACACGGTCGACATGCGAGGAGATTTTTCCTTCCGCTGTCCACTTCACAAGCTTCTCGAGATTGGCGCGGTTCTTTTCCGGGTTAAGTCGGGTCCAGGCGCCCCAGAACACGCCGCGGATGTCGCAGCCCTTCAGCAGCGCGAGGTTCAGCGGCATCTTTGGAATGTCGCCGGCAGCAAAGCCGATCACGAGGAATCGGCCTTCCCAGGCAATCGAGCGCAGGGCCTGCTCGGCATAGGTGCCGCCCACGGGATCGAAGATGATGTCGACGCCCTTGCCGCCGGTGAGCTTTCGCAAGCCTTCCTTCAAATCTTCCTTGCCGTAATTGAGCGTGAGTTCCGCGCCGTGCGCCTTCGCGAATTCGAGCTTCTCGTCCGACGAGGCGCAGGCGATCACCTTCAGGCCCATCAGCTTGCCCAGCTCGCACGCGGCAAGTCCGGTGCCGCCGGCGGCGCCGAGCACCGCGAGCGTTTCGCCCGGCTTCGGGCTCGCGCGATCTTCCAGCGCATGCAGCGCCGTGCCGTAGATGATGATGATGCCGGCCGCGCGGTCATAATCGAGATTGTCGGGGATTTTCACGATCGATGCGGCCGGCAGCGCGATCTTTTCGCGCGCCCCGTTGTGGCCGCAGGAGGCGACGACGCGATCGCCGACCTTCAGATCGGTTACGCCGGGACCGATGCTCTCGATCACGCCCGCAACTTCGGCGGCCGGCGAGAACGGGAACGGCGGCTTGATCTGGTACTTGCCCTGAATCATCAGGATGTCGAAGAAGTTCAGCGCCGCAGCCTTGATCGCGATCACGGCTTCGCCGGGACCGGCCACCGGATCCGGCACGTCGGCCAGAACGAGATCGTCGGGCTGGCAATATTGCGAGCAGAGGATGGCTTTCATGGCGGCACCTTCTTGAGAGCACTTGGCGTTTCGAGGCAGAATTATAGTTTGGCTGTTTCTGCCGGATTTAGCACGGTCCCACAATCCGGTTTCTTTGTCTGAAATTGCATTCGGTCCTATCCTCGTCATTGCGAGCGAAGCGAAGCAATCCAGAATCCGTGCCGCGGAAATAGCCTGGATTGGTTCGCTTCGCTCGCAGTGACGGAAGAAGAAAAGGGAGGAATCAAACGATGTTTGAAACAGGCCTGCTCAAGCACAAGCGCATCCTCGTCACCGGCGGCGGTTCGGGTCTCGGTGCTGCGATGGCGCACCGCTTCCTCGCGCTCGGCGCCGAGCTCGTGATCTGCGGCCGCAAGCTCGACCGGCTCGAGGCGGCGGCGAGCGAGATGCGCGAAGAGACAGGCGGCAAGGTCACGACGATCGCCTGCGATATCCGCGACGGCGCCGCCGTCGAGAGCATGATGGACGCCATCTGGCGCGAGGCGCCGCTCGATATTCTCGTCAACAACGCGGCTGCGACTTTCATCGCGCAGAGTGAGCATCTCTCATTCCGCGCCGCGGATGCGATCCTTGCGCCGACGCTGCATGGTGCGATGTATTGCACGCTTGCCGCCGGCAAGCGCTGGATCGACGGCAAGCATGGCGGCGTCGTGCTCTCGATCCTCTCGACCTCGACCATCACCGGCCGCGCCTTCACCGTGCCGTCGGCGATGGCGAAGTCGGCCGTGCTGGCGATGACCAGGAGTCTCGCTGTGGAATGGGGCCCGAAGGGCATCCGCACCGTCGCGATCGCGCCGGGACCGTTCCCGACCGCCGGCGCCTCGGGTCAGCTCCGTCCCGAGGGTCGTGACGAAGGGTGGGCCGCGCGCAACCCGATGGGACGCGCCGGCGAGCATAGCGAGCTTGCCGACCTCGCCAGCTTCCTGGTCTCCGACCGTGCCGGCTACATCAACGGCGAGATGGTGGTGATCGATGGTGGCGCGCATTTGCGCAGCTCCGGCGCCGAGGATCTGTTGCGCTGGACCGATGCGCAATGGGCGGAGCAGCGCGCGGCGCGATCCAGGGCCTAGCCGCCGCGAGCTTCGCTAACTGCCTTCCCAAATTGGACTTTCCCGGGTATCCCTGCCGCGGGGACAACGCGCGGCCGGGCCATCTTCCAGTCACAATATTGAGGGAACCACTCCAGCATGTGGCGGGTGCTGATTTTAGCTTTGATGACGGGCGTGGCGGCCTGTGGGATCATCGATTCCACGCGGGCGCAGACGGCGCAACCTGCGCCCAAAACTGCACCGAAATCGGCTGCGCCGGTCGCCAATACCACCGGAAAAACGGCTGCAAAGCCCGAGAGCAAGCCGGCGACCCCGCACGCGGCGGTTGCGGGCGGTGCCGAGCCGACCCTGATCGGTCAGTTCGGCACCTGGGGCGCCTATTCGGCCGCGCCCAATGGCAAAAAGGTCTGCTTCGCGCTGGCCAAGCCGTCGTCGTCGAAGACCAACCCGCCGAATCGGCCGCGCGATCCTGCCTATGCCTTCGTCTCCACCCGCCCGGCGGAGAAGGTCAACAACGAAGTCTCGGTCATGATCGGCTACGCGCTGAAGCCGGGCTCTGAATCCTCGGTCGAGGTCGGCGGGGCCGCTTTCGCCATGTACTCGCAGGGCGACGGTCTCTGGATCAAGAACGCGGCCGAGGAAGAGCGGATGGTCGAGGCCATGCGCAAATCCGCCGATCTCGTGGTCAAGGGCATGTCGTCCAAGGGGACCGAGACGACCGACACCTTTTCGCTGAAGGGCCTTGCCCAGGCGCTCGACAAGATCGCGCAGGATTGCAGGCGTTAAGCCTGCGGTCGATAAGGTCGCAATCGGCGGTTCCGGTTGCTATATAGGGGCGGTTCCAAAGGTACAGACGTCATGGCCGGGCTAGAGCGCGAAGCGCGTATCCCGGCCATCCACGCGCTGGATACGGACAGAAAAGAACGTGGATTGCCCGGGACAAGCCCGGGCATGACGAGACAGCAGCAGCAATCTCAGGCACCGATGACCGAGCCGCACAACGCAACGCTGGTGGAGAAGACCCCGCTCGAAACCTATGTGCCGCCGGCCAAGCCGTCGCTGATCGGCCTGTCGCGCACCGAGCTTGCCGATCGCCTCGGCGAGATCGGCGTCGCGCCGGCGCAGCGCAAGATGCGCGTGCAGCAGCTGTGGCACTGGATGTATTTCCGTGGCGCCCAGAATTTCGAAGAGATGACGTCGGTCTCGAAGGGCATTCGCGCCGAGCTCGCGCAACATTTCACCGTCGACCGGCCCGAAGTCGTGGCGGAGCAGATCTCCAACGACGGCACCCGCAAATGGTTGCTGCGGTTGCCGAGCGGCGACAATGTCGAGCGGGCGCATGAAGTCGAGTGCGTCTACATCCCCGAAACCGATCGCGGCACGCTGTGTGTGTCCTCCCAGGTCGGCTGCACGCTGAACTGCTCCTTCTGTCACACCGGCACGCAGCGCCTGGTGCGCAACCTCACCGCCGGCGAGATCGTGGGACAGGTGATGGTCGCGCGGGATCGTCTGAACGACTGGGCCGATCGCGAAGACGGGACGCGTCGCGTCACCAACATCGTGATGATGGGCATGGGCGAGCCGCTCTACAATTTCGACGCGGTGCGCGACGCGCTGCTCATCGTCGGTGACAACGAAGGCATCGGCATCTCCCGCCGCCGCATCACGCTGTCGACTTCGGGCGTGGTGCCGAACATCGTGCGCGCGGGCGAGGAAATCGGCGTCATGCTCGCCATCTCGCTGCATGCGGTGCGCGACGAGCTGCGCAACGAACTGGTGCCGCTCAACCGCAAATATCCGATCAAGGAATTGCTGCAGGCCTGCCGCGATTATCCGGGCGCCTCGAACGCGCGGCGCATCACCTTCGAATATGTGATGCTCAAGGGCGTCAATGACTCGCTCGACGATGCCAAGCTGCTGGTGAAGATGCTCAAGGGCATTCACGCGAAGATCAATCTGATCCCGTTCAACCCCTGGCCCGGCACCGCCTATGAGTGCTCGGATTGGGACCAGATCGAAAAATTCTCCGAATACGTCTTCAACGCCGGCTATTCCTCGCCGGTGCGCACCCCGCGCGGCCGCGACATTCTGGCCGCCTGCGGCCAGCTCAAGTCGGAGACGGAAAAGCTTTCGGCGCGCGAGCGCCAGACGCTACGCGCCATGGCGATGACGGACTGAGCTGATGCGCGCACATGCTCTCGCAATGACGGCGAGGGTGGCGTGATGTCCCTGATCGGCCGCCTCGTCGTCATCTTCATCGGCTTTCTCGCCGCCTGCTTCGTCGGCGGCATGATCGTCGTCGTCGCGCTGTTGTTTCCGGAGTTCGCCGATCTCGGCGCCGGTCCCGTCGACCAGGGCACGATCGATATCCTGCTCGGGTTCGGCTTCATCTTCGTTTCCGGTTTTGCGCTGGTGCCGGCGGCGGTGATCGTCGCGATCACCGAGGCGCTCTACATCCGCAGCGCGCTCGCCTATGCCGTGGGCGGCGGGGTCGTGGGGCTCGCCTGCTATCTCGGGCTGGTCCCGTTTCATTCCGACACGCTGCAATTCGAAGGCATCGTGCGGCGGCATCTGGAGATCATGACCGGCGCGGGTATCGTCGCCGGTGTCGTCTACTGGCTGATCGCCGGCCGCAATGCCGGCGCCTGGCGCAATCCGCCGCTGCCGCGCAAGCCGCCTCCGCCACTGCCGTCGAATTCGCGGCCGGATTGAGGTGCCGTCATTGCGAGGAGCGAAGCGACTAAGCAATCCAGACTATCGCCGCGGATGGATTCTGGATTGCTTCGCTTCGCTCGCAATGACGGATTCCAGGGTTTTCATCCCCTCCCCACTCGGCTAAACCGCGCGCCATGAACCGGACTGGACTCTTCATCGCCCTGGCGCTGTGGCTCGTGATTGGCGTTGTTTTCGGCCTCTATCCCGAGCTTGATCTCAAGCTCGCCGCGCTGTTCTTCGACCCCGCGACGAAGTCGTTTCCGCTCAAGCTGAACGATTGGGCCGGCTTCGCGCGCGATGCCGCGATGTGGGTCGCCTGGGCCTTCGTGCTGCCCGCGCTGGTCGCGCTTGTGGTCAAGATGGTCAAGCCCGACCGCCCGCTGATGGTATCCGGGCGCGCGATCGTCTTCCTGCTGGTCACGATCATCATGTCGGCCGGCATCCTTACCAATCTCGCCTTCAAGTCCTATTGGGGCCGGCCGCGCCCGGTGGTGGTGACGCAGTTTGCCGGCGACCAGCAATTCGTGCCGTGGTGGGACCCACGCGGTGGCTGCGCGCGCAACTGCTCGTTCTTCTCGGGCGAGGGCGCGACCGCGTTCTGGACGCTGGCGCCCGCCGCACTGGCACCGCCGCCGTGGCGACCGCTCGCTTATGCCGGAGCCGTGATGTTCGGGCTCGTGACCAGCGGGCTGCGGATGGCCTTTGGCGGCCACTTCTTCACCGATGTCTCGATCGCCGGCCTCGTCACCTTCGTCGTGATCTGGTTTGCCTACGCGCTGATTTACCGCTGGCCGCGGACCCGGTTTTCGGACGAGGCGGTCGATGCGGCCCTGACCCGGCTGAACATGCCCGCCTACCGGCTCCGCCAGCGCCTGTTCGGCCGCAAGGCGGGTGCCGAGCCGTCAGTTTGAGCCATTAAAGGGGTGCCGAGCCCCGCGAAATTTGATATTCGCGCGGTCAACCCGTGAAACGACATCCGCCCTTCGAGACCGATTGGAAGCCCAATGACCACGATCCTGAAAAGCCTGCCCAAGGGTGAGAAAGTCGGCATCGCTTTTTCGGGCGGCCTCGACACGTCAGCGGCGCTGCTCTGGATGAAGCAAAAGGGCGCGCGCTGCTACGCCTATACCGCCAATCTCGGCCAGCCCGACGAAGCCGATTACAACGAGATCCCGCGCAAGGCGATGGAGTTCGGCGCGGAGAAGGCGCTGCTGGTCGATTGCCGCACGCAGCTCGTCCATGAAGGTATTGCCGCGATCCAGTCCGGCGCCTTCCACATCTCCACCGGCGGCATCACTTATTTCAACACCACGCCATTGGGGCGCGCGGTCACCGGCACGATGCTGGTCGCAGCGATGAAGGAGGACGGCGTCAACATCTGGGGCGACGGCTCGACCTTCAAGGGCAACGACATCGAGCGTTTCTATCGCTACGGCCTGCTGACCAATCCGGGCCTGCGCATCTACAAGCCCTGGCTCGACCAGCAGTTCATCGACGAGCTCGGCGGCCGCGCCGAGATGTCGGCGTTCATGACCGCCCAGGGCTTTGCCTATAAGATGAGTGCCGAGAAGGCCTATTCGACCGACAGCAATCTGCTCGGCGCGACGCATGAAGCCAAGGATCTCGAAAGCCTCGACAGCGGCATCAAGATCGTCAACCCGATCATGGGCGTGCCGTTCTGGCGTGACGACTGCAACGTCAAGGCCGAGAAGGTCGTGGTGCGTTTCGAGGAAGGCCAGCCGGTCGCGCTGAACGGCCAGACCTTCAGCGATCCCGTCGCGCTGTTCCTCGAAGCCAACACGATCGGCGGACGCCACGGCCTTGGCATGAGCGATCAGATCGAGAACCGCATCATCGAGGCCAAGAGCCGCGGCATCTATGAAGCGCCCGGCATGGCGCTGCTGCACATCGCCTATGAGCGCCTCGTCACCGGCATCCACAACGAGGACACCATCGAGCAGTACCGCATCAGCGGCATGCGCTTGGGACGTCTGCTCTATCAGGGCCGCTGGTTCGATTCGCAGGCCCTGATGCTGCGCGAGACCGCGCAGCGCTGGGTCGCGCGCGCGGTCACCGGCGAGGTGGCGCTCGAGCTGCGCCGCGGCAACGACTACTCGATCCTCAACACCGAGAGTCCGAACCTCACCTATGCGCCGGAGCGGCTCAGCATGGAGAAGGTCGAGGACGCGGCGTTCACACCGGCCGATCGCATCGGTCAGCTCACCATGCGCAACCTCGACATCAACGATACCCGCGCCAAGCTGAAGCTCTACAGCGACACGGGCCTGTTGTCGGGCAGCGAAGGCTCGCAGATCTTCCGGCTGGAGAGCGACAAGGGCTGAGGCATCTGCTCGTGTCCCGGACGCGATGCAGCGCGAAGCGGTGCGTCGCAGAGCCGGGACCGACGCCGATCCAACTGCATCGATAGTATGGGCCCCGGCTCAGCAGCGCATCACTACGTGCTGCGCTGCGTCCGGGGCACGCGACTGGAAAAACAAAAATGGCCGGGATTGCTCCCGGCCATTTTGCATTTGTGCTTCGCCTCAGCGCGGCGGCGCGGTGCCGGGCGGGGGCGGCGGCAGCGAGGCCTGGCCGCCATTGAGCAGCGGCGTGATGTTGCGGACGGTGACGCGCCGGTTGATCGCGCTCGGCCCTTGCGTCTGCTCCTTCAGGTACTGCTCGCCATAGCCCTGCGACGTCAGGTTCTCAGACGGCACACCGAATTGCTGGGTCAGCAATTCGGCGGCGGACTGCGCACGACGATCCGACAATGACAAATTGTCGACGTCGTTGCCGACCGCGTCAGTGTGTCCCTCGATCAGGAACACCGCGCGCGGGTTGGCCTGGATCGCCTGATTAAGACCGTCGGCGATCACTTGCAGCTTGGCCGCCTGATCCGGTGGGATCGTCCACGACCCCGTCTCGAAACTGATCGAGTTGACGTCGATGCTCGGCATCTGCATGCGAACATTGGGGCTGTAGCGGATTTCGTCGAGCGTATAACGCCGATCGATCCGCTGCACCGGTGGTGCCCGCATGGTCTGGTAGATCACGTCCGGCGACGCCTCCTGGGCATCGACGATATAGCGGTCGTAGGGAATGTTCACGACCGGCGGCGGCGCGTCGACATAGAAGCCGCCGACCGACTGCGGATCGCGGTAACTGTTGTCGATGATGATAAGCTCGCGGCCGCGAGGATCCCTGCGAATTCGCCGCAGCAGCCGACCGTCCGGACCGACAACAGTAATGATCTCGCTGCCATCGGGACGGATCACCACGGTGCGGGTATCGGCGCCGACAGTCTCGGTGCGGATGTCGCGGGCGCCGTAGCGGAAGCGATACAGATCGTTGCCGCGGACGTATGTCTGCCCACCGGGATCGCGGATGATGATGCGGTCCGGCTCGGTGTAGACGGTGCGACCGCCTTCGACGGATTCGCGCCGCTGATTGTGGAGGTCTGCGATGGTGGCTCCGATCACGGCACCGGCCACCACGCCAGCACCGATCGCGAGCGGCGTGAGGTCACGCTGCGGCGGACGCGGTGCTGGCGGCAGCGGTGCTGCGATCCTCGGCGCGGTTCGGAAGGCTGGCGCAACCGTTGGCGGCGCGTATTCCGCCCTGTTGGGCGGAGGCGTTGCGGCCGCGGAGCCCGGGACGGTGCTCGGCGCCGCGGCGCCGGCGGGGGGAGCTGGCGGTCGAGGCGGGGCGCCTGCCTGCGGCTGGGTCGGCGGAGCTCCGGCAGCGGGCGCGCCAGCAGGAGGCGTTCCTCCCTGCTGACCGGGGGTTGGCGCCGCGGTTGGAGCCGGGGTCGCGCCAGGAGCGGGCGTGGGTCCCGCACCGGGACGTCCGGGCGGGGGCGTCGGAGCGCCACCGGGGGTCGGCGTGGCCGTCGGCGCGGGTGTGGCGCCCGGAGCAGGTGTTGCTGATCCTGCAGCCGGGGGCGCGCCAGGACGTCCGCCGGGGGGCGGCGCACCGGGGCGGCCAGTCGGCGGCGTGCCCGGCGTGCTGCCCGGAGCCGGCGTTGCGGTCGGCGCAGGTGTTGCTGTCGGAGCAGGCGTGGCGGTTGGGGCAGCAGGCGTCGCCGGGCGCGCTGCGGGAGCAGCAGGTGCCGGGGGAGTTGCTGTCGGCGCAGGCGCAGGCCGTCCCGAAGGACCGGCCGCAGCCGGAGGTGTCGGTGCGTGCTGCTGCGGAGCGGCGGTGGGCGGTGTGGGAGCCGGACGAGCCGCGGGCGGCGTCGCAGGCGGAGGCGTCGGCGCATGCTGCTGCGGAGCCGCGGCGGGCGGCGGTGCCGGGGGAGCCGGGCGTGCCGCGGGCGGTGCAGGAGGCGGCGCATGCTGTTGCGGAGCCGCAGCCGGTGGCGGCGAAGGCGGCTTCGGGGCGGCAGGGGGCGGCGGGGGCGGCGGCGGTGCCGGACGGGCTGCAGGTGGCGGCGGAGGCGGGGGCGGCGCAGCCGGGCGCGGCGGTGCGGCAGCCGGCGGAGGCGGCGCGGGCGGATGGGGCGGTGCAGCTGCGGGCGGCGGTGCGGCCGGGCGCGCGGGCGCCGCAGGCGGCGCGGCCGCTGGCGGTCCCTTCGGCGGCTGCTTCGGTTTTCCGTCAGGGCCGGTCTCTTGTGGCTGCGCCTGTGCCACGACGAGCGGCGCCGCGCCTTGCGCATGCGATGCGGAGCTTGCGAATTGCATCGCGGTCAGAGCCGTGGTGGCAAGCAGCACGAAACGAAGATTAGTCATGATGGTGAACTTCCCCGGAAGGTTCTTTGACGAAGTGTTGGGATGAACAGCTACGCGTTAGGCCGGATTGTGGCGGACGCAGCGGACGCGGCCCGATTTATTTCTGCACGCAAATCACCTCACTATGGTGACGTTCATTGCGCATTCAGACGCAGGTTGCAATTGCCTTGGATGTGATGCGTCGCCTCATGCGCGATCCCGCGGCGGACTTGCGTCCGTCGCGGGATTCGGCGTGAGCGGTCCGTTCGGTCCGCGTGATGGAATCTCTTCGGGCATGCGGCCCGGCAATTCGTCGGGCGGCGCTGGCGAGCCGGGCTCGCGCACCGGCGGCGCGATTTCAGGCTGCGGATTGCCCGGCGGAATCCCCGGTGGCGGCTCGGTGGGCGTGCCCGGTGTCGAAGGTGGAATCTCGGGCGGCTCGATCGGCATTACATCGAGACCTTGCGGTTGTCGCCGAGATCGGGCCGCGTGTTCGTCACCGCCGCGGCCGCCATCTTCACATAGGAGATTACGGTGCCGGGCGAGTCCCAGAACTCGGCATCGTCAGGCGTGATCTTGAGCACGCGAATGTTGGGATCTTCCGCAGAATCCCACCACGCCTTGGCCGGTGTCGAGAACAGCTCCTTGATCTTCGCACGGTCATTGGAAACGACAGCGGTGCCGGTCAGCGACACGTATTTCTGGCTGCCCGCATCCGCGAACGACAGGTTGATCGACGGATTGCGCGCGATCTCCTCGTCCTTGTGACGCCGCGCGTCGGTGAGGAAATATATCGTGTCCGCGTTGCGATCGAGATAGGCGCTCATCGGTCGCGCGCGGAGCTTGTCGCCATCGCGCGTCACCAGCATCGCGAATCCGATCGTCTTCATCAGATCCCACACGCGATCCAAATCGCCATCGATATCGCGGGCATTGTCGTTGGCCATGTCGTGCTCCTTCTTGCAAGGGACGACAACGGCGCGCGCGGAACGAGGTTCCGGCCGAAGAATGGAACTTGTCTATTCCGGTGCGTGGCAAACGGCCTCGATGTTGTGTCCGTCAGGGTCGAGCACGAAGGCGCCGTAATAGGTCGGATGATAATGCGCGCGGATGCCCGGCGGCCCGTTGTCGCGCCCGCCCGCCGCAATCGCCGCGTCGTAGAACGCATCCACCGTGGCGCGGTCCTTCGCCAGAATCGCGACATGTACCGGCTTGTTCAGCGCGCCCTCGCCGCCGATCCAGAAATCCGGCTTGCCGTCGGCGCCGAAGCCCGCGGCCGGATCGTGTCCGGTCTGCTCCTGGGTGACCTCCATGATCAGGCTGTAGCCGAGCGGCGCCAATGCCTTGGCGTAGAACGCCTTGGCGCGCTCATAGTCGGAGACCGGGAAGCCCATATGGTCGATCATCGTAACCTCCGTCGTTCATGGTCAGCGCGACAGAAACGTATTGCTCCGTGTCTTGCGCGCAACCACAAAGCCGCGCGCGACCATGTCAGCGATACAATCTTGCCGCCATTCCTTTTGTGACAGATGCTCGATCACCACCGCGCGCGGCCAGAGCGATTGCGGCGCGTCGCGGAAGAATCCGATCAGCACGCGATCCTCGAAGCCCTCGACGTCGATCTTCAACGCGTCCACCTTGGTGACGCCGGCTTCGTCGAGAATGCGCGTCAACCGCAGCGAGGGAACCTTGATGGCCTCCGCGCTGGCGGTGCCGGTGACGACATGCGTGGCGCCGAGATTGCCGCCCCCGCTCTCGATCATCAGTTCGCCGTCGCTGTCGCCGGCAGCCGCCTGCACCAGGCGCACTTGCGTCGCTTTCGACGCGGCCTGGTTGAACGAGAGCCGTCCAAAGGTCATTGGATGCGGCTCGATCGCGACCACTTTGCCTGATGGGCCGACCTGTCGCGCCATCACCAGCGCAAAGGTGCCGACATTGGCGCCGACGTCCACGAATACGCCACCCGCCGGGGTGTGCTGGCGCAGGAAGTCGAGCTCGTCGAGATTGTAATCGGGATTGAACAGCGCACCGCGCTCGGTCGCGCTGCCCTGGTGATAGAAGCGAAACGACGCGCCCTGGTACTCCACGTCGACGGGACCGCCGCGCAGCAGGTTCACCAATCGCGACAGCCACGGCCGGAACGCGCCGCGCTTCAGCCCCGACTGTGCCGCGAGGCGAATGATCGCGGCCTGCGCCGGGTTCGGCGCAAACGCGCCAAATGGCGCGGACGAAGGGGCATTGTCGTTCGGCAAGTCAAAGTCCTCGTTGCAAGCGGCGCATGCATAGCCGGATTCGCCGGGGACTCCAATCGTTCACGAGAGGCCGGTAGCCCGAATGGAGCGTAGCGTAATCCGGGGGTCTTGCCGCGCGGACAGACTTTCCCGGATGGCGCTGCGTTCCATCCGGGCTTCTGTAACGGGCCTTGGTTAGTCAATCCCTTTTTGCGGCATCCTCTCGCCGGGAACCTGCTTCTG
>NZ_JBVVPC010000028.1:0-114031 GCF_055807355.1 Bradyrhizobium sp. Ken01
CCATCGAACGCTTCTGCCGATACAATGCCCCGGCAAAACACGACCCGATGTCCCGAACTTCTGGTTCAGGACACTAGTGCTTCTTGAGCGTATACACGTAATTGTTGAGTCCGGCGTCGGCGGTTGTATCGTCGACGAAATATGCGTCGTGAACCGTTTTCGAGGAGCAAACGACAAAGCGGTGGCGAAACAGTCACGCAGATCACGGGCGCCGTGGCCGATGCATTGATCGATTCAGGCGCCCAGCACCAAAGGACGACGGTATGTTTTCTCGCTGCGATCTCATCAAGGGCGCCGCAGTCGCGCTTCTCACCTTCTCGATACAAGGCGCGTGGGCGCAGGAGACCAGGATGAACCTGTTCAAGATCGTCACCATCAAGGACGAAATCGTCGTCGGATTGTCGACGGAGGAGCTTCAGGCGCTCGGCGGCAACGATGCCAGCGCCGTTGCACACGCGTTGGCGCAGAAGGGCGATCTCACCGTCTGGCAGTACAACGTGCATCGCGGTCCGAACGGCGAATTGCAGCAGGCGCCGACGGCCAGAATCGGGCTTTTGGCCAACGCCTCGCTCCGGGTCGAGCCCTATGCCACGACCTACCAGATCCTGCCGCATCCCTAAGCAGCAGACCGGTGCGCCCGCGACCAGGGTCGCGGGCGCGCCGGTGTCATTTGTGTTGCCCTGAACGCCGTGTCCCCGTTTCCGTGGCAAAGCCATAGATCAGCGCCAGCCGGTCCAGGCATTCACGAAAACGCCGCGCAAAATAGTCGATCCAGCGCTGCGTGCGCACGGCGCGACGTTGGCCGATCTCGTCCATGGTCAGGCCCAGCACCAACACGTCGTGCACTAGTGCGGCACCGTCTGTGCCGAGTTCGCGCTCGATCCGGTTCAGCCGCAGCACCGCCTCGCGTTGGCTCTCGGTGACCGGCTCGCGCGTGCGCGCCCCATCGACATATTCGCGAGTCGGGTCCATTGCCTGAACGCCTCGTTCGGCCCTCTCCCAATCGTTCTGGAAGGCGCGCCCGCCGCGATACTGCGCCTCGTCGATCTGATGGTGCGCATGCAGCCGGCCGAGCGGATCGCTGCGGATCGACCGCACGGCCACAATCTTCTCGCCGGGGTCGAGCGCCAGCGGATTGTCCACCTCGACTTCCGCCACCTCCGCATTGAACGGTATCTCACGTGAGCGTCGGTCGTAGACATTCGCCAATTTGTAGGACCTGTTGCGTCGGACACGTGCCACTCGGATACTCCTTGCGAAATTGACGATTGAACGGGCGGTGCGTCAGGCGGCAGAGACCAACCGCAGCACGACGGGGCCGGCGACGCGGGCGGATCCAGTTCCGGCGCGGCGCGTTAGGCGCGCATGCGGCGTGCAATAGCTCGAGCCCGGCTCACGCGGATGGCCGCAGAAGGTGATCTCCTCCCCGTCCTTGTCGCCGCCATAAGGATAGCGACAGTCCTCGCCCGCGAGTTCGACCAATGGGACCAGGCGCGGCTGGACGCCGACGCAGCGCAATTTGACCTGCGCGGCAGGCTTCATCGCAGATTTCGGCGGCAGGTTCAGTAACGCGGGACGGTGCGGGAGGATAAGACAGGCTCCAGACGGCAGCGCCGGGACGATCGACGGGCCCGTCGTCCGTATCTGCACGACCAGCCCGAGCCGCTTGGCGCGGCCGACCACCGCGTTGCGCGTGTAAGCCGTTCCAAACCTTGCGTTAATCCGTCTTCCGATCTCAGCATAAGACATTCCCTTGAGAAAATAGTCGCGAAGCGCGTCGGAGTGCTCCGACGACCAATGGCCCGGTTCCATGCTGCTGTCCTGTGATGCGCCTCCTCCGATCGCACGATCGCGAGGCGGAGCCCACATTCCGATATTCCGAAGTCGAAGTCAAGCGGTAATTCTGATATTCATAATTGCATCAATTCCGAATTTCGGATTACAAGAGACGGACGATGGACAATCGAGGGAATCACCATGTTGGACGCTGCAATGATCGAACGGGGCCTGGAAAAGACGGGCAAGAGCAAGGGCGGCCTGGCGGCTGCCATGGGCGTACGCCCCGGCGCTGTCTCGGAGATCCTCGGCGGCGAACGCCTGGTGAAGGCTTCGGAAATCATACCGATCATGGAATATCTCGAGCTCAATCTCGCGCCGATCATGGGCCGGGTCGGGGCGGGTGCCGTGATCGAGCCGGATTATGAGCAGGTTCCCCCCGAAGGCCTTGGCGACATCGCGCTGCCCTTCCCGATCATGGAGGAGACCATCGCATTCGAGATCGTGGGCGATTCGATGCTGCCCAAATACGAGAGCGGCGACGTCATCGTGGTCTACAAGGACCAGCGCCATCCCCTGTCGAGCTTCTACGGCGAGGAGGCCGTGGTCCGGCTCAAGACCGGTGAGCGCTATCTGAAGACGATCGAGCGGGGCAAATCCCCCTCCGTCGTCAATCTCACCAGCTTCAATGCCAAGCAGATCGTCGGCGTGAAACTGGAGTGGGTCGGCGAGATCTGCCTGTCCATGCCCAAGGGGCAGCTGGAGCGGCTGCGCGCCAAATCGGCTCGCCCTCGCAAGAGGAGCAAGTAGGCCAAAATTCCGTTTTTACGAAATGAAGCTTGACTTGCTTCCGTTTTTCGGAAATACTCTGCCGTGCTCCGCCATGGGGCACGGCAGGATCGTTCCATGCAGTATTTCGTCGTGATGATCGACTATGGACGCCGCGGCCGCGAGGCGGTCGTCGACCCTGAAATCACCAGGCGCGAGGTCATTTCGCGCGTCGCCTCAGGTGAATATCGAAATATCTCGTTCATCCAGGAAATCGTGGAGAATTCGGTCGAAGACGTGACCGAGGCGATCCTCGCTGAGGCTGCCCTGCCCCGGATCCCGCCCGAAGAAGTCGACCTCCAGGCTCTCCGCCTCGATCACGCCCGCGATCTGCGCAAGCACGAGCGGACGTGACGTAGACCCAGGGTCGGCCTTTTCCGGTCCGATCGAATCGGATCGGATCCTAGATTGTTATTTTGACACGCTTTCTTGACGCGAACCGGAATCCACTTCGCTCGAAAACGCTCTGCCAGCGCACCACGCCCCGTTCGGAGATCACACCGTGAGAACGGTTGATCCCGTGGTCTTGCGCGCGGCGAGATCGGCATGGGCCTTGGCGGCGTCCTTCAGTGGATAGGTCTGGTGCACCTCGATCTTGACCGCGCCGGACTTGACGACGTCGAACAACTCGCCTGCCATCGCGACCAGGCTCTCACGCTTGGCGGCGTAGGTGAACAGCGTCGGGCGGGTGACGTAGAGCGAGCCCTTCTGCGCGAGCAAACCGAGATTGAGCGGCTCGACGGCGCCGGAGGACGCACCGAACAGCGCTGCGACGCCGAGCGGCGCGAGGCAGTCGAGCGACTTCAGGAACGTATCCTTGCCGACGGAGTCGTAGACCACCGGCACCTTCTTGCCGCCCGTGATCTCGTCCACGCGCTTCACGAAATCCTCGCGGCTATAGATGATGACGTGGTCGCAGCCATGCGCTTTGGCGAGCTTGGCCTTCTCGTCGTTGCTGACCGTGCCGATCACGGTCGCGCCGAGATGCTTGGCCCACTGGGAGAGAATCAGGCCGACGCCACCGGCGGCCGCATGGAGCAGGATGGTGTCCCCGGCCTTCACGCGATAGGTCTGCCGGATCAGATATTGCGTGGTGAGCCCCTTCAGCATCATCGCCGCCGCGGTCTTGTCGTCGACACCGTCCGGCAGCTTCAGCAGTCGGTCGGCCGGGATCAGCCGCGCTTCGGAATAGGCGCCGAGCGGCGAGGCGCCGTAGGCGACGCGATCGCCCGGCTTCAAATCGGTGACACCGGCCCCGACCTCCTCGACGACACCGGCAGCCTCGCTACCAAGCCCGCTCGGCAGTTGAGCCGGGTAAACGCCGGAACGGTTGTAGATGTCGACGAAGTTGAGACCGACGGCGGTATGGCGGATTCGCGCCTCGCCCGGTCCGGGCTTGCCGACACTGACCTCCTCCCAGACCAGCACTTCCGGACCACCAGTCTTGTGAAAGCGAATGGCATGCGTCATGGGCGTTGCTCCCTTATCGTTGAGGTCAAAGTCTGAACACCGGATCGGGCTTTTGAAATAGGTATTTGGTCCGCCCGTCACAGTACAGAGACGTAACAAGAATGTCACAGCGAACGACAAACCTCCGCCGTTCCGCCTCTGTTCGAAAGAGTTGATGTCGGCCTTTCGCCGGCCGGCAGTAGCCTTCGCGTGGGTTTGGAGGTCGTCTGCGAAGGAGAGCCGAGATGCCAGCTTATGTACAGCATCATCAGGATATCGAGATCGCGCCTGTGATTTGCCCTGCTTGCATGGGGTTCCTTCCAATGTATGTGCGCGAGGTCGAACCGCATTGGAGTCTTGCCAAGATCGACTTCGTCTATGAATGCGCCGATTGCGGTGCCGAGGTCAGACAGACGATCCGCAAGCCGGAGTTGCTGCGGCACTGATCCCGGGGCCGGTAGCCGCCCGACTATTTGCGTTGAGCGGAAAAACGTCATTCGCGCGGGTCTGGGCTCTCCCAAACGAGGCTTGTTCTTTGCCGTGAACGCAGGCAGAACAAGCCTCAATCAAGACCTTTGGGAGCGCCTTTTCGTGGCTGAACAGAAGCCCTCGACAGCGATCGAGGCAGTGGAGAGCGGCCTCGCCGCGCAAGGCTACATCGCGAGCCGGCAGATCGCGACCGCCGTCTATTTGTCGCAACAGATCGAGAAGCCGATCCTGGTCGAAGGACCCGCGGGCGTCGGCAAGACCGAACTTGCCAAGGCGATCGCGGCCTGGCGCGGCCTGAAGATGATCCGCCTGCAATGCTATGAAGGCCTCGACGAGGCCAAGGCGCTCTATGAATGGAAATACGCCAAGCAGCTTCTCTACACGCAGATCCTCAAGGACAAGCTCGGGGAAGTCCTGGGCGGCGCGCAGACTTTGCACGCCGCACTTAATCAGCTTCACGATTTCGGTGACGTGTTCTTCTCCAAGGAGTTCGTCGAGCCGCGGCCGCTGCTGCAAGCGCTGGAGCAGCCGGGCGGCTGCGTGCTCCTGATCGACGAGATCGACAAGTCGGATGCGGAGTTCGAATCGTTGCTGCTGGAAATTCTCTCCGACTTCCAGGTCACGATTCCCGAGCTCGGCACCGTCTCCGCGATCACGCCGCCAACTGTGATCCTCACCTCCAACAGCGAGCGCGATCTCGGCGATGCCTTGAAGCGGCGCTGCCTGCATCTGCACATCGGCTTCCCCGAGCAACGGCTCGAGGAGCGCATCGTCGAGAGCCGCGTCCCCAACATTTCGGAGACGCTGCGGCGGCAGATGGTCGGCTTTATCCACGAAATCCGCTCGCTCGACCTGAAGAAGCTGCCTTCGGTCAGCGAGACCATCGACTGGGCGCGCGTGCTGGTGCTCTTGCAGGCCTCGGAGCTCGACACCGAGATCGTCAAGGACACGCTCAACGTGCTCCTGAAATACGAGGCCGACATCGAGGCGGCTCAGCCTCAGATTACGACCTTCATCGCCAAGGCAGCACGATCCAACGTCTTCGGTTGACGCCGATGCGCGAGAATATCCACCGTTTCTTCCGTGCCGCACGGGGCGCCGGCGTCCATGTCTCGCCTGCCGAAAGCATCGATGCGATGCGCGCGGTCGCGCAGGTCGGCGTTTCCGACCGGACCATCCTGCGCGATGCGCTCCTTCTGACGCTCGCCAAGTCGCAGGACGAAAAGCTCGCGCTCGGTGACTGTTTCGATCTGTTCTTCAGCCAGCCGGAGCCGCGGCAGGAACAATCTGAAGCCAACAGCAACGATGTTTCGGAGGACGCGGATCGATCTCCGTCGTCCGGCGAGGCCAGCGATGCGAGCGCCGGTTCGCTTCCCGCAGAATTGGGGCCCCTCGCGCAGATGCTGCTGTCGCAGGATCGCAATGCGATCACCGCCGCGATCGCCAGCGCCTCAGGTGCGGCCTCCCTATCCGACATCCGCTACTCCACTCAGCGCGGCATCTTCTCCAGCCGCATGCTCGACGCCATGGGGCTCCAGCGGCTACGCGACGATCTCGACGAGCTCACCGCGACCAATCCGGCACTGGCCGAGCGGCTTCGCGCCGCGCTCGATGGCTTGCGCGAAGCCGTTCGCGACACCGTCGCGCAGGGGCTTGCGCTCTATGCCCGCGAGGAGGCTGAAAACCTCCGCAACGAGATTTTACGCAACGCGCCGCTTGCCCGCATCGAGCGGCGCCATGTCGCGGAGATGCGCGCTCTCATCCGCCAGATCGCGCGGCGCCTGCGCGAGCGCTATTCGAAACCACGCAAGCGCCAACGGCGCGGTCATCTCGACGTCCGCCGCACGCTGCGCCGCAACGCCGCCTGGGGCGGCATCCCCTTTCTCACGGCCTGGAAGCGCAAGCATCGCGACCGGCCGAAGATCGTGGCGCTCTGCGATGTCTCGGGCTCGGTCGCGCAGGTCTCGGATTTCTTCCTGCTCCTGATCCACTCGCTGCACGAGGTCGTCGACGACGTCCATTCCTTCGCCTTCTCCTCGCATCTGATCGAAGTCAGCGACATCCTGGAATCGAAACCGCCGGAAGAGGCGATGGCCGAGATCATGTCCAAGGTCGGCTTCGGCTCCTCCGACTACGGCTCTTCGCTGGCCGATTTCGAGAAGGAGTTCATGAGCGCGCTGACGCCGCAGACAACGGTGATCGTGCTGGGCGATGCCCGCAGCAACAATCTCGATCCGCGCGCCGACATCCTGCGCCGCATCTCGGAGCGCTCGAAACGGCTGGTGTGGCTCAATCCCGAAGGACGTCTCGCCTGGGGCTTTGGCGATTCCGAGATGCCGCGCTATGCAACCTTCTGCAGCGTGGTGCGCCAGTGCGCCACCGCGCAGCAGCTCGAGCGCGCGGTGTCCGATATTGTGGCGACTTATCAGTAGGCCTTACTCACAGCCGGCGTCAGTTTCGCACCAGCTCCGTCTGAGCGACATTGCACTCCCGAAAATGATAGGCGATCTCGTCAAGCGCGCGCTGCTCCCATTCTTGAGCTTGCGCAAGCCAGAAAACCCGGCGCTGGAAATCAAGCGCGGCGCGCTCCCGGCACAGAGATTCCTGACTGCGAATTTCGACCAGTCTGTTCATGCACTCCACTCCTGGCGTGTGAAGCCATTCCTCGCGAACAAGCGTAACAGAATTCCGAACCCTTCGTCTCATGATTTCTGTGCATATTGCGACGCAGAATGGGACAGCAGCGCTTCCCGTGCAGTGCGGTGGTTCGCGGACCAACATCAAGCCCACATCATCAATATGTGATCGGGCTCCGGACGATCCTCGTGATCGAGCGGTCTTTAACTCGTGTAGCGCAATGGCGTGCAGCAATTTGTGAAGAGAGGTTCTAAACGCCTCACCGAATTCCCGACTCATTGTCGTCGCACGGTGTTCATGCAGCGCCTCTAACAGAGGCGCACGAACGGCACTGCGGCTTGAGGCAACATGAGCAACGACATCGACTTCGATCTTTCGCCGGACCAATGGGAGGTTCTGAAGGCGCTTCGCAACCCGGTGTCGAACGGTCGTCTTTCCAAGGCCTATATCATCGAGAGCCTCGTCAAGCTTGGTCTTGTCGTCGTCTGCGACGGCGTGCCGGTCATGACGCCGAATGGACGCAAGGTGCTGGTACGTGGATCGTGTCGGTTGCTGGATCTCGCGGCGTGACGTGGCTACCCGCGTGCGGAACGTGACCGTAGGACCGCAAAATCGCCTGTCCACGTGACCGATGACACCTCGAACGGTCTCCCGGTGCCGATGCGCATGCCCAGTCGCACCGCAAAAAGCGACCAATTAGACCTCCTCCTCAGCGAAAACCGCGACAATCTGGCACGCTAGTTGCTCCTTTCGACGATCGAGACGTCGTAAAAACGGGGGAGTCACCATGTCGACCATTGCCGCGGCCCCGGCCGCCGAGCCAAAGCCGCTCTACACATCGCTATTCGTCCAGGTCCTGGCCGCGCTGATCCTCGGCATCATTCTCGGCGTGGCCGTGCCGGATTTTGCCATCTCGCTCAAAATTCTGAGCGACGCCTTCCTGAAGCTGATTTCGATGATCGTGGCGCCGATCGTGTTCTGCGTCGTCGTTCACGGCATTGCCGGCGCGGGCGACCTCAAGAAGGTCGGACGGGTCGGCGTCAAGGCGCTGGTCTATTTCGAGGTGATGACCACAGTCGCGCTCGTGGTCGGTCTTATCCTGGCCTACACTTTCGGCCCCGGTCATGGCATGAACATCGACCCTTCGACGCTGGATGCCAAGGCGCTCAACACCTATGCCGACAACGCCCACAAGCTTCAGGGCGGCGGCATCGGCTCCTTCCTGCTCAACGTGATCCCGAGCACCTCGTTCGACGCCTTGTCGCGCAACGACGTGCTCCAGGTGCTGTTTTTCGCCGTGCTGTTCGGCGTAGGCCTCGCACTGGTCGGCGGCGAGAAAGGCAAGCTCGTCACGTCGATGATCGATGCCGCCTCGACCGTGCTGTTCCGCGTCATGGGGCTTATCGTCCGCGTCGCTCCACTTGGCGTTCTCGGCGCAGTCGCCTACACCGTCGGCAAATACGGCGTCGGCTCGCTCAAACAGCTCGTCTCACTGGTGGCGCTGTTCTACGTCTCGGTCGGCATCTTCGTGCTGGGCGTGCTCGGCGGCGTCATGGCGCTCGCCGGCATCAACATCCTCAAATTCCTCGCCTACCTGCGCGAGGAGTTGACCATCGTGCTCGCGACCGCCTCGTCGGACGCCGTGCTGCCGCAGATCATGAAGAAGCTCGAGCGGATGGGCGTAAAGGATTCCGTGGTCGGCCTGGTGATCCCGACCGGATATTCCTTCAACCTCGACGCCTTCTCGATCTATCTCACGCTCGCGGTCGTCTTCATCGCGCAGGCGACCAACACGCCGTTGTCGTTCGGCGACCTCCTGCTGGTGCTCGGCGTCTCCCTGATCACCTCCAAGGGCGCGCATGGCGTGCCGGGCTCTGCGATCGTGATTCTGGCGGCGACGCTGAACGCCGTGCCGAGCATCCCTGCGATCGGTCTCGTGCTGGTTTTGTCGGTCGACTGGTTCATCGGCATGGCTCGCGCGGTCGGCAACCTCACCGGCAATTGCGTTGCGACCGTGGTGGTCGCCGCTTGGGAAGGCGATCTCGACCGCGCCAAGGCGACCAAGGTCCTCGACGGTGGCGAGCTTGTGGACGTGACGGCGGGGTAACGACCGCCGTTCAGTCATTCCACTGGAGGAGCGGCGTTCCATGCGCCCTCCTCCAGACGGAGAGGAAACGCGGAAACCAGGAGTGGGCCACGGCGCCCTTGTAGGCCCAGGTGCGATACTTCAGGCCCTGTTCCGAGATCAGTTCCTGATAGCCGCCGTGGACTTCGGTCGCGGTGCGAATGTCCTTCAGAATTCCCTGGGCGCAGGATCGGTAGGTATCGCTCCCCGAGCATTCGTCGTAATCTAGCATGCGATCCGCGAACTCGACGTTGAACGTCGGCCAGGAGGAACGCCCCTGGTAAGCGGGAGCCGCGATCTTGTGGATCATCTTGTTCCGCGGATTATCTGCGGACACCAGGAAGTGGAATGTGCCGGGGATGCGAAAGCGCGGCTCCGCGACGATCAGATCCGCCGTGGCCGCGAACAGGGCGCGCTCGCTTTCCTTGTTCATATCCCAGAAGCCGCGATGCACGCTGACGAAATCCAGCGCGACTGAGAACACCGGTGATTCCGTGGGGCCATCCAGGGAATGCCTGATATAGCCGCCTTTGCCGAACAGGTGGAGCAGGTCCCTCTTGTACTGCGCCAGGTCGCGTCCGAGCCGCCGCTTCAGCTCGTTCTCGTCGACGATTCCGAGCCGCACGCCCCACACGAATGTCGTGTAGACGCAGGCATTGGTGACGAAACGCCTGCGCTCGGCGCGCGTGTCGGTTGCCGCGGAGCGCGGAGCACTAGCGTCGCACAGCAAATACGTGGAGCCATCATCGTTGAACGGCTCGAGCTCGCTTGCGAGCTGGAGGATCGCGCGCTTCAGATCACCGCAATATTCGGCCAGGAGCAGGCGGCCGGCATGCGCGCATTGCGACATCGCCAGATAGGATGACGCTCTCTCCTCGGCAGAGATCATCTGCCGGAGGCCGGCCAGAATGCCGAGCAGCGTATCCGAAGGGAACGAGAAATAGTTCACGCCGAGATACCGGGCGCGCCCGGCCGGAACGATGGTCGTCGTGACGACGTTGGCGCGAACCGCTTCCAGCAGCAGGCGGACGCTCTCTTCGAGCAGACGAGCCCGCCGCACCGCATCCTGCGAATCCATGATGGTGTCGGGGTCGAGGACGTCGGGATAGAACCAGGCGAAGTCGCGCGGATAGTACGCAGAAGCGTGCGGTGCGCCGGTGACGAGAAAGGACTCGGTCAACGAAAAGGCGCTGTCCATCGAATGCCGATAGAGGTCCTCGATGGACGTGAACGGATGATGCGACTTCCTCAGGAATCGATCGCCGAGAAAGTTCACGGCCTGAAGCGCGTTGGCAACGAAGGTCGCCATCACGCCCTGGTAAAACCGGTTTCCGCGATGGGATGGAGAAGAGATGCCGCTGTTCATAGGCGCCGTCGAATGGTCTCTCGTGGGTCGGCGGGAAGCCGTCGCGGCTCTAGACCTGTCTGATTCGTGTCTCTATCCCGTGACTTGCGGGTTCAGTTTAGCCCTCCCGCGGCCGGAAGTTCTCGATGACGCACAGCAACACCCGCGCGCCGGCGTCGGCATCGGCGAGCTCGACATGCTCGTCCGGGTGATGGCTGATGCCGCCGCGACAGCGGACGAAGATCATGCCGACGTCGGCAATGTCGATCATGGCCATACCGTCATGCCCCGCTCCGCTCGGCAGCTCGAACACGGAAAAACCTTCCGCTTGGATGGCCTGCGCGATCTGCTCCTTGAGCCAAGGCGCGCAGGGCGCGGTGCGGTTCTCGTGGGTGACGTCGAGCTGAAGTGTCAATTGGCGACGCTTTGCGATGGCTTCGATCTGCCTGACGACATCGGCGACCGCGCGCTTGCGGTGCATGTCGGTCGGCGCCCGCATATCGATGGTGAACGACACCTCGCCCGGAATGACGTTGGTTGCGCCGGGCCTCGCCTGGATGTAGCCGACGGTGCCGACCAGCCCACCTTCGTCGGTGCGACAAAACTGCTCGATCGCGCCGATGCATTCGGCCGCGCCCGCCAACGCATCGCGCCGGAGCGCCATCGGCACCGTGCCCGCGTGCCCCGCCATGCCGGTCAGCCGCGCGGCAAGCCGTGTCGCGCCCGCGATCGCGGTGACCACCCCGACGGGCAGGTTTTGTGCTTCCAGCACCGGCCCTTGCTCGATGTGCAGCTCGAGATAGGCAAGCAGCTCGCGCCGCGCCCGAGCGGCCGCGCCGATATGATCAGGATCGAGCCCGAACTGCACCAGCGCATCGCGCATGGCGACGCCATCGCTGTCGCGTGTGTTGAGGACGCTTTCGTCAAACGTGCCGGCCACCGCGCGGCTGCCGAGCAGGGTCGAGGCAAAACGTACCCCTTCCTCATCCGCAAAACCGACGATTTCGATCGCGAACGGCAGGCGCTTGCCGCGACGGTTGAGATCCGCGACGCAGGCGATCGCCGTGATCACGCCCAACGGCCCATCCCATTTGCCGGCATCGCGCACGGTGTCGTAGTGCGAGCCGAGCATCAGACACGGCGCGCCCGGCCGCTCCCCTTCGTAGCGCCCGCAGACATTGCCGATCGCGTCGAGACGCGCACTCATGCCAGCGTCGCGCATCCAGCTCAGGATGAGGTCCGCCGCCTTGCGCAGCTCGCCAGTCAGATAGATGCGGGTGAGCTTGTCGCCTTCTTCTGAGATCGCCGCGAGCTCGTTGATCCCTCGCACGATCTCTTCGCCGAGCGAACCATTCTGAACGGCGTTACCAGCAGCCATCTCGGCGAGCTTTCCATCTTGGGACCGCGGCGCCGGCGGTCCTGGCGACAATCGATTCAAGTTCGGTGCCAGCGAAATCACGCTGCCGACATCGTTCCGATCAGCGCGTGGTTAGCATGAATGCGGTCGTCGGCAGACCGCCCGGCCCTCGTCATGCACATGTCCAAGCCGGTTAAGACTGCTTAACTCCATTGCATACAATCATAAAATACTGCCTATATTTTCATCTGCTGCTTTCCTGATCAAGCTCGGATCACAGGAAATAGCAAATTACTTTCAATAACTTAATTGGAAATTCTCTTTCGGTAGCCTCTGGCACGAAGCTTGCGACAATCTATCCCGGGCTCCGCCAGACCGGCGCAGCGCGAGATGAGGCGGTGCATCCGCCAAGGGGAGCAAGCAATGGAATTTGGCAGGATCTCACGACGTCATTTGTTGCAGGGCGGTGCGGCCCTCACCCTCGGTGCGGCGACGGGCATTCGTCCGGCTTTCGCGGCCGAGACCACCATCGGATTCATCTACGTCGGCTCGCGCGACGACTATGGCTACAACCAGGCGCATGCCCAGGGCGCGGCGGCGCTGAAGAAGATTCCCGGCCTCAAGGTCGTGGAAGAAGAGAAGGTGCCGGAGACCGACGCAGTCGAGAAGACGATCGAGTCCATGATCAATCTCGACGGCGCCACCCTGCTCTTCCCGACCTCGTTCGGTTACTACAATCCGCATATGGTCAAGATGGCCAACAAATTCCCGAAGCTGCACTTCGAGCACTGCGGCGGCCTGTGGAGCGACAAGGACCCGAAGAACGCCGGCAGCTATTTCGGCTATATCGATGAAGCCCAGTACATCTCGGGCATCGTCGCCGGCTACAGCTCGAAGAGCGGCAAGCTCGGCTTCGTCGCCGCCAAACCGATCCCGCAAGTGCTGCGCAACATCAACGCATTCGCGCTCGGCGCGAGGCTTGCCAATCCCAAGGCCACCACGCAGGTCATCTTCACTGGTGACTGGTCGATGCCGGTCAAGGAAGCCGAGGCCACCAACAGCCTGATCGACCAGGGCGTCGACGTCCTGACCTGCCATGTCGACGGTCCGAAGACCATGGTCGAGAACGCCGCGCGACGGGGCGCCATGGTGTGCGGCTATCACGTCAACCAGTCGCCACTCGCGCCGAAGGCGTATCTCACGGGCGCCGAGTGGAACTGGGAAGCGCTGTACCCCAAGTTCGTCAAGATGATCGCCGCCGGCGAGAGCATCCCGAACTTCTATCGCGGCGGCCTCAAGGAAGAGATCGTCAAGACCTCGCCGTATGGCGAAGCGGTCTCCGCCGAGGCGCGCAAGCATGCCGACAACGTCAAGGCCAAGTTCTTGTCCGGTGACGGCTATGCCATCTTCAAGGGAGGGCTGGTCGACAACAAGGGCAAGACGGTGATCGCGGCCGGCACCGATCGCGGCCAGAAGGACCCCGAACTCGAGAAGATGGACTATCTCGTGGAGGGCGTGGTCGGGGCGACTTCGTGACGGCGGAAGCTGCGGATCCCGTTGAAGCGGTCGGGACAGTTGCCCCGGCCGCCGATCCGGGATTCCTCCAGCGCCACGGCGGAGCGATCGAATATATCCTGATCCCGGGCGCGGCGCTGGCCGGCGCGCTCGGGGTCTTCGGCATCTTCGTCGCGATGTCCGGCAAGAGCCCGCTCGACCTCTATTTCTTCATGTACTACGGCGCGTTCGGCACCTGGTTCTCATGGCAGAACACGCTGACGCGCGCGGCGCCGCTGATCCTTACCGCACTCTGCACGGCGCTGCCCGCGCAGCTCGGCATGGTCATCATCGGCGGCGAAGGCGCACTCCTGATCGGCGCGCTGTCGGCAACCAGCGCGGCACTGGTGCTTCAGGGCATGCCGCCGCTCATCGTGCAGATCGCCATGGTGGTCGCCGGCGTGATCGGCGGTGGCCTGTGGGTCATGCTTTCCGGCGCGCTGCGGCAATATCGCGGCGTCAACGAGACGATCTCGAGCCTGCTGCTCGTCTACATCGCACTCGCGGTCCTCAACCATCTCGTCGAAGGCGTGATGCGCGACCCCGCCAGCCTCAACAAGCCGTCGACCCGCGAGATCGGTGCGGCCAACATGATCGGATCGATCCCCGGCACCGACGTGCATTGGGGTCTCGTGTTCGGCCTGATCGCCGCGATTGCCGCCTATATCCTGATCTATCACACCGTGTTCGGCTTCGCTGCGCGCGTTGCCGGCGGCAACGTCCGCGCTGCGAAGATCGTCGGCCTCAATGTCAGCAAGCTGATCCTCACCGTCTGCTTCCTCGCCGGCGGCGCCGCGGGCCTTGCCGGCATGGTCGAGGTCGCCGCCGTGCAGGGGCGCACCAACGCCAACCTCGCCGCAGGCTACGGCTTCACAGGGATTCTCGTCGCCTTCCTGGCGCGGCAAAATCCGCTTGCCATTATCCCCGTCGCGATCCTGCTCGGTGGTATCAGCGCCAGCGGGGGGCTGTTGCAGCGCCGCCTTGGATTGCCGGATGCATCCGTGCTGGTGCTGCAAGGCATTATCTTCGTCTTCGTACTGGCCAGCGATGCGCTCTACGGCCGTATCGGGTTTCTGAAGGGAAAGTCCTGAGATGGCAGACGGCTCGATCGGACTCTGGACGGTCCCGCTCGCCGTGCTCGGCGGCGCAATTCGCGTCTCGACCCCGTTCCTTTTCGTGAGCCTGGGCGAATGCATCACCGAGCGCTCAGGCCGCATCAATCTGGGGCTCGAAGGCACGCTGGTGATGGGCGCGATGAGTGCCTACGGCATTTCCTACCTCACGGGATCGCCCTGGCTGGGCGTGCTCGCCGCTGGCATCACCGGCGCGCTGCTGGGCGCGCTGCATGCCGGCATCTGCTCGCTGCCGCGCGTCAACGACGTCGCGGTCGGCATCGCGCTGATGCTGTTCGGCACCGGCCTAGCTTTCTACCTCGGCAAACCGTTGATCGAGCCGACGGCACCTCGACTGCCCGCAATCGATTTCGGCTGGTGGAGCGATATCCCTCAGGTGCGCGCGGCCCTTCGGGTCAACGTGCTCTTCCTGATCGGCGTCGCGCTCGCGCCAATTCTTTACTGGGCCTTCCGGACTACGCGCTGGGGCCTCCTGATCCGCACCGCTGGCGAGAGTTCGGACGCAGCGCGTGCGATGGGCCACTCCGTGCTGCTGATCCGCCTGCGCGCGACCATGGTCGGCGGCTTCCTCGCTGGCATCGGCGGTTCGTTCCTGTCGCTGTTTTATCCCGGGAGCTGGAACGAGGGCCTGTCCTCGGGCCAGGGTATCACGGCCGTGGCGCTGGTGATCTTCGCGCGCTGGGACCCGCTGCTTTGTCTCTGGGCCTCGCTCGCCTTCGGCGGCGCCGCGGCGCTGGGCCCGGCGCTGCAATCGGTCGGCGTCACCTCCGGCTACCACCTCTTCAACGCCGCCCCTTACATCCTGACGCTGGGGATCATGATCATCACCTGCTCGCCGAAACGCACGCTGACCGGAGCCCCGGCCGAATTGTCGATCACCCGCTAGAGAGCGAAATTATGCCCGAGCGCACCATCAAGTCCGAGCCCTATGCATGGCCCTATAACGGCGACCTCCGTCCCAAGAATACCGCGCTCATCATCATCGACATGCAGACCGATTTCTGCGGCGTCGGCGGCTATGTCGACAAGATGGGCTATGACCTCTCACTGACGCGGGCGCCCATCGAGCCGATCAAGAGACTGCTCACGGCAATGCGGAGCCAAGGCTTTCACATCATCCATACCCGCGAAGGCCACCGTCCCGATCTCTCGGATTTGCCCGCCAACAAGCGCTGGCGGTCCCGGCAGATTGGCGCCGGCATCGGCGATCCCGGCCCGTGCGGCCGCATCCTGGTGCGCGGCGAGCCCGGGTGGGACATCATCCCGGAGCTCGCGCCGCTGCCCGGCGAACCGATCATCGACAAGCCCGGCAAGGGCTCGTTCTGCGCCACCGATCTGGAGCTGATCCTGCGCGTGCGCGGCATCGAGAACATCGTGCTCACCGGGATCACCACCGACGTCTGCGTTCACACCACCATGCGTGAGGCCAACGACCGCGGCTTCGAATGCGTGCTGTTACATGACTGCTGCGGTGCGACCGACAAGAGCAATCACGAGCACGCGCTGAAGATGATCAAGATGCAGGGTGGCGTGTTCGGTGCGGTCTCGACCTCCGACGCCTTCATCGGAGCGATTTCGTGATCGTCGGCGAAGCGCCGCCACCATCGGGCGCCTTCGGCGTCGATGCGATCGCCATGACCATGCGCTTCGGTGATTTCCTGGCGCTGGACAATGTCGCGCTGAAAGTGCGACCGGGTTCGTTCCACGCGTTGCTCGGTGAGAACGGCGCCGGCAAGTCGACCCTCGTCAAATGCATCATGGGTTACTATCACGCCACCGAGGGCGACATTCTGGTCGGCGGGCGCGAGCAGGCGATCGGCAATCCGAAGGACGCCCACGCACTCGGCCTCGGCATGGTCTACCAGCATTTCACGCTGGTGCCGGCGATGACGGTCGCCGAAAATCTGGTGCTGGCCCGCGATGACGTGCCGGCTGTCGTGAACTGGCCGAAAGAGATGAAGGAGCTCGAGGCCTTTCTCGCGCGCATGCCGTTCAAGGTGCCGCTCAGCTCAAAAGTCTCCGACATCTCCGCGGGCGAACGGCAGAAGTGCGAGATCCTCAAGCAGCTCTACCTGAAGCGCCGCTTCCTGATTCTGGACGAGCCGACTTCGGTGCTGACCCCGGCGGAAGCCGACGAAGTGCTCGGCATGCTCCGCGACATGGTCGTCAAGGGCGAGCTGACCATCCTGATGATCACGCACAAGTTCCGCGAGGTCATGGCCTTCGCTGACGACGTCACGATCCTGCGCCGCGGCAAGCTCGCCGGCGCCGGCAAGGTTTCCGAACTGACGCCGGACGCGATGGCGCGCACCATGATCGGCGCCGAGGAGCTGACGGTGCAGCCGCCCCGCACCGGAGAAGCCGGCAAGGCGAGGCTTGAACTGGCGAAGATGCGCGCGCTCGACGACGCCGGCGCCATCGCCGTGCATGACGTCTCCCTCACGGTCCGTGCCGGCGAGATCGTCGGCATCGCCGGCGTCTCCGGCAACGGCCAGCGCCAACTCGTCGAGGTGCTGGCGGGGCAGCGCGAGGCTGAGAGTGGCGAGATCCGCGTCGCCGGCGATCCCTATCACGCCAGCCGCGAGGAGATGCGGCGGCACAACATGTCACTCCTGCCGGAGGAGCCGCTGAAGAACGCCTGTGTCGGCGGCATGAGCGTCGCCGACAACATCGCCTTCCGCGAGTTCGACCGGGCGCCTTTCGCGAGCCTCGGCTGGTGGCTCAACCGCGGCGCCTTCCGCGTCGACGCCAGGAAGAAGATCGCACAATACAAGATCAAGACCCGCACGCCCGACACGCCGATCTCGGCGCTGTCGGGCGGCAACGTCCAGCGCGCCGTGCTGGCGCGCGAGCTCGGCGGCGACGTCGAGGTGCTGATCGCAGCCAATCCCTGCTTCGGGCTCGATTTCGCGGCGGTGGCGCAAATCCATGCCGAGATCATGGCCGCACGCAACCGCGGCGCCGCGGTGCTGCTGGTCAGCGAGGATCTCGACGAACTGCTTGAGCTCTCCGATCGCCTGGTGGTGATGTTCCACGGCGAATTCGTGTATGAAGCACGGACCAGCGAAGCCGATCTCACCGTGGTCGGCCGGCATATGGCGGGGCATTGACCAGGGAAGAGCGATGAGCGGCGGGTCCGAGCGCGACGAGCACTTCCTCCGCCTTTCCTTTGCGGTCGCCCGCCGTTCCCTCACCCACGGCAACCATCCCTTCGGCTGCATCGTGGTCGATGCCGAAGGCAAGGTCCTGATCGAGGCAGAGAACGGCTATATGCCGGATCACGACGGCACCGCGCATGCCGAGCGCCTCGCCGCCACGCAGGCCTGCCGCACGCTCGGACGCGAGGTGTTAGCGAGGGCCACGCTCTATTCCTCTGCCGAGCCCTGTGCGATGTGCGCCGGCGCGATCTACTGGGCCGGCATCGGCCGTGTCATCTATGGCCTCAGCGAGTACCGCCTGCGCGGCATCACCGGCGATCATCCGGAGAACCCGACCCTCGACCTGCCGTGTCGCGAGGTTTTTGCCAGCGGCCAGCGGCCGACAGAGGTTGCAGGGCCGCTGCTCGAAGACGAGGCCGAAGCGTTGCATGACGGCGTGTGGACGAAATAGGCGGCGCCGAGGGGCCTCGCCCAGCGTTCGCCGCCTGACGGCACCGGCCTATCCACAAACGAAGATGACGCCGCGGAGGTTTACGCGGCGTCATCTGAAGCGTGTCAGCTGGTTAGAACTTCACAGTGACACCGGAGTAGAGCGAGGACTCGGTGCAGGATCCGGTGCTCACCCTCGCGCCGCCGACCAGGGTGGTGCAGGCCACGGCGTTGTTGTGATCGAGGCCGAACTTGTTCTGCCAATAGCGGTAGGCGACCCAGACGTCCACGAAGTGCGAGTACTTCTCACCCCAAACCGCCTTCGAGGCATCGAGGGTCAGGCGGATCGGCTCGGAGTTGAACTCGACCTTGGTGGGATAGACGCCGTTGGCGACGCTGGCGGGAAGCGGCTCAGTGTCGGTGCCCTTCTTGCCGTACCACGCCGCGCGGCCGCTGATCGAGAAATACTGCATGTTCTGCGGCAGGAAGCCGAGGTCCATATAGTAGTTGGTTTCGATCGCCCAGGTCGGCTTGAACGACGTGTTGCCGTCCGCAATACACGGAGCGGACCAACCGGCGCCGCACTGCGAGAACGAGTTGTGGTTGGCGAACTCCCAATACACCAACGGCGCGACGTTGAAGTAGCCCTTATAGGGAAGATCGAAGGCGAACTGTAGACCGGCGACAACGTCGCGCTTGGCAGCGCCGAAATACCGGTTCTCCGTATTGGCATCCATGCCAACCTCGAACGAGATGTTATGCAGCGGGCCCTGCGTGAACGCCTTGGTGTTGAAGATCTCGTTCCAGCCGAAGGTCGAGCGGAAAAGGCCGTAGATTTCTGTCGCGCCGGCACAGCTCGTCGGCGTCGCTGCGAAGCCCGCAGCCGGCGAAACGACCACGCCTGTGGCGGTACACGGGCCTGCCGGATCGTTGTGGTCCGACTTGAACATCGAGATGGTGAAGAAGTTGGTGCCGTAGGTCCAGGCATCGAAGTGGGTGAAGGAGTAGACCTGCTTCGTCGTCTTGGCGTTGATCACGCCGTTGGTGTTGGTGAACGCACCGGGCTGCGAGGCGTTGAAGATGTAGGAGAAGGTGACGCGGTCGTCGATCACCAGGAAGAACGGAAGGTCGGCCGCCTTCTTGGCAGCCTTGACCGGCAGATCCGCCGCCTGAGCCAGGCCACTGGTAGCAACCGTAGCAAGTGACAGCGCGCCTGCTGCAATTGCCTTGAAACGAAACGACATCCTGAATACCCCCAAGTTTGGACACGTAAAAATGAACGTCCCTTGGGTGCGACACTTGCGCCGATCTCCCGGAGTGAGAAGCCTCAACTTGTTTCAAGGCATGCCGCTTGTTTGCACAGCGCGCTGCGTTTCACCGGCGAATTTGGAAGGCCAACGTCACCGCCACGCCGTTGGGCGAGAGTGGCCATTGCCGGATATCCCCATTTGATTTCGCTCGCCTTTTCATATCGACCGGACAATGCAGACAAGACGGGCGGGAGCCACTGTTGAGGTGTTCGCAAATGCATACACTCGATGGCGCGTCTCTGCTCAACTTCACGCCAAGACTGCATAGCGGGTTCCGATTTGGCTTGAGCCGTCACAAATTTGCAACAGGCGTCACACGCAAGCCGTGACTGCAAAGGCTGCCCGGAAGGTATCTGAGGACGATCGCCGCCGGCGAGAGCCGCGACTCGCCGACCCACCTGTCTGCCGAAGCGTTGAGCAAGGGATGACGCTTTTTCACACCTTACGCAGCAGTTCAAACTAGCCCAGTATTGAGGCACTTCACCCCATGCAAGCGCATCAGCGAATGTTGGATCCCACGGCTAAGAGCCTGCATTCCGGCGAGTCCCCGCTCCTCAGGACGGTCGGGCTCACCAAGCGCTATGGCGATTTCCTCGCCAACGATGCCATCGACATCGATATCTGGCCAACGGAAATCCATGCGCTGCTCGGCGAGAACGGCGCCGGCAAGTCGACGCTGGTCAAGGCGATCTACGGGCTGATCCAGCCCAGCGCTGGCCAGATTTTCTGGCAGGGCCAGCCGATCCTCCTGTCCGGTCCCTCGGAAGCGCGCAGCCGCGGCATCGGCATGGTGTTCCAGCACTTCTCGTTGTTCGACAATCTCACGGTCGCCGAGAACGTCGCGCTCGGCCTCGACGGGAAAGAATCCTTCAAGGACATGTCGGCGCGGCTTGAGCAAGTGTCGAAGACTTATGGATTGCCGCTCGATCCCAAACGCGAGGTCTGGCAATTGTCGGTCGGCGAGCGCCAGCGCATCGAGATCGTCCGCGCGCTGATGCAGAATCCGCAATTCCTGATCCTTGACGAGCCCACCGCGGTGCTGACGCCACAGGAAGCCGACCAGCTCTTCGTCGTGCTGGAGCGGCTCAAGGCCGAAGGCCGTGCCATCCTCTACATCAGCCACAAGCTCGAAGAGGTGAAGCGTCTGTGCGACACGGCAACGATCCTGCGCGGCGGCAAGAAGGTGGAGACCTGCAATCCCAGGCTTGAGACCGCCGCGTCGCTCGCGCGCATGATGGTCGGCGGCGAGATCAAGGAGGTGAAGGCGGCGGCCGGCCGGCAGACCACCGTGCCGCGCCTCGTCGTCAACGATCTCTCGCTCGCCCCCGGCGAGGCGCATGGTGTACGGCTCGAGCACATCTCGTTCGAGCTGAAAGGCGGCGAGATCCTCGGCATCGCC
Organism: Bradyrhizobium sp. Ken01; assembly: GCF_055807355.1. NCBI lineage: Bacteria > Pseudomonadati > Pseudomonadota > Alphaproteobacteria > Hyphomicrobiales > Nitrobacteraceae > Bradyrhizobium > Bradyrhizobium sp. Ken01. The sequence continues at coordinate 20,990 of NZ_JBVVPC010000028.1, forward strand.
GGGGTCGCAGGCAACGGCCAGGACGAATTGTTCGCCGCGCTGTCCGGCGAACGCTTGTCGAAGGATCCCGGCACGATCGTAATCGAAGGCCTTGCCGCCGGCCATCTCTCGATCACGCAGCGCCGCAAGCTCGGCGCAGCCTTCGTTCCCGAGGAGCGGCTCGGCCACGGCACCGCGCCGCGCATGAAGCTTTCGGAGAATGCGCTGCTCACCGGGCACGCCGCCAGCGGCATGGTCCATCACGGCTTCATCGATACTGCGGCCACTCTGAAGACGGTCGACCGCGCAACCGAGACGTTCGACGTCCGCAAGGCCAAGCGAGATCCGGAAGCAGCATCCCTCTCCGGCGGCAATTTGCAGAAGTTCATTGTGGGACGCGAGATCCTGCGCAATCCCGCGGTGCTGGTAGTGAGCCAACCGACCTGGGGCGTCGACGCCGGCGCTGCCGCCGTGATCCGGCAGGCGCTGCTTGATCTCGCAACCGCAGGCGCCGCCGTGCTCGTGACCAGCCAGGATCTCGACGAGCTCGCGGAAATCGCCGACCGCATCGCCGTGATGTTCCATGGCCATCTGTCTGCGCCGCTCGCCACCAGCGAGGCGACGCGCGAAAAACTCGGCCTGTTGATGGGCGGCAGCACGCTGGAGCCGAAGGAGGCCGCGCATGCAGCTGGTGCTTGAGAAGCGCGCCGAGCGCTCCAACACGATCGCGCTGATCTCTCCGCTGATCGCGATCGGCCTCACGATCGTGACCATGGTCATCCTGTTCGCGATCCTCGGCAAAAATCCGCTGCTCGCCCTGCACGCCTATTTCATCGCGCCTTTGACCGACAGCTATTCGCTCCAGGAAATCGCGGTGAAGGCGACACCGCTGGTGATGATCGCGATCGGGCTGTCGCTCTGCTATCTCGCCAATGCCTGGAACATCGGCGCCGAAGGGCAGTTCCTGATCGGCGCCGTCGCCGGAAGTTGGATTGCGGTGAAGACGCAGGGCACCGACGCCGGCGTCTGGGTGCTGCCGGTCATGCTCGTGCTCGCCGCCGCCGCGGGCGCGCTCTACGCGCTGATCCCGGCAATCTGCAAGGTGAAGTTCGGCGCCAGCGAGATCCTGACCAGCCTGATGCTGGTCTATGTCGCCGATCTCTTCCTCGACTATCTCGTGCGCGGCCCCTGGCGCGATCCGCACGGTTTCAACTTCCCGACCACGGCCGAGTTCGATCCCGTCGCAACGGTGCCGCTGCTGATCGATGGCGGCCGGCTGCATCTCGGCTCCATCATCGCCCTCCTTGTCGTCGCCGCGGCGGCGATCCTGCTCGGACGCACTATCAAGGGATTCGAGATTCGCGTGGTCGGTGCAGCGCCCCGCGCCGCGCGGTTCGGCGGCTTCAATTCCAACCAGTTGATCCTCCTGACCTTCGCCGTCTCGGGCGCGCTTGCCGGCCTCGCCGGCATCATCGAGGTCGCGGGTCCGGTCGGGCATCTGCAGCCCGGCATCTCGCCGGGTTACGGTTTTACGGCGATCATCGTCGCCTTTCTCGGCCGGTTGAACCCCCTTGGAATATTAATTGCAGGCCTTTTTCTCGCGTTGACCTTTATCGGCGGCGAGCAGGCGCAGATCGCGATGAAGATCCCGTTGGACGTCACCAAGGTTTTTCAGGGCATCCTGCTGTTCTACGTGCTCGCCTGCGATTCCCTCATTCTCTACCGCTTCAAGCTGGTCTTCCCGAACCGACAGGTGGCTCGTGGAACTCATTGAAGCCATCATTCTCGCAGTGCTCGCCGCCTCGACGCCGCTCCTGATCGCGGCGACCGGCGAGCTCGTGACCGAGCGCTCCGGCGTGCTCAATCTCGGCGTCGAGGGCATGATGATCGTCGGCGCCGCATGTGGCTTTGCAGGTGCGTGGCTGACCGGCTCGATCTTCATCGGAGCGCTGTTCGGCATCGTCGCCGGCACATTGATGTCACTGGTCTTCGCACTGATGGCGCTCGGGCTTGCGGTCAACCAGGTTGCGACAGGGCTGGCGCTGACCATCCTGGGCGTCGGACTCTCCGGCCTGATTGGCGCCGGGTTCGTCGGCGAGCGCATCACACCGGCAACGCATCTTTACATTCCCGGCCTTACCGATATCCCACTGATCGGCCGCGTGCTGTTCGGCGAGGACGCCTTTGTCTATTTTTCGCTGGCGCTGGTCGCCGGCGTCTGGTGGTTCCTGTACCGCACGCGGTCGGGATTGATCCTGCGCGCCTGCGGCGACAACCACGTCTCCGCGCATGCGCTCGGCTATCCCGTGCTGCGGATCCGGACCTTCGCCGTGATGTTCGGCGGCGCCTGCGCGGGGCTTGCCGGCGCCTACCTGCCGCTCGCCTATACGCCGTTCTTCATTCCGGGCATGACTGCGGGCCGCGGCTGGATCGCACTGGCGCTGGTGGTGTTCTCGTCCTGGCGGCCCGGCCGCCTCGTGGTCGGCGCGTATCTGTTCGGCGCGGTGACGATCCTGCAGCTGCACGCGCAGGGCTGGGGCGTCGGCATTCCCTCGCAGTTGATGTCGGCGCTGCCGTATCTTGCGACTGTCATCGTCCTGGTCCTGCTCTCCCGCGCGCGCACGGGCGGATCGACGGCGCCGGCTGCACTCGGCACCGTGTTCGTGCCGGACCGCTAGCGTTTCATTTCCGCGGCGTGCGCGATGGGGCGCGCACGTTGGGGATCGTGGCTTTCCCCTGATGTTTGGAGATTGATGATGAGGAAATCACTTCTTGCGCTGACTGCCGGGCTTTTGCTTGCCGGGAGCGTCAGTGCAGCCTCCGCCGCCGACAAGCTGAAAGTCGGATTTATCTACCTCGGCCCGGTCGGCGACCTCGGCTGGACCTATCAGCATGAGCTGGCACGCCAAGCGCTGGTGAAGGAGCTCGGCGACAAGATCGAGACCACCTTTCTCGAAAACGTGCCTGAAGGCCCCGACGCCGAGCGCTCGATCGAGCAGCTCGTCCGCGCCGGCAACAAGCTGATCTTCACCACCTCGTTCGGCTACATGGATCCGACGCTGAAGGTCGCGAAGAAATATCCGAACGTGCATTTCGAGCACGCGACCGGATACAAGCGCAATCCGAACATGTCGACCTATTCGGCCAAATGGTACCAGGGCCGCTACATCCAGGGCCTGATCGCGGCCAAGATGTCGAAGTCCGGCGTGCTCGGCTATATCGGCTCGTTCCCGATTCCCGAGGTCGTCTCCGGCATCAACGCGACGATCCTCGCCGCACAGACAATCAACCCGAACATCAAGGTCAAGATCATCTGGGCCAATACCTGGTTCGACCCGGGCAAGGAGGCCGACGCCGCCAAGGCGCTGATCGACCAGGGCGCGGATGTGATCATGCAGCACACGGACTCGCCGGCGGCAATGCAGATCGCCAGCGAACGCGGCAAGCTCGCCTTCGGCCAGGATTCCGAGATGATCAAGTTCGGGCCGAAGACCCAGCTGACCTCGATTCTCGATACTTGGGGCCCCTACTACATCGCCCGGGTCAAGGCCGAGCTCGACGGAACCTGGAAATCCGAGGACAGCTGGGGCGGCCTCGACAGCCACATGTTCGCGATGGCGCCCTACACCAACATGCCTGACGACGTGAAGAAGATCGCCGAGGATGCCCAGGCCGCGATCACCGCGGGCAAGCTGCATCCGTTCAAGTGCCCGGTCCTTGGGCAAGACGGCAAGCCGGTCGAGTGCAAGGGCGGCGCCAATCTCGACGACGGCCAGATCCTCGGCATGAATTTCTACGTCAAGGGCATCGACGACAAGCTGCCGGGCAAGTAGCACGCTTCTTGCATCGTCTAAATCACCTGCTCCTCCCGGAGGAGGTTCGGAGGGGGTGGCCAGAAGCACCCGGCACTTGTGGTCGCCCCCTCTTTCTATTTTGCTGATTATCCCGCCTGCATCGCCCGCGCCGCGGAACTGTGGCGGGTGATCAGATCGGCGATATCCAGGCCCGGGATCGCTCCGTCGATCACGGCCCATTTCCCCGCCACCATGACCCGATCGGCCCGATGCGCCCCGCACAGGACGACCGCGGCCAGGGGATCGCCATGGCCGGAGAAGCGCAGCTCGTCGAGCCTGAACAGCGCGAGATCGGCCGCCTTGCCGACGGCGATCTCGCCAAGTTCCGGCCGGCCGACGCAGGCTGCCGAGCCCTTGGTGGCCCAGCGCAGCGCATCCTTGTGACTGACCTTCGTCACCCCGTAGCGCGCCCGCTGCAGCAGGAACGCGGCCCGCACCTCCTGCATCAGATTCGATCCGTCGTTCGAGGCCGAGCCATCGACGCCGATGCCGATGCCGACGCCGGCCTCCTCCATCTCGCAGACGGGGCAGCAGCCGGAGGCCAGAAGCTGGTTGCTGCAGGCGCAATGACTGATCGTCGTCTTCGCCTTGCCGAGCCGCTTCATCTCGTCGGCCTTGAAAAAGATGCCGTGGGCGAGCCAGGTCCGCGCGTTGAGCCAGCCGCATTGCTCGAGATAGTCGAGTGGGCGGCAGCCGTACATCTGCTGGCAGAATTTGTTCTCGTCCTCGGTCTCGGCGAGATGGGTGTGCAGGCGCACGTCGAGCTTGCCGGCAAGATCTGCGGTGGCGCGCATCAGGGACGTCGTTACCGAGAACGGCGAGCAAGGCGCAAGCGCAATCTGTACCATCGCATCCGGACCGCGCTGGTGATATTTCGCCACCACGCGCGCGCTGTCGGCGAGGATGGTGTCCTCGTCCTGCACGACGCTATCAGGCGGCAGACCGCCGTCGCGCTGCGACAGGTTCATCGAGCCGCGCGTGAGCAGCACGCGAACACCAAGCCGCTTTGCGACTTCGACCTCGATGTCGACGGACTCCTCGAGGCCCGCGGGGAAGACGTAGTGATGATCCGTCGTGGTGGTGCAGCCCGACAGCAGCAGCTCGGACATCGCCACCGTGACAGCGAGTTCGAGCGCATCAGGCGTCAGCTTCGCCCACACCGGATAGAGCGCCTGGAGCCAGGGAAACAGCTCGCGGTCCATCGCCGCCGGCAGCGCGCGCGTCAGCGTCTGGTAAAAATGGTGATGGGTGTTGATGAGGCCCGGCAGCACGACGTGGTCGCCGGCATCGAACACCGCGACGTCAGCGGTTGCGGGCGCAGCGCCGGCCGGCACCAGCTCGATGATCCGGCCGCCTTTCACCACGATCCCGCGCTCGGCGCCATCGGCGAGGATAGCCAGGGGATCCCTGATCCAGATCGGCTTTGCGTCGCTCATGAACCTGCTCTCCTCACATCCGCTGACGACAGGCCTGCAAGGCAGGGGCCGGTCTGGTCGCGTTTTTGCTGCGACTTGTTGTTGCGACTTGGCGCTCGTCTTGCAAGACTTTCTCCTGGCTCGATTCACTCGTTGGAAGCGTTGGCCTCGCCATGGACTTGAATACCATCACAGCGGTCGCCCATCCGCAAACGCGCGCGCAGCTGCCCGTTTGGACGCCAGGCGATGCTTGGCTCGCGGGCGGCACCTGGCTGTTCTCGGAGCCGCAGGTTCACTTGACCAGGCTCATCGATCTCACCGACCTCAAATGGCCGGCGCTGACGGTCACCGAGAGCCATCTCAGCATCGCAGCCACCTGCACCGTCGCGCAGCTCGATGGATTCGCCTACCCACCGGATTGGTTCGCGGCACCGCTGATCAACCAGTGCTGCCGCGCCTTCCTGGCTTCGTTCAAGATATGGAAGACGGCAACCGTCGGCGGTAATCTCTGCATGTCGCTGCCGGCGGGACCGATGATCTCGCTCACCGCTGCGCTGGAGGGCATCTGCACCATCTGGAAGGCCGGCGGCGGCGAACAGATGATGTCCGTCGTCGACTTCGTCACCGGCAACCAACGCAACCTTCTGGCGCCGGGGGACCTGCTCCGGCAGATCGATATTCCGATCGCCGCGTTGAAGCGTCGTACGGTCTTTCGCCAGATCTCGCTGGCGCCGGTCGGCCGCTCGGCGGCGCTCCTGATCGGCAGTCTGGATGCCGATGGCCCGCTGGCGCTCACAGTCACCGCGTCGACGGTGCGGCCGATCCGGCTGTCCTTCCTCAAGCCACCCGACGCGAAAGCACTTCGCGAGGCCATCGCGCAGCAGATCACGCACGACCTGTACCACACCGACATCCACGGCAAGCCGCTCTGGCGCAAGCACATGACACTGCGGCTTGCCGAAGAGATCCGCGACGAACTCCTCGGAGCACCGTCGCCATGAGCTTCGAGGTCGACGGCAAGCCGTTTTCGCAGGAGCCACGCGCCGGCCAGTGCCTGCGCACGTTCCTGCGCGAGTTCGGCCATTTCGGCGTGAAGAAGGGCTGCGACGCCGGCGATTGCGGCGCCTGCACCGTGCTGTTGGACGGCGAGCCCGTGCATAGCTGCCTGATCCCGGCCTTCCGCGTCGAAGGCCGTGCCGTCACCACGATCGAAGGTCTGGGCGGAGACGGCGGCGCGCACCCGATGCAGCAGGCTTTCCTCGACGCACAGGGCTTTCAATGCGGCTTCTGCACCGCCGGCATGATCCTGACCTGCGCCTCGCTGAACCAGGCGCAGCGCACCGATCTCGGCGTCGCGCTGAAGGGCAATATCTGCCGCTGCACCGGGTATCGTTCGATCGAGGATGCGTTGCTCGGCAAGACCAATGTCGAGGAGAGCGTCGAGGCTGGCGCCGCATTCGGCCGCAGCCTGCCGGCGCCGGCTGGCCCCGACGTCGTGCGCGGCAAGGCGCGCTACACGTTCGACACGCAGATCGGCGGCCTGCTGCATATCAAGCTGCTCCGTTCGCCCCACGCCCACGCCAGGATCGTCGCGATCGACAAGTCGGAAGCGCTGAGCGTTCCCGGCGTGCACGCGGTGCTGACGCATGAGGATGCGCCAACTACTCTGATGTCGACCGCGCGGCATGAGAAGGACTGGATGGATCCCGAGGACACCCGTGTCCTCGACGACATCGTCCGCTTCATCGGCCAGAAGGTCGCCGCCGTCGTCGCAGACAGCGAAGCCGCCGGCGAGGACGCATGCCGCCGGCTGAAGGTCAGTTACGAGATTTTGCCCGCGCTGGTCGATCCGGAGCAGGCGATGGCGCCCGGTGCATCCGTCATTCATCCCGACCGCACCACCGCGAACCGTGTTGCCGACGCCCAGCGCAACCTCGTCGCGGAGACGCATGGCGAATTCGGCGACGTGGCGGCTGCGCTCGCGACATCCGCCGCCACCTTCGAGGGCACCTTCCATAGTCACCGTGTGCAGCATGCCGCACTGGAGACCCATGGCGGCCTCGCCTGGCTCGATGCTTCCGGCGTGCTCAACGTTCGCACCTCGACGCAAGTGCCGTTCCTGACCCGGCGCGCACTGTCTGATATCTTCGAGCTTCCCATGGACAAGGTCCGCGTGTTCTGCGAGCGCGTCGGTGGGGGCTTCGGCGGCAAGCAGGAGATGTTCGTCGAGGACATTCTGGCGCTCGCCGCGCTCAAGACCGGACGGCCGGTGAAGCTGGAGCTCACCCGCGAGGAGCAGTTCGTCGCAACGTCGACGCGGCATCCGATGCGGGTCCACATCAAGGCCGGGGCAGACGCGGACGGCAAGCTCACGGCGCTCCAGCTCGACGTGCTCTCCAACACCGGCGCCTACGGCAATCACGCCGGCCCCGTGATGTTCCACTCGCTGGCCGAATCCATCAGCGTCTACAATTGCCCGAACAAGCGGGTCGACGGCTACGCGGTCTACACCAATACGGTGCCGGCAGGCGCGTTTCGCGGTTATGGCTTGCCGCAAACACTGATCGCGGTCGAGGCCGCGATCGACGAACTGGCCAAGCAGCTCGGCATCAGCCCTTACGAGATGCGCCGGCGCAACGTCGTCAAGCCCGGCGACCCCATGCTGTCGCCGCCGCCGTCGGAATTTCACGATGTGCACTACGGCTCCTACGGGCTCGACCAGTGCCTCGACCTCGTCGAGCGCGCGATGCAGGCTGATGGCCCACAGCCGGACCTGTCGCCGGAGTGGCTGATCGGCGACGGCGTCGCGCTGACCATGATCGACACGGTGCCCCCGGCGGGCCATCTCGCGGATGCGATGGTCACGCTCAACGACGACGCCAGCTTCGATCTCACCGTCGGCACCGCCGAATTCGGCAACGGCACCAGCACCGTGCACCGGCAGATCGCGGCGACCACGCTTGCGACCACCGTCGACCGCATCCGCCTGCGCCAGTCCGACACCGCCCATGGCGGCCACGACACCGGCGCCTATGGCAGCGCCGGCATGTTCGTCGCCGGCAAAGCGACGCATGCCGCGACCATGCAGCTTGCGACCGAGCTGAAGGCGGCCGCCGCCGGCGCATGGCTCTGCGACGTCGGGAGCTGCACCCTCGAGAGCGAAGCCGTCGTCAGTGGCGTGCGGCGCATGTCCTTTGCGGAACTGGCAAAGCTCGCGCGCGAACGCGGACAGCCGTTCGCAGGCGCCGGCAATTCCGGCGGCACGCCGCGTTCGGTCGGCTTCAACGTGCACGGCTTTCGCGTCGCCGTGAACAAGGGCACCGGCGAGCTCCGGATTCTCAGGAGCGTGCATGCGGCGGACGCCGGCGTCGTCGCCAATCCCATGCAGTGCCGCGGTCAGGTCGAAGGCGGGGTCGCGCAGGCGCTCGGTGCCGCGCTCTACGAGGAGATGGTGATCGACGCGGACGGCCGCGTCACCAACCCGAAATTCCGCGACTACCACCTGCCCTCCTTCGCCGACGTGCCCCGCACCGAGGTCTTCTTCGCCGAGACCTCCGACACGATTGGCCCGCTGGGGGCGAAGTCGATGAGCGAGAGTCCGTACAATCCGGTCGCCGCCGCGCTCGGCAACGCGATCGCGGACGCCACCGGCATCCGCTTCACGGCGCCGCCCTTCAAGCCGGACCGGCTGTTTCCGGCGCTGCACGATAAATTCGGATAGGCATATTTCGGGGGATTGATCCATGACCAGCGAAGTGCATCCCGTCGACGAGGTCTTGCCGGTCCCGTGCCTGCTGGCGCTCGGTCTCCAGCATGTGCTGGTGATGTATGCCGGCGCGGTCGCGGTGCCGCTGATCATCGGGCGCGCGCTGAAGCTGCCGCCGGAGGATGTCGCTTTCCTGATCAGCGCCGACCTGTTCGCCTGCGGACTTGCGACGCTGGTGCAATGCCTCGGTTTTCCCGGCGTCGGCATCCGCCTGCCCGTGATGATGGGCGTGACCTTCGCATCCGTCGGTCCGATGCTGTCGATGGCGGCTTCACCCGACATCGGCCTGCTCGGCATCTACGGTTCGGTGATCGCGGCCGGCCTGTTCGGCATTGTCGCGGCGCCGTTCGTCAGCCGGCTGCTGCCGCTGTTCCCGCCCGTCGTCACCGGCAGCATCATTCTCGTCATTGGCATCTCCTTGATGCGGGTCGGCATCAACTGGGCGGGCGGCGGCCTGCCGACGCTGACCAAAGTGGTCGACGGCGTCGCCGGTAGCTTTCCCAATCCGGCCTACGGACAGTTGCAGGGACTCGGCATCTCGCTGTTCGTCCTGCTGTTCATTCTCGGCCTGATCAAATGGGGGACCGGCTTCCTCGCCAACGTCTCGGTGCTGCTTGGCATCATCGCCGGTGCCGTGCTCGCGACCATCCTGGGCGTTATGCATTTCGACAAGGTCGCTGCGGCGTCCTGGGGCGCCGTCGTGATTCCGTTCCGCTTCGGCATGCCGCAATTCCATCTGGTGCCTGTTATCACCATGTGCGTCGTCATGGTCGTCGTGATGATCGAATCGCTGGGCATGTTCCTCGCGCTCGGCGACATCACCGGCAAGACGGTCGACCGCGAAGCCCTGAGCCGAGGTCTGCGCGCCGACGGCGTCGGCACGCTGCTCGGCGGCATCTTCAACACCTTCCCGTACACGTCGTTCTCGCAGAATGTCGGCCTGGTCTCGGTGACAGGCGTGCGCTCGCGCTGGGTCACGATCACAGGCGGCTGCATCATGCTCGTGCTCGGCCTGTTGCCGAAGCTCGCCGCGCTGGTCGAGGCCGTGCCGCTGGTCGTGCTCGGCGGCGCCGGCCTCGTGATGTTCGGCATGGTCGCCGCGACCGGCGCACGCATCCTCACCTCGGTCGACTTCCGCACCAATCGCTACAATCTCTTCATCGTCGCGATCTCGATCGGCTTCGGCCTGATCCCGCTCGCCGCACCCGGCTTCTTCAGGAATTTGCCGCACGATCTCCAGCCGCTGCTGGAGTCGGGCATCCTGCTCTGTGCGATCGTCTCGGTGCTGCTCAACGCCTTCTTCAACGGATTGAGCGGCGGTGCAGCGGCAGAAGCGGATGCAGCAGCGGTCGCCTCATCCGCGCAACATGTTTAACTGCCGCGATAGGTCGAATAGCTCCACGGCGTCACCAGCAGCGGCACGTGATAGTGGCTTTCCGGCTCGCTGATCGCAAAGCGCAGCGGGATCTCGTCGAGGAACGGCGGGTCGGAGAGCGGCACGTTGCGCTCGGCGTAATATTTGGCGACGCTAAACCGGAGCTCATAGCGGCCGATCGGCAGCGGCCGGCCGCCGATCAGCGGCTGGTCGGTGCGGCCGTCCGCATTGGTGATGGTGCGCGCAATCACCCGGCTCTCGCCGAGGTGCGCGAGCTCGACCAGCTCGACCGCAATGCCTGGCGCAGGCTTGCCGGCGTGGTTGTCCAGCACATGGGTCGAGAGTCGGCCGTGCACTTTCAGCTTGTCGTCAGCACTGACGAGCTGGTCCAGCCGCAGCGCAGCGATGCGGGAGATTTCCTCGAGCGCACGGCGTGTCTCGGTCTTGGCAATGTTCTGCAGTCGCGACTCGAAGTCACGCAGAATGGAATCCTTGGTGTGCCGGCGCGCGCAGACGATATAGGGGATACCAAATTTTTCGCGATACGCATTGTTCGCCCGCTCGAAGGCCGCATATTCGGTGTCCGACAGACGGTCTAGACCAGCGCTGCTCTGCTCGGCAGTCGAGTCAGGCGTGAGTCCCGCTGAGCGCTGGGTCTTGTTCGCGAGGTCGGGATGCGCGCGTATCAACGCCAGCTGCACCTCGGGCTCAGCGCTAGCGATCGCCGCCTTGATCGCGTCGAGCAGTGAATTGATCCCGGCAAACGGACGGCGCGCCGCGGCTTCTTGGGCAATCCAAGGCGAGTACTCGACCACATTTTCAAGTACGGCCACGAATTCATCGAAGCTCGCAGCATTGAGATCAGACAAGGCGATCTGTGACATTGCTTCCCTATCCGATCTCGAAAGCATCGTCCGCAAGGCCCGCATGCTTGTCGTGCCAATGCTGTGCGATCTGCAACCGCGTCGGCACCCAGACGCGCTCGTACTTGCCGATGTAGTCGAGGAAGCGGATCAGCCCCGCCGCGCGGCCGGGGCGGCCGGCGAGACGACAGTGCAGGCCGACCGACATCATCTTCGGCGCGCTCTCGCCTTCAGCATAGAGTACGTCGAAGGCATCCTTCAGAAAGGTGAAGAACTGCTCGCCTTCGGCAAAGCCTTGCGGGTTGATGAAGCGCATGTCGTTGGCGTCGAGCGTATAGGGAATGACGAGCTGCTTGCCGCTCGCGCCCTTGACCCAATAGGGCAGATCATCGGCATAGGAATCGCTGAGATAGAGGAAGCCGCCCTCCTCCATCAACAGACGGTTGGTGTTGATCGAGGAGCGTCCGGTATACCAGCCGAGCGGCCGCGAGCCGGTCGCCGCGGTGTGGACGCGGATCGCTTCCGCGATCTCCGCGCGCTCCTGCGCCTCGGTCATGTCCTTGTGCTCGATCCACTTCAGGCTGTGGCTGGCGATGTCCCAGCCCGCCTCCTTCATGGCGGCAACGATTTCCGGATTGCGCTTCAGCGCTGTGGCGACACCGAACACGGTGGTCGGCCACTTCCGCTCGCTGAATATCCGCCACAGCCGCCAAAAGCCGGCCCGCGAGCCATATTCGAACATCGATTCGATATTGGCATGGCGCTGGCCAGGCCAAGGCTGCGCGCCGAGCACGTCGGACAGAAACGCTTCCGAGGCGGCATCGCCATGAAGGATGTTGTTTTCGCTGCCCTCCTCGAAATTAACGACGAACTGCACCGCGACCCGCGCGTTGCCGGGCCATTGCGGGTGCGGCGGGTTGCGGCCGTAACCGCGGAGATCGCGCGGGTAGCGGGGCTCAGTCACTCAGACTTCCTCGAAGCGGATCGGCAGCGCGCCCTTCCACAGCACGCTCTTGCCGAGCGTCGCCAGATTCTCCAGACCAGAGGTCAGCGTGATGAAATGGTTGCCGGCGAGCTGGCCCATCTTGCTCGCGAAGTGCACGCCGCCATAGGCCATCAGGATCTCGGTCTCGCTGATGCCGCCGGGATAGAGGATGATCTGGCCGGGCGCGGGATAGCTGGTGTGGTTCTCGTAGCCGACACCGAAATCGAGGTCGCCGAGTGGCATCCACACGCCCTCGCCGCTCCAGCGCACGTGGATGATGTGGCTTTCGAACGGCAGCGCCTTGCGGAACGCGGCGACAGTCTTGGGCGCCGCTTGCTCCTCGAAACGGGCATCGAAGGTGAAGTCGCCGGCGCGGATCACGAGTTTGGTCATCTCATCTCTCTGGATCGGGGGCGGTGGCCCCACGGGGAATTTTCAGGCAAAGAGCACTCCGTCGGGCTTCGCGCAAGGGGCGCGGCCCGTTACCTGCGGTCGTAGGACCAGCCGAAAACGCCGCTCCGCCGCGTCTCGGGCTCCGGCTCGGCGGCGGGCTGCGGCGCCTCCCTCAGTTGCGCCTGCGGCGGCGGAGGCGGCACCGGCAAATTCTCGCATTTCATGGAGTAGACCAGCTTGCCGTCCGCGGTCCGCCCGATCGGCGCGCAGGGGTCCGGATGCGCCGCCGATGTTTTTGGGGTCAGCTTGACCTGCGCCACGGCCGGCGAGGCGATCAGCAGAAGGACCAGCAGATATTTCGACATCATTGTCGCCTGAAAACCGAATTTGGCCCATTGAACCGGATTGGAGGAGGCAAGTCCACCGGTGCCACGAGCGCGATTGCCGAATATTTAGCCGAGGCTAGAAAATTGGCTCGCCCCAATGTGATGTCGCGAGCGCTGATATCGGCTGGACGCATCGCCATGTCAGCCGCGACGGCGACATACAAAACAGACATCTCACAGCCGGGCGTCGTCACGGGAGAAACAAACAATGCAAAAGACTTTCATTATTCTGGGCGCGACGCTGATTGCCGCCGCGACCATCCAGACTGCCGCGGCGAACGACCGCCGTCATGTCCGCAAAGCGCAACCCCATCCCATCACCCAGTCGGTGCGCGACTCCAATGCCGCGCTCTGGCCGTCGCAGCCGACCGGGCCCCACTGGTCGCGCTATACCAACGGCGCGATGTCTGCACCAGCGGGACGGTGATATTGAAAGCATAGCGTTCGGTTACTCGAACCTCGTCATCGCGAGCCAACCCAATTCGCTCTCGTGTCCCGGACGCGCTGCAACGCGTGAGCGTTGCTGCGCAGAGCCGGGACCCAGGGGCGACACGGCGCAATGCGGCGAGATGGGCCCCGGCTCTGCAGTGCACCGCTGAAGAGGCGCTGCGCTGCGTCCGGGGCACGAGAGCGGATCTTCTTCGCGTTCATTTTCGACTTGCAGACACGCCATCGCGTTCTCGCGACGCATTCGCCCGAGCTTTGCTTGGTCGCTTCACCCCCTTGTCCAAGAGGGCGCAGGGAAGGCCGGGTGCTGACCTCGCACCCGCGGTCCGCTGCGCGAAAAGCACACGCAGGAAAACCGCACAGCAGCATACAGGTGTAGCCAATCACTCGGCCTTCCCTGCGCGATGGTTGGACGGCTTATGCCGTGATCTCCCGGGAGCCGAGTTCCTGCTGGCCTCCCTCGTCCCAACGAAATTCACCGACACCGCGCCGGTTGACGCAGATGCCGCATTCGCCGGGGCTTGACCGTAGCAACGACGGCCAGGACCACACGGTTTTGCCGTACGCACGGCCCGCCATTTCGCCGCAGTTTTTCCAGCCCTGTCGACGGAGCCGGAAACTTACAGACGAGACGAAGCCTGACAGCGCCGCTCGTCGGAACGAAGCCTTGGGCTCACGGAGAGCAATCCGCCCTGCCCCACGCCTCTCGCACCCGAACGCTGCCGCGTCCACCGCAAGCCCGGCTCGCGAACGTGACGACCACAAGATCGCCCCTCAAGGATGAGCCGGGATGACCGACACATACGCCGTTTCCGAATTTCGGTAAAGTGGAATATTTTTCCCGGAGGGGATTGACGCGCCCGCGACACAGGCCGGGCAATGAGACGTCGCGCAGACGCAACAAGGGGCGGTGCAAAACACCGCCCCTTGGCGCTATCTTGGCGCGAAACGAGACTGCGGCGAGGACAGGCGCCTAATACGGCCGATAATAGCCACGCGGACCATAGTAGGGACCGCCGCCGTAATATCCCTGGCCGCCGTAGTAAGGACCGGGGCCGTAATTATAGCGGTCCTCGTAGTACTCCTGGCGCCTGCTCTCTGCGATCGCGCCGCCGATCAGACCTGCCGCCACGCCCATGAAGGCGAGGCCTGCAGCGTTCGGGCCTCGACGATAATAGCGATGGCGGCGAGCCGCGCTGAAATCGGTGGCAGCCGGAGCGGCCGGGCTCGCGGCAGCGGCCTTGGTGGGCGCGGGCGAGTTGGCAGCCGAAGGCGTGATAGAGGCCGCAATCAGAACAAGACTTGCGAAAGCTGCCAACGCAACGTTACGGCCGGCTGCAGAAATCATCGGTCCCTTATTCATCTTGACCTTCCCTGTTCTCGCTCAAAGCGACACAATCAAACAAGACTAAATGCGCAAACCACTGAAATGGTTTCGGGATCGCGGCAATCTGCCACGCTTTGAACGATTGTAAGCCGAACGACCAGATCCAGCTTGAACCATCCAACATGAGCGGATAATGAACAGACGCACCATTTTTCGGTCGCCGTAAGCGTTTTACGTGAACCAACGCATCAACCGACGCCGTCGGGATCGATGCCATTTTTGGGTTCACCGTGACTGACGCGTCCTATTCCAAAGAGAAACCAGATGATTGCGGTTCGCAAACTGCCGGCGCGCTATGCGCCGATCGTGATGCCATTCGTGCTATCCGCCCTCATGACGGCCGTGGTGTCGGTCATTTCCACGCTTCGAAGCCTCGGCGCAACGCCGGCGTTTCTCGCGACCTGGCCGGGCGCCTGGGCGCTGTCATGGATCGTCGCGTTTCCGACGCTGCTGATGGTGCTGCCGCTGGTCCGCCGGATCGTGGCGAGCGTCGTTGCGGCTCCCTTCCAAGCGGGCCGATAGCAGGTGCGGACGGCGGCGCATGACGCACGCTGTCCCGCTTCCGCGCGACCTTTACGACAGCGCGCCGAGTACGCCGCGCGTCGCCTTGTCGATCTCCTCGACATAGCGGCGGCGGGCGAAGGTCTCGGTGAGGAAGCCGACCACCTTGCGGCTGTCGGTGGAATCGACCACCGCCAGCATCTCGGCCTCCGCCTCGTCGAACACCGCCATTGCCGACTTCACGTTCATTTCCGGAATCAGCACGATCTCGGTCAGGCGCGCGAGCTCGATCACCTGGATCTCGTCGGCGATGGTGTCGAGATCGCCGGAGAACAGGTCCGGCAGCAGGACGAGGCCGACATATTCGTCCGCATTGTTGACGATGACGATCCCGGGCCGCGAGCCCAGCGCGAATTCACGGCGGACCGCGGCGATCGTCGTGGTCGACGGCACCTTGCCGACATCGGAGCGCATCAGCCGCTCGACGGTGAGGTTGCGCAGCCAGCCGACGTCGTTGGCGCTGCGAATGGTCTCGCCGCGCAGATGCAAGCGCCAGGTGGAGAAGGAGTGTCCGAACATGAAGCGGACGCAGATCGAGGTGACGATGCAGCCGGCGAGCACCACGGCGGTGACGTCGACGTTGCGGGTCATCTCGAGCACGAGGAACGACATGGTCAAGGGACCGCCGACGATGGCGACGCCGAGCGTCGCCATGCCCGTCAGCATCGCGACCAGCGGATCGATCACGAAGTTCGGGCTGATCAAGAGCAGCACCGCGGAAAAGAACTTTCCGATCAGGCTGCCGACGAACAGCGACGCAAAGAACAGCCCGCCGCGGAAGCCGGAGGCGAGCGAGATCAGGCAGGCCGTCACCTTCAAGGCGATGATCAGCGCGATCAGGCCGATCGTCATGTCGTGAAAGAGATCGAGCACCATCGCGCCGTGGCCGGCCGCCAACACCTGCGGCGTGACAATCGCAAAGCAGCCGACGATGAGGCCGCCGATCGCCGGGCGCAGCCAGACCGGCAGCCATTTGAACAGGCGCTCGAACATCGAGGACGAGCGCATCACGGCGATGCCGACGCCGCTGGTGACGAGCGCGAGCCCGATCAGCGCCAGATATTGCTCGACGCCGACGGCGCTGACCTTGGGTATTTCGAGCGAGTATGGCGCGCCGCCGAGCCATTGCGCGGTCAGTGCACCCGCGAGCGAGGCGGCGAGGATCGGCGCGGCGCTGCCGACCGAATAGACGCCGACGATCAGCTCGCAGGCGTAGAAGGCCCCGGTGATCGGTGCACCGAAGGCGGCTGCGATCGCCGCGGCGGCGCCGCAGCCGACGATCAGGCGCAGATCGTTGCGGCGCAGATTGAAGAACTTGCCGAGCAGCGAGGCGATGCCCGAGCCGATCTGGGTATAGCCGGCCTCGAGGCCGACGGAGGCGCCGCAGCCGTTCGAGATCAGCGTCTGGCTCGACACCACCACGCTGTCGCGCATCGACAGATTGCCGCCACGCAGCGCGTTCGCCTCGATCGGATCGACCGCGCTGGAGAGCTTGAGCCGTCGCCGCCACCACTCCATGATACCGAGGGCCAATCCGCCCAGCGCGGGCGCGATCAGCGCGGCCCAGGGACTGACGCTGGTATTGGCGGACAGACGCACGTCGATGGGAATGCCGTAGATCACCATATGCGCAATCTGCGCAATCTCGGCCATCAGCGTCACGATGGCGCCGGCGAGCGTGCCGATCACCAGCGCCAGCGGGATCAGATAAAATTCGTTGCTGCGCAGCAGCGCCCGCAGCCGAACCATGACGCGGTTCGTCCCCTTGCGGTCGGCGAGATGTCTGATCCGCAGGAACACTTTGTGTCCGCCCTACCCTTCCGACATGCCGTAACCGGACATGCGCTGGCGGACCCGCTCGATCTCGGCACTCGACAGCAGCGGCGGCTCTCCGATCTGGAGACAGCCGTGATATTGCCGCGCGAGCGTCTCGACCTCGACGGCGAGCCACATCGCCTTGTCCAACGACTTGCCGATCGCGATCATGCCGTGATGGTCGAGCAGGCAGGCAAGCCGGCCCTCCAGCGCCCGAACGGCATGCTCGGACAGCTCGGCGGTTCCGAAGGTGGCATAGGGCGCGCAGCGGATGCTGTCGCCGCCGGCGGCTGCGATCATGTAGTGCACGGGCGGGATCTCCAGGCCCATGATCGCCAGGATGGTGCAATAGGTCGGATGGGCGTGGACGACAGCGTTGACGTCTGGCCGGGCCTTCAGGATGTCGAGGTGGAAGCGCCACTCGCTGGACGGCTTCTGATCGGGCGCGTGCGAGCCGTTCATCGTCATGAACACGATCTGGTCCGGCGTCATGGCGTCGTAGGGCACGCTCGTCGGGGTGACCAGAAGCCCGTCCACATGCCGGACGCTGATATTGCCCGAGGTGCCCTGGTTGATGCCGAGCGCATTCATGCGGCGGCAGGCGCCGATGATGGCCTGTCTCTTGTCGAGCTCGTCCGCTGTCATCGACATCTCGATTTCCTGACGATGGGCGCCTGTCAGACGGGGAGTACGTCAAGCAATATGGCAGCGCAAGAGAAAGCGGACCGGATCGCGCGCGATCCCGCCAGCCCCCTCATGGCATCATGAAATAAACATGAAAATCAACGGATTAACAGATTGTCGCAGCTCTACGGCAAGCTCGCCCGGACCGCCGCGATCCCGTTGATCACGAACTGCACCGAATAGGCCGCGAGCAGCATGCCGAGCACGCGCGACAGGACGGCGTTGCCGGTGCGCCCAAGGCTCCGCGCGATCATGTTCGCGGAGACAAAGCAGAGCATGCAGAGCAGGCACACGCAGAGCACGACCGCGATGATGATCGCGAGCCTCGGCCCGTAACCGGCATCGCCCGTCAGGAGCAGCGTGGTCGCGATCGCGCCGGGACCGGCCATCATCGGGATCGCCAGCGGGAATACCGCGACGTCGGAGGCATGCTCGGAGCTTGCCTTGTCGGCCTCGCGGGCCTCGCGATGCGGACGGTCGCCGAAGATCATCTGATAGGACACGCCGAACAGCAGCAGCCCGCCGGCGATCTGGAAGGCGGGGATGCCGATCCCGAGCTGGCGCAGCAGCCAGTTTCAGATCAGGGCGATCACCACCAGGACCGACGCCGCAATCAGCGGCGCGCGTAGCGCGATGGTGCGTTTGGTCCCGTCGGGCATGCCTCCGGTCGCGGCGAGGAAGGCTGGCACGAGACCAACGGGATCGACCACCAGCAGCAACGTGACGAAGGCGGACAGGGAGAAATCAATCATGGCGCCTCTTCCGGTCCGACGGACCAAGCACGTCGCAATAACAAAAGTTAGTTCAGGGTCGGGTCAAAAAGATCAACCAGCTCAATCGCGAAGCAACCATTCCGCAGGATTGCCGTTGCACTCGGCATCAACACACGAACAGAAGCAGCCGAGACAATTGCACGAGCCCCGTTCCAGAATTGATCCGCACGATCCCATTTCCTGCAGCCGCTGGGCGCTTCGATTAGGGACAAACGTCAGAGAACTCAAGGCCGCCATTCACCAATTCGGCAGCGCCGCGGACGCAGTCGCCTACGGCCTTCAGCAGTGGCGGCTCACCGCATCCCGAGGCCAGTGGCAAGCCCGCAGCGACGCGCCGCAGGTCGGCATCCTCTCGGATTCCATCGTTGCACGCGGCGAGCAGCTTGCCTCCGTCGCCTTGGTCTGCGTCAACGCCGTCGGCCTCGTCGCTGGCGCGGTGCCGCGGGTCCTGCCCGCGGCTCCCGAAGCAGATGTCGATGAGTATCTCGACGGCCTCCACGGCCTCTTCATCGGCGGTGGACAGACCAACGTCCATCCTTTCCGCTACGGACAAACAGCCGACGAACCGCACGACGGTCCGTTTGATGAATTCCGCGACGAGGTCGCGCTTCGCCTGATTCCGCGCGCGCTAGCGCGCGGCATTCCCGCCCTGTTCGTCTGCCGCGGAATCCAGGAGCTCAACGTCGCCTTTGGCGGCACGCTGGTGAAGGAGCCGGACGGTTTGCCGGAGGACAAACGCCACGGCACGCCCGAGGCGGACAATGAGGATGCCCGCTATCGGCTGCGGCAAAAAGTGACGCTGCGCAAGAGTGGCGTCTTGCAACAGATCTGCGGCGCAGATGCCATCACGGTCAATTCGCTGCACAGCTTCCTGATCGCCGATCTGGCACCGGGTCTGGTGGCGGAGGCCGTGGCCGAAGACGGCTCGGTCGAGGCCGTCAGCGTTGAAGACGCGAGCGCTTTTGCGCTCGGCACGATCTTTCATCCGGATTATTGGGCGAGCTCCGACCATGCGTCGGCCCGCATTCTCTCTGCCTTCGGAGACGCGGTTCGCCAGCATGCGAAGGCGCAAGGGGCAGCGTAGGTCATGCACCGTTACCGCTTCGGCATCGAGGAGGAATACTTTCTGGTCAACCGCCAATCGGCGGCACCGAAGTCCGAGCTGCCCAAACCCTATATGGCAGCGGCCCAGAAACGCCTCGGGGAGCGGCTGACCACCGAGATCCTGCAATCGCAGATCGAAGTGGCGACGCCGCCATTGGCGACTTCAGCCGATGCCATCGCCGAGCTTGCACACTACCGCGCGGTTCTGGCCGAGGTCGGCAAGGACCACGAGGTCGGCATCGTCGCGGCGGGGACGCATCCGTTGGCTCAACCCCAGCAACAGCGCATGACGCGCAAGCGCCGCTACAGCAAGGTCATCAACGACCTCGGGATGGTCGGCCTGGGCAATCCGATCAGCGGGCTGCACGTCCACGTCGAGGTGCCCGAGCCGGACCACCGGGTCGAGATCATGCACCGCCTCGTCCCGTTCCTGCCGCTGCTGCTGGCGCTGTCGACCTCGTCGCCGTTCTGGTGCGGCTACCCCACCGGATTGCTCGGCTACCGCAATGCCGCACACGACGCCCTGCCCCGGACCGGCTTTCCCGAGATGTTTCGCAACCTCGCAGAATATGAGACCTATGTGAGAACCCTGGTCGATGCAGGCATCGTCCCCAATGCCACCTATGTGTGGTGGGCGCTCCGGCCTTCGCTCCAACATCCCACCCTGGAGCTGCGCATCACCGATTGCTGCACGGCAATTGCCGACTCGGTGGCGATCGCGGCGCTGTTTCGCGCGCTGGTCAGGCACGCCGTGCACCATCCGGATCTGAACGCCACCTATTCGGCCGTGCACCGCGCATTGATCGAGGAGAACCGCTGGCGTGCCCAGCGCTACGGAACCGACGGGACGTATATCGATCTGGTTTCGTTCGAGCCGATCTCGTTCAGGACCTGGCTCGAGACGGTGATCGCCATGCTGGCGCCCGACATCGCGCATCTTCGCATCGAGGACGATATCCAGCATCTCAAGACCATCCCCAAGCGCGGCACGTCGGCCCATCTTCAACTGGAATATTTCCGGGGCTTGAGGAAATTCGGCCGATCGCCCCGGGACGCGATCGGCGACGTGACGAAATGGCTGCGGACCTCGACCGAGGCCGGCGACTTCACCGCGCAGGCGGGCGAGCCGAAAGGGACAGCGGTGCGGCAGCCTGTCGCCAATCCAGTGTGAGGCGTCGGATGCGACGAGGGCTGGTTGAGGAACGACCTTCCGCCGTCCGACTTAGCAGACCATGACCGCAAGGGACATGGTGGAGATCATCTATGAGCGACAGCGGAGTTAGCATGTTGCTGGGCCACGCCTCGACCCAGATGCTTTGGCTCTGGTTCATCGGCGCGTTCGTGCTCGGCGGCGCTCTCGTCTACGGCGTCATGAAGGCCGGTCACCTCCGTCGCAGCGAGCGCGCGCGCCTCGACCGCGCGACGGAAGCGCGACAGCGCCAGGACGATCCGTACAAGCGTCCGGGTTAATCCACACTGCGTTGCAGATTGGGAACCTTTGGCCGCGCAGAGTCTTGATCGCCCGAGGATAGAGGAAGGCGGGGCCTTCCCGTTCACCTCGACAGGAGGATTTATGGCCAAGAAAGCGAAGAAGCGCACAACCAAGAAATCGTCGACGGGCCGCGCCCGTCAGGCGCCAAAGATGTTGAGCGACCTATTCCTGGAAACGCTCAAGGACATCTATTTCGCCGAGAACAAGATCATCAAGACCTTGCCCAAGATGGCCAAGGCTGCCAACTCGAAGGAGCTCGCGGCGGCTTTCAACAAACATCTGCGCGAGACCCAGGGCCAGGTCAAACGTCTGGACCAGATCTTCAAGATGCTCGGCAAGCCGGCTCGCGGCAAGCCTTGCGAGGCGATCAACGGCATCACCGACGAAGGCGCCGAGATCATGAAGGAGTTCAAGAACGCTCCTGCGCTCGACGCCGGCCTGCTCGCAGCCGCGCAGGCGGTCGAGCATTACGAAATCTCCCGCTACGGGACGCTGCGCACCTGGGCCGAGGAGCTCGGCATGCAGGACGCCGCAAGGCTGCTGCAGGCGACGCTGGACGAGGAAGAGGCGACCGATCACACCCTGACCGAGCTCGCCACCTCCGTCATCAACCTCGAGGCGGAAGAGGAATACCGCCAAGCGGCCTGAGCCACACGTGGCGTGACGATAAAACGCCGCGGCCGGAAGGCCGCGGCGCATGTGTTTTCGGATCGCACGATCCGCATGGCACCTCCGCGCCGCCGGGCTGGAATTCTCGGGAACCGGCCCCATATTCAGCGTTCCCCACCGCCGAGCCCGCATCATGCAACCCAAAAATCCCCTCGACTGGATGCTGTCCGAAGCCCTGGACTCGCTGACCCGCGCCGAACGGCTGCGCCAGCAGTTTGGCCGCCAGGAAGCCTGCTGGGAGCCTCCCATCGACGTGCTCGAAACCGAGCATGAGCTCCTGATCCTGGTCGCGCTTCCCGGCGTCAATCCCGACAATGTCGAGACTGTCATCCATGACGGCGTGCTCGTCATCTCCGGCCAGCGCACCCTTCCGCCGGAGCTTCGCAACGCCCGCATTCACCGGCTCGAACTGCCGCAGGGGCGTTTTGAGCGCCGCATTGCATTGCCCGTTGGCCGCTACGCTATCAGCCGCTTCGTGATGGACGGCTGCGTCGCGCTGCGCCTCGCCAAATCCTGAGGTCGATCATGGCCACCGAACCAATGAATACCGCACCGACCAATCCCCAGAGCAATTCCGACGTGAAGATTCCCGAAGACGCGCTGATCATCATTCCCGTGCGCGAGATGGTGCTATTCCCCGGCGCCATCGCGCCGATCGCAATCGCGCGGCCGAAATCGGTCGCCGCCGCGCAACAGGCGCTGCGCGAGCAGCGGCCGGTCGGCATCGTCCTGCAACGCAGCCCCGAGACCGAGGAGCCCGGCCCGGACGACCTCTATCGGGTCGCGACCATCGCCAACATCGTGCGCTACATCACCGCGCCCGACGGGACCCATCACATTGTCTGCCAGGGCGTGCAGCGCGCGCGCATCCTCGACCTCCTGCCGGGGACGCCGTTCCCGGCCGCGCGGATCCAGCAGATTCCGGAGCCGACCACGAGCACGCCCGAGATTGAGGCCCGCGGGCTGAACCTGCAGCGCCAGGCCATCGAGGCGATCGAGCTGCTGCCGCAGGCGCCGCCGGAGCTGATCGCGATGTTCCAGGGCACCACCGCCCCCGGCGCGCTGGCGGACCTGGCGACCTCGTTCATGGACATCAAGCCGCAGGACAAGCAGGAGGTGCTGGAGACCATCGACCTTGCTCTGCGTGTCGAGAAGGTGTCGAAGCATCTGGCCGAACGGCTGGAGGTGCTGCGCATCAGCAACGAGATCGGCCAGCAGACCCGCGCCAGCTTCGACGAGCGGCAGCGCGAAGCGATCCTGCGCGAGCAGATGGCGACCATCCAGCGCCAGCTCGGCGAAGGTGACGGCAAAGCGGCCGAGGTCGCCGAGCTGACCGCTGCCATTGCCAAGGCCAACATGCCGCCCGAGGCGGACGCGCATGCGAAGAAGGAGCTGCGCCGTTACGAGCGCATGCCGGAGGCCGCTGGCGAAGCCGGCATGGTCCGCACTTACCTGGACTGGCTGATCGAGCTGCCGTGGGCGCTGCCCGCGGAGAAGCCGATCGACATCAAGGAAGCGCGCCGCATCCTCGACGCCGATCACTTCGGCCTGGAGAAGATCAAGAGCCGGATCATCGAATATCTGGCGGTGCGCAAGCTGGCGCCGCAGGGCAAGGCGCCGATCCTGTGCTTCGTCGGACCGCCCGGCGTCGGCAAGACCTCGCTCGGCCAATCCATCGCACGCGCGATGGATCGTCCCTTCGTGCGCGTCAGCCTCGGCGGCGTGCATGACGAGGCCGAGATCCGCGGCCACCGGCGCACCTATATCGGCGCGCTGCCCGGCAACATCATCCAGGGCATCAAGAAGGCCGGCACGCGGAACTGCGTCATGATGCTGGACGAGATCGACAAGATGGGTCGCGGCGTGCAGGGCGATCCTTCCGCCGCGATGCTGGAAGTGCTTGACCCCGAGCAGAACGGAACGTTCCGGGATAATTACCTGGGCGTGCCCTTCGACCTGTCGCGCGTGGTGTTCATCGCGACCGCCAACATGCTGGACCAGATCCCGGGTCCGCTGCTGGATCGCATGGAGCTGATCAGCCTCGCCGGCTACACCGAGGAAGAGAAGCTTGAGATCGCGAAGCGCTATCTGGTGCGGCGGCAGCTCGAGGCCAATGGCTTGACGCCGGAGCAAGCCGAGATCGAGCCGGAGGCGCTGAAGCTGGTGGTCAAGGGCTACACCCGGGAAGCCGGCGTGCGTAACCTCGAGCGCGAGATCGGAAAGCTGTTCCGCCATGCTGCCGTGCAGGTGGCCGAAGGCACCGCCGTAAGGGTCGTGGTGACGCCGAAGGATATCGGCACCGTGCTCGGCCAGCCGCGGTTCGAGGGCGAGATCGCGCAACGCACCAGCATCCCGGGCGTGGCCACCGGCCTGGCCTGGACGCCGGTCGGCGGCGACATCCTGTTCATCGAGGCCTCGCGCGTATCAGGCCGGGGCGGCATGATCCTGACCGGCCAGCTCGGCGAGGTCATGCGCGAGAGCGTGCAGGCTGCGATGACCCTGGTGAAGAGCAAGGCCACGCAGCTCGGCATCGATCCGCAGCTGTTCGAAAAGAGCGACATCCACGTTCACGTCCCGGCGGGCGCAACCCCGAAGGACGGGCCGAGCGCGGGCGTCGCAATGTTCACGGCGCTGACGTCCCTGCTCACCAATCGCACGGTGCGCAGCGACACCGCCATGACCGGCGAGATCTCGCTCCGCGGTCTGGTGCTGCCGGTCGGCGGCATCAAGGAGAAGGTGGTGGCGGCTGCGGCCGCGGGCCTGAAGCGGGTGATGCTGCCGGCGCGCAACAAGCGGGACTACGACGACATCCCGAAGAGCGCGCGGGACAACCTCGAATTCATCTGGCTGGAGCGCGTCGACGAGGCCATCGCCGCGGCGCTCGAGCCGGCCGAGGCCAAGGTCGAGGACAAGATCGAGGCCAAGGTCGAAGCGGCGGAGTGAATGCGACGAAAAAACTGCTGGAAAGAGCGAAGCGATCGCGGAAGGCGCAACGGCTGCGCCAGTTGCTCGATCGCGCCATCGACGGGTTTCGCGATGCGCTGGCGGCATCAGGACCGCGGCTTCAGCCGATCCCGGTCCGCGCGAAGCGCCGCAAGGGTTGAGCCCTCCGTCTCAAGTCCTCGCGGCAGCCCCAAACAAAAGGCCCCCTCGGTCGAGGGGGCCTTCGCGTTGTTAGCCCACTGCGTCCTTGGCAGCCTTGACCGGGCGGGCGCGGACGATCTTCCGGGCCGGCTTGGCCTTGAACATCATCTCTTCACCCGTGAACGGGTTGGTGCCCTTGCGCGCCTTGGTCGCGGGCTTCTTGATGACCACGAACTTGGCGAAGCCCGGCACCAGGAACAGGCCGTTCTTCTTGAGCTCCTTGTGACCGACGTCGGTCAGCGTCTCCATGACGCTCTTGACGTCACGCTTGGAAAGCTCGGTGGTGGTCGCGATCTTTTCGATCAGCTGCGATTTCGACATTTGGGTGGCCATCGTGTCTCCTCTGATTCGTTGACGGCTGCATATTAGACCAACCGGTGAAGGCCTATAGCCTTCTGCACAGTTTTGTCGGGGTTTTACGGGCTTTTTTGGCCCTCTGTGGCAAAAAACCCTGCTTTTTAGCCACTTCCGGAGCGGGAGAAGCCTCAGGCAGCGGATTTTACCTTGTTTCAAAGGCCCGCACGCAGCCTTGCTAAAGCTGATTCGATGCTTTCGACAAGCGACGACCGGCCTCTTTGTGAAAGGCCGGTCGCGATTCACCCTGGAAAATAAGACTAGACGCGCTCGATGATGACGGCCGGGGCCATGCCGCCGGCCGCGCACATGGTGACGAGACCGCGCTTCAAGTCGCGCCGTTCGAGCTCGTCGAGCACGGTGCCGATCAGGATCGAGCCGGTGGCGCCGATGGGATGGCCGAGTGCGATCGAGCCGCCATTGACGTTGACCCTGGCGCGGTCGAGCTTGAGGTCGCGGATGTATTTTTCCGCAACCACGGCAAAGGCCTCGTTGATCTCGAACAGGTCGATGTCGTCGATGGTCAGCCCCGCCTTGGCCAGCACCTTGCGCGTCGCCGGCACCGGCGCGTTCAGCATCAAGGTCGGCGAGTCCCCCATGTTGGCCATCGCGACCACGCGGGCGCGCGGCTTCAGGCCATGCGCCTTGGCATAAGCCGGCGACGCCAGAAGGATCGCAGCCGCGCCGTCGACCACGCCGGACGAGTTGCCGGCGTGGTGCATGAAGTCGATCTCGAGGTCGGGGTACTTCTGCAGGATCAGGCCGCGATAGGTCGTGCCCTTGTCGTCGAGCGCATGGTCGGCAACCGCCGGGAATGCAGGCTTCAACGCGCTCAGCCCTTCCATCGTGGTCTGCGGCCGCGGATATTCTTCATGGTCGAGCGCGAGGCTGCCGTCCTCGCGATGCACCGGCACAAGGCTCTTCTTGAAGTGGCCGTTCTCAATCGCATGCGCGGCACGCTTCTGGCTTTCGAGGCCGAGCGCGTCGACGTCCCTTCGCGTGATGCCTTCCAGCGTTGCGATCGCGTCGGCGCAGACGCCCTGATGCGACTGCGGATGCCGCGCACGCAGGCGCAGATTGCCGTTGTCCATCATCATCGGGCCGCCGCCGCGGCGTCCTTCCATCGACATCATCTCGCAGCCGCCGGCGACGACGAGATCTTCCGCGCCCGCCATGATCGAGCTTGCGGCCATGTTGACGCTGGTGATGCCGGAGCCACAGAAACGGTCGAGCGTCACGGCACTCGCGCGCACGTCGTAGCCGGCATCGAGCGCCGACATGCGGCCGAGATCGCCGCCTTGCGTTGCGACCTGCGCGCTGCAGCCCCAGATGATGTCGTCAACGTCAGCGGTGTCGATGCCGGTGCGCGTCGCGAGCGCGCGCAGCACGGTTGCTCCCAGCTGCTGCGGATGAATGCCCGAGAGCGCGCCCTTGCCGACCTTGCCGACGCCCCGTGGGGTCCGGCAGGCATCAATGATGAGTGCATCGGTCATTGGCGTTATCCTCTATTTTGAATTGTTGGAGGCGTTTTGAATCAAGGTGCGAAGGGAGTCAATGCGCGCTGGCGGAACCGCCTCACCCCACCCTCTCAGCGCAAGCCAAGCTCGTCGCGCCTCCGCAAGAACAGGGAGAGGGAGAGCAATCACACCCCCGCCGCGTTCTTCGCGATCACGTTGCGATAGAAGCTGGCGCTGAGTTTCGGCGTGCGCACCTGGGTGTCGAAATTGACGTGGTAGAGCCCAAAGCGCTTGTTAAGCCCGAACACCCATTCGAAGTTGTCCCTCAGGCTCCAGAGGAAATAGCCGCGCACCGGCACGCCTTCCGCGGTGGCGCGCTGGAGCTGGGCGAGGTAGTTGCGCAAATACATGATGCGATCGGTATCGTAGATCTTGCCGTCGGGCGTCACAACGTCTTCGCCGGAGGTGCCGTTCTCGCTGATATAGATCGCGTCCGTCTTCCAGATCTTCGCCGCCAGCTTCGGCACCCAGTAGATCGTCTCGGGGCCGACGCGCAGCCAGTCCGAATTCATGTGCGGGAACGATTTCGGGATCGGCAGCGGCATGAAGCCCGCGCCCTTGTCGGAGGCCACCACGTAGTTCTGCGGCGCGTAGATGTTGAGGCCGAGGAAATCGACCGGTGAGGAGATGATCTTCAGCTCCGCATCGGTATATTTCGGCGCGTCGCGCCCCGCGAACTTCAGGAAGGCGTCGGTGTACTGGCCCGTCATGATGACGTTGAGATAGCCGGCGTTCATCTCGCGCAGCGCGATCTCGGCAGCACGGACGTTCTCGGGCGTGTCGATCGCGGGCGCGCAGGCGTCGATGTTCTCGGCCGGCCCCACCCTGGTGCCGCGGCGGCCATGGGCGCGCACCGCCTGTACCGCGAGCCCGTGCGCGAGCGCGCTGTTGTGCCTGATCTGGTTGACCTCGGCTTGTGGCAGCGTCACGCCGGGCGCGTCGATGCCGATGCCGTAGCCGAAATGGACGAAGCGACCGCTCTCGTTCAGTGTGAACACGTTCTTGACGCGATCGGTCAGGTGCCCGGCGACATAGGCCGCGTAATCACCGAAGATCTTGCAGGTCTCCGTCGAGCGCCAGCCGCCAAACCGGTCCTGGAGCGATTGCGGCAGGTCCCAATGATAAAGCGTCAGCCACGGCTCGATGCCGTTCTTGAGGAGTTCGTCGACCAGGCGGTTGTAGAAGTCGAGCCCCTTCGGGTTGGGTTTGCCGTCGCCGTCCGGAAACAGCCGCGGCCAGGCCACCGAGAAGCGATAGGCCTTGCAGCCGAGTTCCCTGATGAGCGCAATGTCCTCCTTGTAGCGGTGATAGTGCTCGTTGGCGCGGTCGCCGGTCGAGCCATCCTCGATCTTGCCGGGGATGCGGACGAACTTGTCCCAGATCGAGGCCCCTCGCCCGTCCTCGTTGACCGCGCCCTCGACCTGATAGGACGAGGTCGCGGTGCCCCAGACGAAGCCCGCCGGAAAGCCGTCCCCGCTCCGTGGCGGCGATGCGGGCTTGGCGTCCGCCCCTCCGAGAGGATTGGCGATGCCGGCTGCGGACAATCCCGCCAGCGTGGCGAACTGGCGACGCGAGACCTTGTCCGACATTGATAGTGCTCCGGGGTGATGCTCTGGCGGCGGCACCATGGCGAATCGCCGGTCGTTTGAGAAGCGGGCGAGCGGAAGGCTGAGGATGCAGAATTGCCGAATGCGAACAAAGTTGTCCGAAAGGGGCCACGGCGATCGTCAGCCAAGCTTATCCCAAAGCCGAAATACCAGCCCCACCGTCGTTCGAATTACCAGCCCAATCCGGCGAGGAAGCTGTCGGTTCCCCCCAGACGCGCCCGCATGCTTACAGAATGCCGTAAACCGCTCGGAAATTAGGACCAAAGTTCGCAAATATGGCGTATGGTGCACCATCGCCGCTCCGCTCTGGGCGATTGTCTGTCTGCACCGGTCAAGCAAGAGAACCACTGACTTAGGACGCGGTTTGACCGCATGAGACTGTGGTAACCTCTTCCGCTGAGCAAGCGCCTGCCCTGTCAGGGATACAACGACCGGCCCCACGCCAGAGCCACTGTGAATTCGAGGTAGATCTATGTCGTATGCCTACAAGCTGAATGAAGACGTTCGCCACCAGCCCCAAGGCCCACAAGGACGCGCCGCAACTGAGCCACCGATGATTTACACGATCGTCCAGCATATGCCCATCGAGGCCGATGGACGTCTCCGATATCGCATCAAGTGTAAGTCGGAGAAAATCGAGCGAGTCGTGACGGAAGATCAGCTTTCGTATTCGCAGTGAACTGCTCGATGACGGCGGCTCCCTCGCTCAGCGCGAGCGCTTCGGCAATTTTGGCAGCTTGTCGGGATTGAACGGCGGTATCTGCCGGGTTCGTTCTGGCGCGGGCGCCTGCTGTTCCGTTAGGATCAGCGTACCCTGAAGGATCATTCCCGGCGCTTGCGCTGCCGTCGCCGTGTAGGTCGCGACCTTGCCCGGGCAGTTTCCCTCGATGTCCAGCGTGAGCTCATCGTCGACACCGAACACCGTTGCGCGTCCGTCGGTATGGCGCTTCGTCGACACGGTGGCGGTGAAGCGATCGCCGTCGACCTTGCAAGAGCCGTGATAGGTCATCAGGCTGTCGCAGCCCCAGATCTGTCCGTCTGCGATATGGACGATCCCGGTCCCCTGATCGAGGGGCGTCTTGTACCAGGCGGCGTAGGTGCCGTCCTTCAACATGGGAGCAGTCTCCCGGTATTCCCTCGCGCATCATCGACACGATCAGCGCTAACAAAGCGTTACTCGCGCGGCCCATGCCAATCGGGGCTATCCCTGCGCAGCTCGGCTTCCAGGTCTTCAATGATGCTGTGAAGCAGACACGCGGCAAGTGGATCGGTCACTTCGCGCTCCAACCGCCGGTAACGCGCGATCTGGAATTCCTGCTCTCTCAACTGGTGCTCTGTCATCGGACGGGCCCTCCGACAGATCGACGCCGAGACAGCCAAGTCGTTTCGTTACAATTTTAGGATCATTCGCTATGGTTTCCGATCGGTAAAAACAGCGCGACGCCAAGCTTCGCCGGCGCGCGGGATCATCGGAGGTTTCGAAAGGTCGATACGCCGACATGCGCCGCTGTTACGGCACGTCACCGCTTCTCCGGTTCTCACCGATGCTGTGCGGCTTGTTGAGGAAGAACTCCCGGTTGCCGAGAGCCGCCTCCGCGTACTGGTCGATCGCGACCTGGATGGCCTCGATGTGCATGCGGCACCAGCCCTCGAGGCAGGACAGGCGCCGCGCATGATGGAGCGCCTTCAGAAATTCCGGCGGCTCCTGCATGTCGGAGAAGTAGGTCGGCCTCTCCCCCTTCATGCTCGTGCCATCTCTCGCGGCGGAACAAGACGGCGCTTCTCGACACCGACGCGCGACGGCATCGGCCGACGGCGGGGAACGAAGAGGCTGGCGACGACGATCGGGTCGGAATCTCCGAGCGCGGCCCGCTCCTGAACGAGCCCGCTCATCACCGTGCGCATCTTCATGACTTCGCCTGCGACGAAGCTGCAGTCCTCGTCCCTGTTGATCTGCTCATGCATGATGGCCTCGGCTTCGCGCATGCTGACGCGCAACGCCCTGATGATCCTGCGGATTTCGTTAATGCGGTTGTCCATGGCTCGCTCCCTTGGCTGGACGAGCAGCATAAGAACAAAACATGAACAATGAGTCAATCGGCTTGAGGTAGAACAGAGCCGGCGTGACACGCCGTTTCGCGCGGTGCCACCCCGCGTCGGCCCCCGGGCTTACCGAGCCAAGATCAGAACGTCACCCGCATCCCCGCATAGAAGGCGCGCGGTCTTGCCGGGCTAAGCGAGCGCGGGTCGGTGAACTCGGCGGCGCCATTGGTGAAGTTGGGGACGGCTGTGCGGTCGAAGAACTGTCCATAGGTCGCGTAGCGCCTGTCGAAGATGTTGTCGATCTTGCCGTAGAGCTGGACGTTCTTGGTCACCTGGTAGGACGTGTGCAGGTTGAACACGGTGTAGGACGGCAGCTTCGCATATTGGTTGGACTCGTCGCCGACCAGATATTGGCTGGAGACGAACAGCGCGTTGCCGCCGACTTTCCAGACGTCGGTGACGGCATAGTCGATGCCGACCTTGACGCGATGGCGCGGGATCGCCGGGAGCTGGTTGCCGGGCAGCACCTGAATGGTCTCGGTGACAGTATCCCTGAACGGGCTCTCGGAACCGAGCGCGAAAGCGTCGAGATAGCGTGCGTCGACGAACGCGTAGCTCGCCTGAAACTGAATCGTGGGCGACTTGATGTTGATCTCGGCTTCGAGCCCCTGACGCCTGGTACGGCCGACATTGGAGAAATAACCGAAGCCGGTGCGGCCGACTGCGGGAACGGCGACGATGTCGTCGTAATTGGTGGCGCGGAAGCCGCCGATCTTCCAGCCGAGCGTGCCGATGTTCAGGTCCCTGCTGCCGCGCAGGCCCGCTTCCACGGTCTTGGACACCACCTGCTTCAATGGCGGATCGGAGACGAGAAACGCGGCAATGAGACAGGGACGAGCTGGATCGGAGCAGCCTAGCTCCAGCGGAGTCGGAACGCGGTTGGCCTCTGAATAGCCGGCATAGGCCGTCAGCTCCGGCGTGATCTTGTAGGTGCCGCCTATCACCGGATTGAACCGGGTGAAGGTGTGATCGCCGTTGAGATCGGTCCCGAGCTGATCCTCCAGCGTGATGCGCGCCACGTTGAAACGGCCGCCGCCGGTGACGGCGAAGGCGTCCGTGATATTGAACGTGTCCATCGCGTAGAGGCCGTTATATTGATTGACGGTCCGCAGCGAGACAGGGCCGGCAACGGTATCAGGTACGCCGGTCGGCCCCAGGAACAGGCCGGCGCCGCTGACGACGTAATTTTCTCCGATCGTGCCGATTTCGGCGGTGGCGTTATAGCGCGTGACACTGGCGTCATAGGTCGCGCCCATCACGAAGCGGTTGTCGTGGCCGAACAATTGATCGGTGTTGGTGGCCTGCCCCGACACGCCGAAGGTGGTCGAGCGTATCGAGCTGCGGTCGATCTCGCCGAGGATGGTCCCGGACGCGAAAGGATTGGCGAGCGGCAGACCGTTCACACCGTTTGCCGGTGTGGCGCCGTCGCCGAAGCAAAGAAGGCCGGTGAGCCCCGGATCAGTGCATTCCTGCGCGTCGGTCGGATTGCCGTCCACGAGCTTCTGCTCGTAGCGGCGCACATGAGCGGTGCCTTCGAGCGTCCAGGTCGGCGTCGCATCGACTTTGCCCGTCAGATTGAGATAGCCGACGCGATTGGAGGTGGTCTGCGGTGACGTGTAGGTCGCGCCCCAATATATGTCGAGCAGCTCGGCCGGAACGGTGGCGCTGGCGCCGAAATCGTTCTTGGCGACGCCCATGTTGGCGTGGAATTCGCTGTCGCCGGCCTTGTAGCCGACGTCGCTGTAGAAGCGCCGCACATCCGATTGGGAGAAATTGCGGAAGCCGTTGTCGTGCAGGCCTTCGAGCGCGGCATAGACGCCGTAGTTCTTGTCGACCGTCTTGCCCCATTGCGCCGAGCCCTGGATGCGGCCGAACGAGCCGCCCATGAGATCAAGCTCCGCGCCCTGATAGGTGAAACCGTCCTTCATTTGCAAATTGATCGCGCCGCCCAGCGCGTTGAGGCCGAAGGCGGGATTGTTGGTCACGAGCGTCACCGACCGGATCGCCGCGGTCGGGATCAGGTCCCAGTTGACGGCGTCTGAGAAGGCTTCGTTGATGCGAACGCCGTTCTGATACACGGCGAGGCCTTGCGGCGTGCCCGTCACGGGCGAGGCAACGAAGCCGCGGAATTCGACATCCGGCTGAAACGGATTGCCGGTGACCTCGCTGATGTTGACGCCAGCGATGTTGTCGCGAAGCGCGTCGGTGATGTTCAGCGAGCCGGTGCGCCTGATCTGGCCGGCGTCGACGGCGTTGATCGCCGACGGGACCTTGTCGACGTCAAGACCTCTGCCGGTACCCGGCGCGGTCGGATAGACGTAAAGGCGCGTCTTGGGGCTGGCGGATGACGGCGCGCCGATGTGCGCAACCGGACGCGATGACGCGGTGCGCCGCGCCGTTGACGGCGGCGGCGCCGTCACCTCGACCGGCGGCAGGTTCTGGACGTTGGTCTCTTCATCCTGCGCGGCTCCCGCGGGGACCGCGAAGACGGAGACCACCCCGGCAGAAACCGAGGCCATCAACAAACAACGCTTGAACCCAAGAGGCTCGAACCCAAAACGCTTGAACCGAACACGATCGCCCATCCCAGCCTTCCCATCCGTCACCGCCGGCTGTTTTGATTTTCGCCGGTTGGTCGAAACGAGTGTAATCGGCGGCGATGCGTGCGCCAGCCACAAAAGGTCGGGGCATATCCGCACCCATTTTCCCGACCAAATCGGGAATTTTTCCCGACGCGATC
Organism: Bradyrhizobium sp. Ken01; assembly: GCF_055807355.1. Lineage (NCBI taxonomy): Bacteria > Pseudomonadati > Pseudomonadota > Alphaproteobacteria > Hyphomicrobiales > Nitrobacteraceae > Bradyrhizobium > Bradyrhizobium sp. Ken01. Next base: position 54,403 of record NZ_JBVVPC010000028.1, read on the forward strand.
AGGCCGCCGCCGTCGGAACCAGTGCTTCGACGGTCAGACCGCCATCACCGGACACGACGTTGAGCGTGCCGCCCAGCGCCAGGATTCGCTCGCGCATGCCGACGAGCCCGAAGCCGAGCTTCTGGCCCGGCTCCATGCCACGGCCATTGTCGCTGACCCGCACCCGGGCGCAGCCGCGGCCGTCGCTTGCCGCCTGCTCCACCGGCTCGATGACGACATTGACCGAGGTCGCGCCGGCGTGGCGGAACACGTTGGTGAGCGCCTCCTGTACGATGCGGTAGATGGTGAGGTCGGCGGTCTCGCCCGTGACGCCAAGCGCCGGCGAGATCACGGTCTCGATGGCGACATCGGGATGCGACTCCCGCCACAGCCGCGACAGCGATTCCAGCGCCTGGCGCAGGCCGAGCTCGGCCAGGCCGACGGGCCGGAGGCGCTCCAGCACGCGGCGGTTGAACTGCTGCAGCGCGTTGATCTGCTCCAGCATGGCGCTGCCGTGTTTTCGCACGGCCTCCGCGCTCGGCGCGCGCCCGTCCGCCTGCTTCGCCAGCGCGCTGGCATGCGCGCGCAGCGAGAACAGGTATGGCCCGAACTCGTCATGCAGCTCGCGCGCGATCTCCTTGCGCTCGACATCCTGGAGCGACACCGTGCGCTCGGCGAGGCGCCGCTTGTCCTCAATGGCGTCACTGAGCGTCGCCGCAAGATGGTTGAGCTTGGTGCAGATCGCGGCCAGTTCCGGCGCGCCGCCCGGCGCGACGCGCGCCTGATAGCGACCGTCTTCAAGCTCGGCCATCACATCCGCCAGGGACTGGAGCGGCGCCAGTGCCCGGCCGACCACATTCATCATCACCAGGAACAGCGCCAGCGCGATCACCGAGCCGACCTCGAGCTGGGTCACGATGGCGTCCCAGATCTCGGCGATCTCGTCATCGGGATGGGAGGTGATAAGCAGCGAACCCGGCTTGCCATGGATGGAGACGGGTACGCTCACCGCGGTCTGCTCGGGATGCACCAGGCTGACGAACCAGGCCGGCGGCGCGCGGGTGTCGTCATCGGCGTCGGTCCGCGGCTGCGTCAGCGGACGACCGGCTTCGTCCCGGAGCGCGATGCTGACATGGCGCAGGCGGCTGAGGTCGCGTGCGATCTGATTCAGCCTCGCATCCGGATCGGGCGCCTCGTTGAGATCCGCAACGATCATTTCGATGAATTCGCGCGCGAGCCGGATCACGCTCTGGTCCTCGGCCTGCACGCGCGGCCCGGCTTCCGCAACCTGGCGGCCGATATTGACGGCGAGCCCCAGCGCCAGCAGCAGCGCCAGCAGCAGGTTGATGCGCCCGCGCAAGGATAGATTTTGCCACATTGGTCTCGCCCGTGCCCCCGCGAAGGATCGGCTTGCGCCTGTCCGATAACGTTGACAGAGGCGAAGCGCCCGATATCTAATCGAAAGCGTACAGCAATCCCGGCCGGGCGCGAAACAGGCCAAGACGCTGTCGCGAGGAACGCCTATGCGCATTTTGATCGTCGACGATCATCCCATCGTCGCCTCCGGCTGCCGTGCCGTGCTGGCCGACGAGGGCGAGATCGAGATTTTGGAGGCCGCCGACGCCGAAGACGGCGAGTGCGTCTTCATCGTCGAGCGCCCCGACCTCTCGATCATCGACATCAACCTGCCGACCGTGTCCGGCTTCGAGCTCGCGCGCCGCATTCTCGAGCGCGCCCCCGATGCCCGAATCATCATGTTCAGCATGAACGACGACCCTGCTTTTGCCGCGCGTGCGATCGAGTGCGGCGCCAAGGGCTACGTCTCCAAGACCGGCGACCCCGACGATCTCGTCGAGGCGATTCGCATCGTCGGCGGCGGCGGCACCTATCTGCCGAGCGCGATCGCGCGCAGCATCGCCTTTGCCGGACCCGCGCTGGCGCAAAGCCCGCTGTCGAAGCTGAACGCGCGCGAGATGGAGATTTTGCGGTTGCTCAGTGCCGGAAAGAGCCTTTCCGAGATCGCCTGGCTGGTGCAGTCGTCCTACAAGACTGTCGCCAACACCTCGTCCATCATGCGCCAGAAGCTCGGAGTGAAAACCTCTGTCGAGCTGGTGCGGCTGGCGATCGACAGCGGCGTGGCCTGACGGCGCCACGAATTCGGTCACACAAGCGTTGCAATCCTGATGTGGTTTGATGCCACGGAGCATAATGGCATGACGATCCAGACTGTCTCGACCAATACATCCTATGGCGGCGTGCAGGGCGTGTATCGCCATGCCAGCCAGGCGACCGGAACCGACATGACGTTCTCGGTCTATGTTCCCCCGCACGCGCAGGGCGCCAAGCTGCCCGTGGTCTGGTATTTCTCCGGCCTCACCTGCACGCACGCCAATGTCACCGAGAAGGGCGAATTCCGCAAAGCCTGCGCCGAGCTCGGCCTGATCTTCGTGGCGCCCGACACCAGCCCGCGCGGGTCCGACGTCCCGGGCGATACCAACAATGCCTATGATTTCGGCCTAGGCGCCGGCTTCTATGTCGATGCGACGGAAGCGCCGTTTTCGCGCAATTATCGCATGTGGAGCTACGTCACCGACGAACTGCCGAAACTCGTGGCGGAGAATTTTCCGGTCGATGCGAAGCGCCAATCGGTGATGGGCCATTCGATGGGCGGCCATGGCGCGCTGACGGTCGCGCTGCGCAACCCGCATCGTTTTCGCGCGGTCAGCGCCTTTGCGCCGATCGTGGCGCCGTCGCTCGTGCCCTGGGGCATCAAGGCGCTGACCGGCTATCTCGGGCCGAACAAGGATATGTGGCGCAGCCACGACACCGTGGCGCTGATCGAGGACGGCGCGAAGTTTTCAGGCTTCCTCGTCGACGTCGGCGAGGCCGATAATTTCCTGAAGGAGCAGCTCAAGCCGGAGCTGCTGCAAGCCGCCTGCAACAAGGCGAACATCCCACTGACGCTGCGACGACAGGCGGGGTATGATCACAGCTACTACTTCATCTCGACCTTCATGGGCGATCACCTGCACTGGCATGCGGAGAGATTGAAGGGGTGAGCTTTCTGCCTCTCCCTTGGAAGACTCTACTCCGGCTTGCCGTAATTCGGTGCCAGCAACCGGTTGCGGATCAGATAGCTCATCGTGCGCGTCCAGGATTCATCCGTGTTGCCGCGCATGTCGGCGCTGGCAGCCGTGATCATGTTGCCGGTCTTCACGTCGCGCAGGTAGATGTTCAGATTGATGATCAAGTTCGAGACCTTCTGCACCATGCCGGTGATTTCCAAATCGGCACCCAACTGCCCGGCAAGCTTGAGGTCGCAGCCGCCGCAGGCCTGCAGATTGGCGTGACGGGCCGCATCCCGGATCGGTGCGATATCGAGCAACTGGAACCTGCCTGACTCAACCAGTGCCTTGCGCAACTGCTCGCTGATCAGGTCGAGCCGCGCCTCCTCGGGCTTGGATCCGTAGAACTCGCCGGGCAGGCTGGTGTCGATCAGTTCGAAATCGAACACCGCGAGCTTCGGCGGATCGGCGAGCGCGACCGAGCCCGTCAACAGCAAAGCGGCGAAACATATCAGCGCTCGCATGATCGTGATTCCCGGCGTGGCAGCGTGAGGACGAAATGCGGGGTTGCATGCCCTGACAAATCGGTCATGCTTTAGCAGAGACAATTCTCCATCGGCGGTCAAGCCGGGGAGTTGTACGGAGGAAACATGATCCGATGGTTGGTCGGCCTGATCGGCCTGGGTTTTGCTGCGACGAGCGCGCTCGCGGCCGACCCTGTCATGATCGGCGTCGGCTATCTCGGAATTGCCGGCACCAGATCGACGCTGTCGCTGGTCGAGCAGCCCGCGGAGAATGACGGCGTCGCCGGCGCGCGCCTCGCCATCGAGGACAACAACACCACCGGCAAATTCCTCAACCAGCGATTTGCGCTGGAGGAGCGGCGTATCAAGGAGGGCGAGGATGCCGTGCAGGCCGCGACCGACCTCGCCGCACGCAACGGCTTCATCATCGCCGACCTGCCGGCCGACGCGCTGCTGAAGGTCGCCGACGCCCTGCGCGAGCGCGGCACGCTGCTGTTCAACGCCGGCGCGATCGACGAGCGGCTGCGCGAGGCCGATTGCCGTGCCAACGTCATCCACACCGCGCCGACGCGCGCAATGCTGGCCGATGCGCTCGGCCAATATCTGGTGTGGAAGCAGTGGAAGCGCTGGCTCCTCGTGGTCGGCTCGCATGACGAGGACAGATTGTTCGCCGATGCGCTCCGGCGCACCGCGACGCGGTTCGGCGCCAAGATCGTGCAGGAACGCAGCTTCGAAGACAAAGGCGGCGCGCGCCGCACGGACTCGGGCGTGACGCTGATCCAGCGCCAGATCCCGGTGTTCACGCAACAGGCGCCGGCCTACGATGTGCTGGTCGCCGCCGACGAGAGCGAGGTGTTCGGCGCCTACCTGCCCTATCGCACCTGGGATCCACGGCCTGTCGCGGGCTCTGCCGGCCTCGTGCCGCGGAGCTGGGACGCCGCGCAGGACCAGTGGGGCGCGATCCAGATGCAGAACCGCTTCGTCAAGCTCAACGCGCGGCGGATGACCGCACTCGACATGCAGGCATGGACGGCGGTGCGCATGATCGGAGAGGCCACCTCGCGCACCAATTCCGGCGACGTCAAGAAGGTCACCGATTTCATCAAGGGGCCGGATTTCTCGGTCGCCGCCTTCAAGGGCACAAAGCTGACCCTGCGCGACTGGAACCTGCAGCTGCGCCAGCCGATCCTGCTGGTCGACGGTCGCATGGTGGTGTCGGTGTCGCCGCAGGAAGGTTTCCTGCACCAGGTCTCCGAGCTCGACACCCTCGGCTATGACCGCCCGGAGAGCAAATGCAAGCTGAAGTGAGGACATCAAAGTGAGGACCTGGACGTTGCGCGCGTGGCGCGTTGGGTTGCTGTCCGGATTGGCACTGGCGGCGGCGCCGGCGCATGCGTTCATCGCCTATGTCTCGAACGAGAAGAGCAACACGGTGTCGGTGATCGACACCGACAGCTGGACGGTGACCAAGACCATCAAGGTCGGCCAGCGCCCGCGCGGCATCGACTTCACGCGCGACGGCAAGTTCGTGATGGTCGCGGTCGGCGACGACGACACCATCCAGATGATCGACGCCAAGACGCAAACCGTGGTGGACAGCCTGCCCTCCGGGCCCGACCCTGAATTGTTCGCCCAGGATGCCGCCGGCAAGGTCCTCTATGTCGCCAACGAGAACGACAACACGGTGACCGTGATCGACCTCGAGAAGCGCGCGCGCATAGGCGACATCCAGGTCGGCGTCGAGCCCGAGGGCATGACCATCAGCCCGGACGGCAAGACGCTGATCAACACGTCCGAGACCACCAACATGGCGCATTTCATCGACACGTCGTCGCGCCAGATTGTTGCCAACGTGCTGGTCGACGCGCGGCCGCGCTTTGCCGAGTTCAAGCACGACGCTTCGGAATTGTGGGTGTCCTCGGAGATCGGCGGCACCGTCTCGATCATCGATCCTGGAAAGCACGAGGTGACCGGCAAGATCAATTTCGAGATTCCGGGGTTGAGGAGGGAAGCCATCCAGCCCGTTGGCATCGGCATGACCAAGGACGACAAGACCGCCTTCATCGCGCTCGGGCCCGCCAACCGCATCGCCGTGGTCGATACCGCCTCGCGCAAGGTAACGAAATATCTGCTGGTGGGACAACGGGTCTGGCACATGGCATTCACGCCGGACGAGAAATTTCTGCTGACCACCAACGGCGTGTCCAACGATGTCTCCGTCGTCGACGTCGCCACGCAAAAAGTGATCAAGACCATTCAGGTGGGCGAACTGCCCTGGGGTATCACGATCGCGCCATGACCAGCCCTGCTCCCATCACCGAACAACGCGAAACACCAAGGCCCGATCCGGCGGCCGTGCCCGCGCTGTCGATCGACAGCGTCAGCCACGCTTATGGCCCGCGCCGCGCGCTGATGGACGTGTCCTTCAATGTGCAGCCCGCGAGCTTCACGGCCCTGCTCGGCCTCAACGGGGCGGGCAAGAGCACGCTGTTCTCGCTGATCACGCGCCTGTTCGGCATCCAGTCCGGCCGCGTCGGCATTTTCGGCCATGACATCAGCAGGAGTCCCGGCGAAGCGCTGCGGTTGCTCGGAGTCGTGTTCCAGCCGCGCACGCTCGATCTCGACCTGTCGCTGACGCAAAACCTGCTCTATCACGCCGCACTCCACGGCATCAGCCGCCGCGAGGCTCGGGCGCGAGCCGCCGAGCTGCTCGATCGCATCGGGCTTACCGAGCGCGCCGGCAGCAAGGTGCGCGATCTCTCGGGCGGGCAGATGCGGCGGCTGGAGATCGCCCGTGCGCTGCTGCATCGGCCACGCCTGCTGTTGCTGGACGAGCCCACCGTCGGCCTCGACGTCAAGGCGCGCGCCGACATCATCAGCCATGTGCGCCAGCTCGTGAGCGAGCAAGGCATCGGCGTGCTCTGGGCCACGCATCTGTTCGACGAAATTATGGCTGGTGACGATCTCGTGGTGCTGCATCAGGGCAAGGTGCTGGCGCAGGGACCGATGAGTCGCGTCGTCGCGCAAGCCGGCGCGCAGGACGTCAACACCGCCTTCATGCGCCTGACCGGCGCGCAGACCTTGCCGGGCGGCGGCGCATGAGCAGCATCACCACGCGCGAGGCGCCACGCGGCTTCTCGGCCGCCGAATACATGACCTGCCTCACGGGCATCGTCTGGCGCGAGGGACTGCGCTTCCTGCACCAGCGCGAGCGGTTCGTCTCGGCGCTGGTGCGGCCGCTGGTGTGGCTGTTCATCTTCGCCGCCGGTTTCCGTCAGGTGCTCGGCATCTCCATCATCCCGCCCTACGAGACCTACATCCTCTACGAGGTCTTCATCGCGCCCGGGCTGATGGCCATGATCCAGCTCTTCAACGGCATGCAGTCCTCGCTCTCGATGGTCTACGACCGCGAGATGGGGAACATGCGCACGCTGCTGGTAAGCCCCCTGCCGCGCGGCTACCTCTTGTTCTGCAAGCTGCTCGCGGGCACCGCGGTGTCGCTGCTCCAGGTCTACGCGTTCCTGCTGATCGCCTGGTTCTGGGACATCACCCCTCCTCTATCAGGCTATCTCACCGTGCTGCCGGCACTGATCCTGTCCGGACTGATGCTGGGCTCGCTCGGCATGCTGATCTCCTCCGGCATCAAGCAGCTGGAGAACTTTGCCGGGGTGATGAATTTTGTCATTTTCCCGATGTTCTTCGCTTCGTCGGCGCTTTACCCGCTCTGGCGGGTGCAGGAGGGCAGCCCCTATCTCTACTATGTCTGCGAGGCCAATCCGTTCACCCATGCGGTCGAGCTGATACGTTTTGCATTCTACGGGCAAATCAACTGGATCTCGCTGGCGGTGGTCGCGACCTGCACAATCGTCTTCATGATCGGCGCGATCTATGCCTATGATCCCTCGCGCGGGCTGGCGCGACGGGGCCCTGCGGGAGGCGAAGGATGACGGTTCGGGTTCTGGCCATGGCCGCTCTGATGCTCGCAGCCGTGAGCACGGCAGCACGCGCGGCCGATCCGCGCTATCCGGATTGGCCCTGCACGCAGGCAAAAGTGCCGGAAATTTCGCTCGCAGCCGTTTGGGCCGGTCCTTCGCTCGACGACGTGCAGAACAAGTGGAAGGACGACACCAAAGTCAGCGCGCTGGTCGCCAAACTGTCGGCACGCAAGACGCCGCTGGACGAGGCCGAGAAGTTGGTGAAGGAGTTTTTGGCAGGCTCCGCGTCCGACAAGACCGCGAATGCGAAACTGCTGTTCGCAGGCCTGTTCGACACGCTCAACGCTCAGCGCTCCCAGGTCATGAGCGGGCTGGAGCGCGTCAGCCGCAAGCAGCGCGAAGCCGCCGACAAGATCCGCGAGGAGAGTGTCCAGCTCCACGCGCTCCAGGGCGCCACGCCGCGCGACGAGGCGAAGGTCGATGCGCTCAGCAACGAGCTGATCTGGAAGACCCGCATTTTCGAGGACCGCCACAAGGTGGTGCGGTTCGTCTGCGAGGTTCCCACCACCATCGACCAGCGGCTGTTTGCGCTCGGACGCGTGATCCAGCAGGAAATGGAATAGCGTCAGCCTCATTGACCGCTTGCAGCAGGTTCCCGCGCCTCCATTGCGGTTGTTAACCCGCCGCCGCGCTATATGCCGGAACCAAATCGGTCTAGGATGTCTTGTCGATGGGTAATCCAAGGCATCGGGAGGCCTCGATGGGAACCAAGAAATTCATCCTCGCAGGCGCTGCGGCCATCAGCATGCTCGCAAGCAGCGCATTCGCTGACGATCTGACCGGAATGGTCACCCGCATAGATCGGCTCAACAGCACGATTTCGATCCAGCAGACGCAGAAGGGCACAGTCGGCGGCAGCGCAGGCGGGGCCGGCGCACTCCAGGAGTACAAGGCCAAGGATGCCGCGATGCTCGATGCCGTCCACGCCGGCGACAGGGTGAGCTACGCTGCGACCGACAATAACGGCACGGGCACGCTGACGAAGTTGCAGAAGCAGTAGGCTTTCCTCGCCTCTTCCCACGTGCGACAGGGCGTCATGGCCGGGCTTGTCCCGGCCATCCACGCATAGCCACGCGGCACGAAGAACTTGGATGCCCGGGACAAGCCCGGGCATGACGATCTCTGCCTACTGCTCCGGCCGAGGCTCGGGCTGCGCCTCCTCAGTGGGTAAGTTTGCACGCTCCCAGCCGTCGGTGCCATCGGGATACCAGGCGACGTTGGAGTAGCCGTACCCGAGCGCGCGCTTGGCGGCGTTCCAGGACATCCAGCAATCGGCCAGGCAATAAATCACGAGCAGCGCGGTCTTGTCGCCGTGTGATGCACGCGCGAGGCCGCGCTGGAAGTAGTCGTCCATGGCGGGCGGCAGGATGCCGTAGCCGGTATCCGGCAGCCAGATGCTTCCCGGAACATTTTTGCGCGGCGCCTCGCGCCAGACGGTACCGGCTGGAAGATTCTTCGGCTTCGGCGCGCGCGGCAGCACGTCGACGAAGGCGCCGCTCTTCGCGTGCCAGATCGCCTCGGCTTCTGACGTCGACAGTACGCGCGCGCCGCCGAGCGTCGCCGGCACAGGCGCGCGGTAACTATCGGTGCGATAGCCCTCGGGCTCGAACGGCTCCTGCTGCTGCGCGACGACCGGCGCCACCAGCATGGCGGCGATCAGCGCAGCGACAACGCGCCGCCTCATGTCATGGTGCCTTCTTGGCCGTCTCCGCGCCGAGCGGCCGATCGTTCTCGTCCAGCAGCGGCACGCCGAAGTCGAGCAGGATCTTGTTGATCTCGCCCTGGTTCTCCTGGATCAGCTTGTTCAGCTGTCGCTTCCAGTTCTGATCGGCGCCACGTACGCCCATGCCGATGCGATAGACCAGTTTTGGCCCGGTAGTTTCCTTGACCAGCGGCGTGACATGAAGCGAGCCCGCCTTCTTCGCGTAGAACCCCGCCATCGGTCCCCACAGCACGCCGGCATCGATCTTGCCGGCCGTGAGATCATCGATCATTGCCTGCGCCGAATTGTCATAGCGGGTATCGATCATCAGCGGATAGGGCTTTGCATCACCCATCAGTCCCGCGATGGCCATGTTGGTCGCAGGCGGCGTGCCGGCGACGATGCCGACATGCTTGCCCTTCAGCCTGGCATCCTCGAGCGTGTCGACCTCCTCCAGCCCGCTGCCTGCTTTCGCGACGAGGGCATAGCTCGTGCGGTAATAGGGATTGGTGCCTTGCACGAGGTCGTCGCCTTGGGGGAAGCCCATGATGACGTCGCAGCGATGCGAGCCGAGCGTCATGCGCACGAAGCCGGTGGCTTGCGGAAAAAAGACATAGTCGAGCTTCTTCTGGAGCTTGTCCGCAAACAGCTCAGCAAGCTTGTTCTCGAACCCCTCGCCCTTCTCGTTCGAGAACGGCAGATTGCGCGGGTCGGAACAGACGCGCAGCACCTTGGGATCGACCAGCTCGAACGAGAGGTCACCCGTCTCGTTGGTCTGCGCGATGGCGACGTCGCCGAACGCGCAAGACGCAACCAGGATACTCAGTGAAAACAACCAGCGACGATGTCGTCCGGCCTCCGTCATCGCGCTTCCTCCTAGGCTTGTTTGAATGCTAGCCATGCAACGCATGACGCGCCATGTTTTGCCAGACTGTGTGCTGGCTTTTCTTTGTTGCAGTGCAATGCGCGCAAACCCTTTGAACTGAGGCGGAAAAGTGTCTCGCATCGCTCTCGTGATCGCAGCCTTGTCCCTGCTGGTGAAAGCGACGCTAGCATGCGCCGCAGCGGCCGAATTGCCTGTGAGCGAAGTCGCGCCGGGAATCTTCGTACACTCCGGGACCATCGCCCTGATGACCCGCGAGAACGAGGGCGACATCGCCAATGTTGGCTTCATCGTGGGCGAGGATGCGGTGGCCGTGATTGATACCGGCGGTAGCGTTCGCGAGGGCGAGGCGCTGCTGGCGGCGGTGCGGGCCCGCACCAGCAAGCCGATCCGCTACGTCATCAATACCCACGGCCATCCCGACCATGTTTTCGGCAATGCGGCCTTCGCCCTCGGGGACACCATTTTCGTCGGTCACAGCAGGCTGCCGCGGGCGCTCGCTGCGCGCGGGCCGTATTATCTCGACAATTTTAGGCGCATCATGGGCGACGAATTGATATCTCCCGTGAAGATCGTGCCGCCGACAATGCTCGTCACGGACACAATGACGCTCGATCTCGGCGCGCGCCGCCTGAGCTTGCGGGCCTGGCCGGCCGGGCACAGCGACAATGACCTGACCGTGTTCGACGAGACGACGAAGACGCTGTTCACTGGCGACCTCGTCTTCCTCCGCCATATTCCGGTGATGGACGGCAGCATTCGCGGCTGGCTCGGCACTCTCGCGGAACTCGAGAGTATTCCGGCGCAGCGCGTCGTTCCCGGTCACGGGCCCGTGAGCGAATGGCCTGCGGCGCTGACCGATGAACGGCGCTATCTGACGGCACTGCTGGCGGACGTCCGGGCATCGAACAAGAAGGGCGAGCCGATCCGAACCGCCGCTGACAAGGCCGCCGCCTCGGAACGGCCGCACTGGGAGCTGTTCGAAGACTACAACGCCCGCAACGCAACCGCAGCATTTTCGGAAATTGAATGGGAGTAGCGGACGCGCTACGATGCGCGAAAGGTTGCTTCGTCCGCGGGACCATGACCATGACGGGATGCACGCGCCGACTGCCTCTGATCGCCCTGCTCCTCGGCATTGCATTCGCCGTGCCGGCGCAGGCGGAAGAAGCTTACGATCCCTGGCCAGGCCTGGTGCAGGACATCTTCAGCAACCGTCCGATGAATGACGGCGGCAATGTCATTGGCATCGAGATGCCCTATCGCGCCGAGGACGCGGCCATCGTGCCTGTGACCCTGCGCAGCAAGCTCTCGCCCGGCGATGCCCGCCGCATCCGTTCGATCACGCTGGTGATCGATCGTAACCCGGCACCGATGGCGGCGAAGTTCGAGCTCGGACCGGATGCCAACGTCACTGAAATCTCGACGCGCGTGCGCGTCAACAACTACACCGACGTCCATGCGGTGGCCGAGCTCAGCGACGGACAGCTCTACGTCTCGAAAGTCTATGTGAAAGCCTCCGGCGGCTGCTCGGCACCAGCTGGCAAGAATGCCGAGGAAGCCCAGAACCGGCTCGGGCAAATGCGCTACCGGCAATTCGCGCGCGAGGAGGCCCCGGCGAGCCGCATGCGGGAGGCGCAGATCATGATCGGCCACCCCAACAATTCCGGCCTGCAGATGGACCAAGTCACGCAGCTCTACATTCCCGCCTTTTTCATCAATCAGCTCAAGCTGACCCAGGACGACAGCCCCGTGCTCTCGATGGAAGGCGGCATCTCGATCTCGGAAGATCCCAATCTGCGCTTCACCTATGTTTCCAACGGCGCCAGGCGTTTTCGCGCAGAAGCCAAGGATACGGACGGACACGTGTTCCGCAACGAGTGGGATGTGGAGAAGCCGGGGACGTGAGGGCATCCATCATCGTCCCTCAATATCCCTCGCCCCAACGATACTGCCATGCGATACCGACAGCTGTCAGTTCGCTTCCCGTGCGGCTGGTGATGTCGGTGCTGGCAGAGAGCTTGACTGAGTTTTGTCGATCGATCGGAAACGCAACCGTCACGCCCGCGCGCGAGATGGCCTGCTCGTTGTCGTTTTTGATGCCGTTGAGGGTCGTGCTGCCGCCGGCGAAATACAGTCCGTCCAGCGCCATCCATATGCCGGACTGGAACGTGTAGATGACATGTCCCTGCACCGCATAGATCGGAGCCTGCGAGAACGTCTTGCCGCCGAAGAAGTCGGTGTTGTCGCTGAAGAAGGTCACGCTGGGGGCGAGTTCGACCGTCCATGGTCCCCATGCCTTTGAAATTCCGAGCTCGGGCCGGAAGGACCAACGGTTGCCGCCGAGGTTGAGCAGCTTGGTGCTGTCATATTGCCCGAGGGGCGCGGAGACCTGAAGGCTTACGCCCACGATCAGATCCTGGTGGTAGCTGGCGAAGTCCTTCGCCGAGAGCGCGGGAGCCCCAAACAGGTTGACCGAGACACGAAATCGCGGATCGCCCAGACCGGACATCTCCCGTTCGCGCGGCTCGCCGTTGACGAGCCCATGCGCGGCAAACGACGATGCCGGCACGATCGCATCGAACTTGGCCGACTGGCCAGCGACGTCGAAGGACCGAACATAGGCCACTACGCCGGTATCGGAGCGGAATGTGGCATCGGCGATCGCGGTGCTGGGATCGAACGCGAGCTTGCCTTGGGCGTAAACGTAGCCCGAGATCAGGAAATTCAATCCGACAGGCGTATTCGAATACGATCGCGGCTCTGCCTCCTGCGCGCTCGCATTCGAGACCGCCGACAATGCGGCGATTATTCCCAATGCCGGGCCAAGCGGGAACCGTCTTGCGCGACGCGCTTGAGGCGCATCGGCGTTTGCATCATCGATGATGGGCGCATCACCAACCGCCCGGTGCACTCCAACGCCGCGCCGGTCCATCGAGATATCCTACCAAGCAAGCCCGTCGGATCATACCATCGAAGCTACGCCGGCGACCTTGACGAGGGAAGCGAAGCAGCGCGGCAGCGGTCAAAAACACCTCACCTCGGCTTCCGCCTGCGCGCGCCTGAGGTCATTCACCGCGGAATTCGCCTGCTCTGACGTGCGGAACTGGACGCCGAGATTACCGCGGACCTGGGACATGCTGAGCGCCGTCTCCGCGGTGACGTAGCGCTCATAGGGCACGATCGAGGCCACCACGTCGATCGAGCAGGAACATTGCTCGATCGCCTGCCGGCTCTCGCCATTGGCCTTCATGCAGCCATAGACATACTCGGCACGCGCCGACGTCGGATAATCATTGGCCTCTTCAGCCTGCGCAGCGAGCGCGGTCGCAGCCCACACCGCCAATGCGGCGACAATCGGTCGTAGCTGTCCGGCCAGATTCATGAGCGTCCTCCCGCTGGTTGCGACGGAAGCTATGCTATGCGTATTGTCCTGAAAAGCACCCTATCAGAGGAAACGGCTCACAAGGTGATGAGAGTATTTGGTCGATCATTGGCGCTCGCGGTGACGCTGGCGCTGACACTAGCCGGGCCCGGCCGCGCCGCGGATACGATCCGCCTTGCGGTGCAGAAGACCGGAACATTCTCCTGGGAGCTGGCCGCGATCCGCGCCGGCGGCCTCGACAAGGAGGCCGACCTGTCGCTCGACGTCACCGAGCTTGCGAGCCCCGAGGCCGGCAAGATCGCCCTGCGCGCCGGCAATGCCGACATCATCCTGTCCGATTGGCTGTGGGTGTCGCGCGAGCGCACGCTCGGCGCAAAGCTCACCTTCTATCCCTATTCCAGCGCGCTCGGCGCGGTGATGGTGCCGGCCTCCTCGCCGATCAAGTCGCTCGCGGATTTGAAGGGCCGCAAGCTCGCCGTCGGCGGTGGTCCCATCGACAAGAGCTGGCTGCTGCTCCAGGCGCGCATGAAGCAGGACGGCATCGACCTGAAGTCCGAGGCGACGATCGTCTATGGTGCTCCGCCTCTGATCGCCGCCAAGGCGCTGGACGGCGAGATGGATGCGAGCCTCAATTTCTGGAATTTCTGCGCGCAGCTGGAGGCCAAGGGTTTCCGCCGCCTTGCCGGCATCGAGGACATATTGCCGAAACTCGGCGCCAAGGGCGCGGTCTCTGCAGTCGGCTATGTCTTCGACGAAAGCTGGGCAGCAAATCATCGCGAGGCGGTGGCGCGCTTCATCGCGATGACCCGCAAGGCCAAGCAGCTGCTGGTGACCTCGGATGCCGCCTGGGACAAGATCGCGCCGCTCACCGGCACGAGCGATGCCACCATGCTGAAGACCTATCACGAGCGCTATCGCGACGGCATTCCGCGCCGGAGCATCGACGACGAAGAAAAGGACGCGCGCGTGCTCTACCGCGTACTGGCCGAGACCGGCGGACGCGACCTCGTGGGCCCGGCCGCCGAGCTCGATCCCGGCACGTTCTATCACGCAGTTGCCGGAGACTGAGGTGCTGCGTCTTCTGTCGTTTGCCCTGTTGCTTGCGATCTGGTGGATTGCCGCCCTGTTCGTCGGCGCCGCAAAGCTGCCCTCTCCGCCCGCCGTGCTCGACGTCGTCATCGCGGAAGCATCGAGCGGCGCGCTGTTCCTGCATCTCGGCGCCACGCTCGCCCGCGTAAGCCTCGCCTTCGTGCTGGCGATGTCACTCGGGAGCGCCATCGGCTATCTGATGGGACGGGTGAAGCTCGCCGACCGCCTCGGCGATCCCTGGCTGATCCTGCTCTTGAACCTGCCCGCGCTGGTCGTGATCGTGCTGGCCTATATCTGGGCCGGGCTCACCGAGGCCGCAGCGATCGCGGCGATCGCCATCAACAAGCTGCCGACCGCCATCGTCACCCTGCGCGAGGGCGCGCGCGCGCTCGACCGCTCGCTGGACGACATGGCGAGCGTGTTCGCGATGCCGCCCTGGCGCACCTTCCGCCACGTCGTGCTGCCGCAACTGGCGCCCTATATCGCGGCCTCAGCCCGCTCCGGATTGTCGCTGGTGTGGAAGATCGTGCTGGTCGCCGAACTCCTGGGGCGACCCAACGGCGTCGGCTTCGAGATCGGCGTCGCCTTCCAGCTGTTCGATACGCCACGGCTGCTCGCCTATTCCCTGACATTCGCCGCCGTTGTGCTCGTGATCGAAACCGCGCTGGTGCAACCGTTCGAAGCCCGCGCAACACGGTGGCGACCCCGTGCGGCTTGAGGTCGATATCACAGGCAAGAGCTTCAGGAGTGCCGCGGGCGGAACGCAGGAGGTGCTCGCGCCGATCAGCTTCGCGCTTCAATCCGGCGAGGTCGGCGTGCTGATCGGTCCCTCCGGCTGCGGCAAGAGCACGATGCTGCGCATCATCCTCGGGCTCGACTGCGATTTCGAGGGGCGCGTCTCGCGCCCACCGGAAGCGCGGATCGGCATGGTTTTCCAGGAGCCGAGACTGCTGCCATGGCGCTCGGTCGAGCAGAATGTGCGGCTTGCGGCACCCGATGTCACCGACGCCAAGCTCGCCGAGCTGTTCAGGATCCTGGAGCTGGATGCGCATCGCAGCCATTTTCCGGGCGAATTGTCACTGGGCCTCGCCCGGCGCGTCGCGCTCGCCCGCGCCTTTGCCGTCGAGCCTGACCTGCTCGTGCTCGATGAGCCCCTCGCCTCGCTCGACGATGCTCTCGCCGGCCGTTTGCGCGACGAGATCGCGACGCTGGTGGCGCGCCGTCCGGTGATGACGTTGCTTGTCACCCACAGCCTAGACGACGCGATCCGGCTCGGCGACCGCCTGTTCTTGCTGTCGCCGCGACCGGCGCGCATCGTGCGGGAGGTGCCGATTGCCATCCCGCGCGCGGAGCGCAGCGAGGCCGAACTCGGCAAGATCAGGGCCGAGCTCGCCGCGTTGCAGCTTGAATCGAAATGAGAACTCATGGTCAATTGGACCAACGACATCTTCGCGGGAGGATCACCATGCGGCGTACGCTGATTGCGATCGGCATCCTGTTGGTTGCGATGCCGGGCGCGGCGCTCGCGCAGGCCAAAGGCAAGGGTATCCGGCTCTGGAATCTGACGACGGAGACGATCTCCGGCTTCCAGCTCTCGCCGGCCGGGAAGACCGAGTGGGGGCCGAACCAGTGCTTGAACGACAAGGACAAGGAGGTCGATCACGACGAGCGGCTGCGCATCACCGGCGTCGAGCCCGGCCGCTACGACGCCAGGGTCAGCTATCCCAATGCACGGCAGTGCATCGTGCGCGACATCGAGATCAAGGCGGATGCGGTGTTCTCGATCGCCGACAAGGATCTGAAGGACTGCACTAAGTAACGCCGGCGGCTTCACGCCTTGTCGTTGGGGTGCGGATATTCGCAGCGCCATCGCACCGCCTGCCACTTCGGATGGTCGCCGACCCATTGCGCGATATAGGGCGGCGCGGCCATCGCGCATTGCGTCGGCGACCCCGCATAGTTGAACACCAGATGCTGCTCCTCGCACGTCGCAGGCGAGAGCACCGCACACACAGTCACCACCAGGTCGATCGGGTTCATGCCGGGATCCTCGCAGAGGCGATGAAGAATAGCACAAAAGATTACGTTCCGAGGAGCGGGAAGTTTCAATCCGGTCGCGTGAAATAAGCGGGAATTGCCGGTCAACTCTCTCCGCAACCGAGGCGCGAGCGCTAGAAATTAACTCCAAAGACCAGCCTCGCCTGGTGGCGCTCGAAATTGACGAGGTCGAGATTGCCGCCCGATCCGGCCGGACGGCCCCAGGCCTGCATGCTCCAGCTCATGGTCAGGCGCGAGCGCTCGGAAAGCTGGAAATAAGCGGTCGGACCGACGAAGAGCGCCTGGCCCGCGAACTCGCCCAGGCCGATGCCCTCGTATTGCCGGAAGTAGCGGACCTCGCCGCCGAGCAGCACGTCGGGCCGCACGCGCACCAGGCCGGCGAAGGCCGCGCCAATGGTCGAACTCTTTTCGGACAGTCCCGCCATCTCGAAACGCGCCCATTCGGGTTGATAGATCAGGTTGAGCGCCCCGATGGCGAAGTTCGGGATCAGCTCGCGATCGAAGGCGAGCGTGAAATCGGTACCGTACATCCGCCCTTTTGCGCCAGAAGTCTCGTCGATGCGGTCGCCATGGAGTTCGGCGGCGACAGTCAATCCGAATGGCGCGCGCTCGCGATCGAGCAGGCGATAACGCAGGTCGAGCGAAGCGCCCTGAAAATTGAACTGGCGGCGGTCGCCGATATCGGGGACGCCGGTGATGTCGTGCAGCGTGGCCGTGCCGCCGACCTCGATGCGGAAGTTCGGCAGCGGCACGATCTCGATCTCGACCTCCTGCGACAGCGCGCGATAGGTCCCGCCACCTTTGCCGAATCGTCCTGTCGTCTGAGTCTGGAATTCGCGCTCGCCGGGATTGCCGACATCGGTGCCGATCATGAAGCCGAAGATGTGCTCGGTATCAAAGCCCTCTTCGGCGCTGACGCATGCCGGCGCGAGCGCGACAGTGCAGGCGGCTATGGTCCAGAATGTAAGGGCTCTCGCGCGCATCCCCGACACTACCACGGCTTCGACGGTGGTTGCCATCGAAGCCGCGGCAGATCGTCAGTCTTACTTGCAGTCTTATTTGCGCAAAGCGCAGGCGTACATGTTGATTTCCATGCCGACCGGCACTTCCACGATCTTCGGAGCTTTCCAGGCCATTCGGGGACTCCCAAGGGATTGAGCGCGACATCGCGCCGGCCAAAACCTAGGGCTGCGTCAGACACAGCGCAAGTCTGGAATCGCGCCGTTGACACAGCGAACTGTCGCATCGCGCTTGCAAATTTCTCTCTGGGGCAACTCGCCTTCGCTCCCAGTCAAGCGGCCCGGTTCTCACCGCAACAAGCGCAGCAGCGCGCGGCCGGCGCGCGAGTTCAGCTCCTTCGCATCCAGCGTTCCATCCTTGTCGGGATTCGCCGCGTTGAAGCGCTGCTCCACCACCGAGAGATATTCGTCCAGCGTGAGAGTCCCGTCGCGATCGGGATCGGCGGCGGCGAGTTCTTTCGCCGTTAACCGTCCGCGCAATTCGCGGGCGTCGAGCGTGCCGTCGTGATCGGGATCGAGCTTGGCGAACAACGCAGCCGCCGCCTTCTTCACCTCGGCAAGATCAAGCGTGCCGTCATTATCGGTATCGAACGTCTTGACTGCGTTGCCGGAGGCCGAACATGCCGGACCGGACATCAGCGCAATCGTGAGCGCAAGTGCAGCAGAGCGACGCGATATCATGAAAACCTCCTTGACCAAGGGCTCCGATTCGAGCCGGATCGAAACGACATAAGTCCACAAGCGAGCCTCCGTTCAAGCCCCGAATTGCAGCCTGCGCACCGCACAACTTGCGGAACCCGTCGGCCCGACCGCTGCCGTCGCGCACGCGCCCTGCTCCATGCCGCGGAATTTCTTCAGCGCCTGCGCACAAGTGAGCGTGGCTTGCCAGGTCACCGTCAGATGACGGCATCCGGCGCCCACTATATCGGCGTCGCAATTACGACTTTCGTATTGACGCGTTTTGCATTCGGGCGGAGTGTTGCTGTCGCAGCGTCAATAGGCGCGCATACTGGGAGGAACGGATGAAACGCTTTGCGATGGCCGCGAGCCTCGTCATGCTTACGTCGACTTGTGCAAGTGCACAAACCAGCGAGCAGCTGGTCAAGGGTGCGACCGATACATCGAACGTTCTCAACTACGGGATGGGCTACAATCTTCAGCGTTTCTCGACGCTGAACCAGATCAACAAGGACAGCGTCAAGAACCTTGTCCCGGTCTGGAACTACTCTTTCAACGACGATCGCAGCGAGGAATCCCAACCGCTGGTCTACCAGGGCGTGATCTACGTGACGTCGCACAACGCGACCATGGCGGTCGACGCCAAGACCGGCAAGCAGATCTGGAAATCCAAGGTCGAATATCCCGCCGAAACGCCGCGCATCGTCTGCTGCGGCATCATCAATCGCGGCGCGGCGCTCTATGAGGGCAAGGTGTTCCGCACCACGCTCGACGCCAACGTGGTCGCGCTCGACGCCAAGGACGGCAAGGAGCTGTGGCGGCAGAAGGCAGCCGACATCAAGGAAGGCTATTCGATGACGGTGGCGCCGCTGGTCGCCGACGGCGTGGTGATCACCGGCATCTCCGGCGCCGAGTTCGGCACCCGCGGCTTCATCGACGGCTGGGACCCCGCGACGGGCAAGCACCTGTGGCGCACCCATTCGATCCCCTCCCCCGATGAGCCCGGCGGCGACACCTGGAAGGGCGACACCTGGAAGCTCGGCGGTGGCTCGACCTGGATTACGGGCTCCTACGATCCCGAGCTGAACACGGTCTATTGGGGTATCGGCAATCCCGGACCGTTCAACTCGGCGGTGCGCCCGGGCGACAACCTCTACACCTGCTCCGTGCTGGCGATGGATCCCAAGAGCGGCAAGATCAAGTGGCACTACCAGTTCTCGCCGAACAATCCGTTCGACTATGACAGCGTGGCCGAGATGGTCCTCGCCGACATGAACGTCGAGGGCAAGCCGACCAAGGTGTTGATGGACGCCAACCGCAACGGCTTTTTCTACGTGCTCGACCGCACCAACGGAAAGCTGCTCGCGGCCAATCCCTACGTGAAGGTCAACTGGGCGACCGGAATCGACATGAAGACCGGACGGCCCATCGAGACCGACGTCTCGAAGGACGCCCGTGAGGGCAAGAAGGTGACAGTCTATCCGTCGATCCTCGGCGGCAAGAACTGGGAGCCGATGTCGTTCAATCCGCAGACCGGCCTCGCCTACGCCAACACGCTCGCCTTCGGCGGCAGGTACAAGACTGAACCCGCCACCTTCAAGCAGGGTGAATGGTATCTCGGCATGGACCTCACCGATCTCTGGGAATGGGGCGACGGCCCGCGCGGTCATCTGAAGGCGATCGATCCCATGACCGGCAAGGCGAAGTGGGAAGCACCAAGCGACATCCCGCGCTTCTCCGGCGTGCTGTCGACCGCGGGCGGCGTCGTGTTCTCGGGGGCGCTGACCGGCGAGTTCGAGGCCTTCGATGCCGACACCGGCAAGAAGCTCTGGCAATTCCAGACCGGCTCGGGCATCGAGGGACAACCGGTGACCTGGCAGCAGGACGGCGTGCAGTATGTCGCGGTGACGAGCGGCTATGGCGGCGTCTACTCGCTGTTCTCCGGCGACGAACGGCTGGCCAAAGTCCCGCCCGGCGGCTCGCTTTGGGTTTTTGCGGTCAAGCAATAACCACGGCACGATGCTGAGAAAGCTATCTCACAAGACGGTGGCGATCCTCGCCACCGTCGCGGTGCTGACGGTCGCGCTTGCGGCGACCGTTCGTGCCGCCGATGATTCAACCGGCAATCCCGTGCAGGCGCAGATCGACCACGGCAAGTCGACCTATGCGGAGAAATGCTCGCACTGCCACGGCCCCAACATGATGAACCCCGGCACCATCACGCCGGACCTGCGCGCCTTCCCCGACGACAAGACGCGCTTCGTCACCACCGTGAAGAACGGCAAGAACAACAGGATGCCACCCTGGGCCGACATTCTCAGCGACGAGGAGATCGGGAATCTCTGGGCCTTCATCTCGAGCCGGAGAAAACCATGAGGCGCTGGCTGGCCGTGTGGGGCATTGCCGCGATCCTCGCGGCGGCGACTACGACCGCGCGCGCGACTGACGACCCGCTGAAGATTTGTCTCGACGAGGACCGGCCACCGCTGTCGGTGCACCACAAGGGCAAGCCGGACTCGGGTTTCGACGTGCTGCTGGCGCAAGCGATCGCCGACCGGCTCGGACGGCCGCTGACGATCCAGTGGTTCGAGAGCAAGCTGGACGAGGATTCGAGCCCGCAGCTCGAGGCCAATGCGCTGCTGTCCGACGGGCGCTGCTCGCTCGTCGGCAGCTACGCGCTGACGACGGACTCCCTCGTCAAGCCCGGCATGAAAACGGCGCGCCTGCCGGATTTTGCAGGCGCCACGCGCGACGACAGGCGCCGCCGCGTCGCGCTCGGCGTGCTCGCGCCAAGCCAGCCCTATGTCTACTCGCCGATGACGGTCGTGCTCGGACCGAAGGCGCGGGGTCGCAAGATCGACGACATTGGCGACCTCGCCGGCCTGCGCCTCGTGATCGAGAGCGGCTCGCTCGGCGATGCGATCCTCATGACCTTCGACAAGGGGCGCCTGATCGACGACATCACGCATCTCGTCCCCGGGCGCGATGATCTCCTCGGTGCACTTGCCCGCGGCGACTATGACGCGACGCTGATCGACCTCGGCCGCCTCGACGCCCATCGCGCTACGCACCCCGATACGGCGATCACCGCGTCCGGCTACTACTATCCGATCGGCGCCAATCGCGGCTATGTCGGGCTGGTCAGCGATCCCGCGCTGATCGACGCCGTCAACAAGGCGCTGAGCGGGCTTACCGCCGAGGGCAAGATCGCCGAATTCGGCAGGCAGGCGGGGCTGACCTATCTGCCGCCGCGTGAGCCTGCGATCCTCGGCGACGTCTGGATGAAGATCATTCAGCGGTGACCGGAGCGTCCGGCTCCCGGAATGACGGATAAAGTGGTCGGCGATGGGCCCGCTACAACCATGGCTGGCTCGGCGACATTCTGCACCCTATGATGCCGCCGTTTTCATACGGTCCTTTGGTGGCATCGTGAATCCTTCCGCCGCAAGCCTGCGCGACCTCCTCGCCCGGGAAATCAAGACCGGCGAGCTGGTGCGGGCGCTGATCGTCGTCGGCCCGATGGTCGCCGCCTATTTCATCGCGCGCGAGACGGCGCTGCTGAATCTCGGATTGATCGCGGTCTCGTTGCTCATTCCCGCACTCAGGCTGCACCTGCCGCCGAAAGTCGTCGCGTGGCATTATCTCGCCATCCTCCTCACCTTTGCCGCGCTGTTCCTCGCGAGCCCGATCAAGCCGCTATTCGCAGTGCTGACGGCGCTTGCCGGATTCCTTGCGGTCGCGGTAACGCGCTATGGCGAACATTTCCGCACGCTCGGGAATTGGGTGTTCATCCCCGCCGTGTATCTTGCCTGCGAGGTGCGGGAGGGCGTGAGCGCCTCGGAAGCCCTGCGCCATGCCGGCATGATCATCGTGTCCTCTCCGATCGCGCTGGCTCTGGTCTGCGCCATCCGGATTTACGACCGGCGACGGTGCGGCGATGCCGCGAGTTCGTTCGGACCACCCGCGGCCGAGTGGTTTGCGCCCGCGGGGGCAACCGCCCTTGCGGTGTTCACTGCGGCGGCGCTGGTCGAGATCCTCGATCTCGCGCAGGGCCAATGGGTGATGTGGTCGGCCGCAAGCGTCGTGGTCGGCGATCTCGCCGCTTCGACCGGCAAGCTGAAGCAGCGGGCGATCGGCGCCGTCGCCGGCGTGCCGCTCGGTTTCCTTGCCGGCATGGTTCTGCCGCAAAGCCGGGTCGGCTATGCGCTCGCGGTTCTCGCGGCCACCCTCACGCTGATCTCGTTCTCCCGCTACATCGTCGGCTTCGGCCTGCGCTGCTTCTTCATCGCGCTGGCCGCTTCCTTCGCCGGCAGCGCCAGCGGCATCGCGGAGGAGCGCATCGTCAACGTGCTGATCGGCGGCAGCTTCGGCTTGCTTGCGGTAGCGCTGACCGAAATCGTCTGGCTACGTGTCATGCGAAAAGTGCGATTGTCCGGATGACGCGCGAATAGGCACAGCGCGACCCTTCGAATGCGCCAATCTGTCTCGCCTGCCGCCCATGGCAGAGACGACCCGATGCAGTACCGTCGGTGACAATCCGGGAGAGAATCATGTCCGCAAAACTCGATCGCCGCCACTTCATCGCCGCCGGCACCAGCACACTCGCGATGCCTTTCGTCTCGCGCGGCGCCTCGGCGCAAGCTGCGTGGCCATCGCGGCAGATCCGCATGATTTGCAGCTATCCCGCCGGCGGACAGACCGATCTGCTCGCGCGCGCCTATGGTGAATTCATTTCCAAGCAGGTCGGAAAGACCGTCGTCGTC
This sequence comes from Bradyrhizobium sp. Ken01, assembly GCF_055807355.1. Classification (NCBI taxonomy): domain Bacteria; kingdom Pseudomonadati; phylum Pseudomonadota; class Alphaproteobacteria; order Hyphomicrobiales; family Nitrobacteraceae; genus Bradyrhizobium; species Bradyrhizobium sp. Ken01. Next base: position 77,543 of record NZ_JBVVPC010000028.1, read on the forward strand.
GAGAACAAGCCCGGTGCCGCGGGCGCGATCGGGACGGCGGAGGTCGCCCGCGCGGAGCCCGACGGCCACACCATCCTGTGTTCGATCTCGACCACCTACATCATGAACCGGGTTGTGATGAAGACTCCGGGCTACGACATGGACAAGGATTTGACGCTCGTCAGCGTCATTCCGGGCGCCGGCCTCCTGCTGGTGGCGAACCCGAAAACCGGCGTCAAGACGCTGGAGGATTTCGTCGCCTTTGCGCGCAAGAGCGGCAAGGTCAACTTCGGCACCTATAGCGCGGGCTCGGCCCCGCATATGACGGTCCACGAACTCAACAAGCAGTATGGCCTTGCCATCGAGCCGATCCACTATCGCGGCGAAGCCCCGATGTGGACGGGCATGCTGGAAGGTACGCTCGATGTGGCCATGGGCAGCTACACGGCAGCGCAATCGGTTTTGCAGAGCGACCGTGGCACCGTGTTCGCGGTGCATTCGAAGAAGGTCGACGCGATCCCTGATATCAAGACCCTCCCCGAGCAGGGCGCGACGTCGAAATTCTTCACCGTCAGCGGCTTCTCCGGTTGGGCCGTGCCGAAAGCGACACCGCAGCCGGTTGTCGACCGCCTGGCAGAGCTTTGCGTGGCTGCCAACGGCGATCCGAAGGTGAAGGAGGTGCTCAACACGTTCGTGCTCGAACCCGCGATCGGCTTCAACGAAACCAACGCGCTGTATCGGCGCGAGCTGCCGATCTGGATCGAGAGCGCGCGGTCGCTCGGCCTTGAGCCCGCCTGAACCGCGAGGCAAGACGCCCTTCGCGGCGCGGCATCCGATCAAAGCCTGGTGCCGGAAACGTATTTTCCCGCTATGATTGTGCGACGCTGGCGGGAAGGTCTCGCCGGCGCGGACGAGAAAGGCCGATCCCATGACACCGGATGGCGTCGCCGTAGCCGTCATGATCATCCTGCTCTTTCCGATGGGCTATTTCACGCTGGCGTCTCCGGCCTTCCTGCTGGTGAGGCTAGATATCCAGCCCGTCGCCCAGCTTTTGCGCGGAATGTTCAATGCCCATTTTCTGGTGATGCGCGTTGCCGGAATCATCGGAGCGGTCGCTTTCCTGCTCGACGGTCGTCTGGTCGCCGCAATGGGCGTCGGCCTCCTTGCAGCCTTGGCGATCTACGGACGCCGCGGGTTCATGCAACGGATGGACGAACAGCTCAGCGCCAGGGACGCCGGCGATGCCGAGGCCCCGCGCCGGCTGCGCCGGCTCCATTGGAGCGGAATGCTGGGCAATGCGGTGCTGCTCGCCGCTCTCCTGACAAGCATTCCCTACATCGCCATATCGGCGTGAGAGACATCGCGGGCGCGTGAGGGTCAACCGTCGTCGTCGACGCCGAACCTGGCGTTTGCCTAGTGCTCGTCCGCCGCAACCGCGCCCTGTTGCGCCTTGTGGATCGAGGACGGCACCACGCCGAAATATTTCCGGAACACCCGGCTGAAATGCGATGAGCTGGAGAAGCCCCAGGAGAACGCGACGTCGGTTATGGTCTTGCCGGCGTGGGCCTCGAGCTCCTGGCGGCAATTCTGAAGACGCGCCTGCCAGATGTAGTCGCTCACCGTGGTGCCGCGCTCCGAGAACAGCATGTGCAGATAGCGCTTGGAGCAGCCGAGCTCGCCGGAAATCTGGTCGATGCACAGATCCGGATCGCGCAAATGCTCGCGGATGAAGAACTGCGCGCGCACATAGGTCGCTTCGGGCCCGACGCGATCGAGCATCGTGTCGGCCTCGCGCAGCGGCAGCAGCAAGAGGTCGATCAGCGAATCGGCCACGCCGACCGCACTGTTCGCCGACAGCTTGGCCGCCTCGTCGAAGGTCGCATGCACGAAATCATGGGCGATGCGCCCCGTCCCCGTGCGTGAGGTCAATTTGCAGGCGGGCATTCGCTGCGACGGGAATCCGCGGTCGCGCAGCAGCGCCTTCGGCACGATCACCACGTCGTGGCGCGTGAAAGCGGGGCTGATGATCGAATGCGGACAGGAGACGTCATAGGCAATGATGTCGCCCGGGTTCAGCTCGATGTGGCGGCCTTCCTGCTCGAAATAAGACACACCGTAAGTCTGGAAGTGGATCTTGATATACGGGTGTTCATTGGCCTTGGCGCGCGCCAGCGTGTGCGCGATGCGATGCTGGCTGACCTCGATCTGGCAGAGCTTCAGGCGCGAGACGCTGGTGTAGTCGATGCGGCCCTCGAGCGAGGACGCTTCGAGCGGATCGACGTCGAAATGCCCACACAGGCTGGTCAGCCCGTCGATCCAGCTTTGGATCTGACGTTTCGGCGTCATTCCCGTCGTCGAGAGCGTGTGAATCGTGTCGGACATTAATCCAGCCACTGGTTTGATCCGGAGATTTGACGCGAATCGCGAGCCGCGCTGCCGGAGCCCTGAACCGTGATTGCGTGACGTTTACCTCGATTTTGAGCGATCTTCTAGAACGAGCGCCATCGTTCCATTGCCACCCTTGAAAGTTAATCCTCCGCCTTAGTTGCAGCGCCGTCAAGGGGAACCTGAGCGTTGAAGGCGCTCCCAAAGCGTTGAGGAAGCCGCTGAATTCGCTACTGCAAAATCAAAAACTTCCGACCCGTGCGCTGTCAAGCAAACCAGCTTCTCTCTTGGGCAAGTTTCCCGATAACGAAGTCGTTAGGGATTGTATCAGGAACAACAAGAACGGGCCGCTCCGCACGTGGACCCGTGGCTCTCATCAGGAGGAGGAAACACCACAGCATCGTTTCTGGTCCCAATCGTGACCGCCCTGCACGAGCAGACGCCGGACGAAAAGCCCGGCGATTAGCAATGCTTCGGAAAAAATAAACGAGACCAATGGAGGAATGACTATGCGCAAGGTACTACTCGCGGCCTATCTCGGCTCCGCGGCGGCTCTCGCCGTCGGCAGCGCGTCGGCCAACGACGAAGTGCTCAAGATGTCGCAGAACCCGAAAGACTGGGTGATGCCGACGGGCGACTATGCCAACACCCGCTATTCCAAGCTGAACCAGATCAACGCACAAAACGTAGGCAAGCTCCAGGTGGCCTGGACCTTCTCGACTGGCGTGCTGCGCGGCCACGAAGGCGGCCCGCTGATCATCGGCAACATGATGTACGTCCACACGCCGTTCCCGAACAAGGTCTATGCTATTGACCTTTCCAACGAGAACAAGATCGTCTGGAAGTACGAGCCGAAGCAGGATCCGAATGTCATCCCGGTGATGTGCTGCGATACGGTCAACCGCGGTTTGGCCTATGGCGACGGCAAGATCTTCCTGCATCAGGCCGACACCACGCTCGTCGCGCTCGATGCCAAGAGCGGTCAGGTGGCATGGACCGCGAAGAACGGCGACGCCAGCAAGGGCGAGACCGGCACTTCGGCTCCCATGGTCGTCAAGGACAAGGTGCTGATCGGTATCTCTGGCGGCGAGTTCGGTGTTCAGGCGCATATGACCGCCTACGACATCAAAACCGGCAAGCTGGCGTGGCGTGGCTACTCGGAAGGGCCGGATAACCAGATTCTAGTCGACGCCGAGAAGACCACCGCGCTCGGCAAGCCGGTCGGCAAGGACTCCAGTCTCAAGACCTGGCAAGGCGATCAGTGGAAGATCGGTGGCGGCGCCACCTGGGGCTGGATCTCCTACGATCCCGAGCTGAATCTCGTCTACTACGGATCGGGCAATCCCTCGACCTGGAACCCCAAACAGCGTCCCGGCGACAACAAATGGTCGATGACGATTTGGGCTCGCAACCCGGATACTGGCGTTGCCAAGTGGGTCTATCAGATGACGCCCCACGACGAGTGGGACTATGACGGCGTCAACGAGATGATCCTCTCGGACCAGGCCATCAACGGCCAGCCGCGCAAGCTGCTGACGCACTTCGATCGTAACGGCCTCGGCTACACGCTCGATCGCGTCACCGGCGAGCTCCTGGTCGCTGAAAAGTACGATCCGAAGGTGAACTGGACCTCCGGCGTCGACATGGACAAGAACTCGCCGACCTACGGCCGCCCGAAGGTGCTCGACGCAGCTTCGACCGACAAGGCGGGCGAGGACCACAACGTGAAGGGCATCTGCCCGGCCGCGCTCGGCACCAAGGACGAGCAGCCGGCAGCCTACTCGCCGGACACGCAGCTGTTCTACGTTCCGACCAACCACGTCTGCATGGACTACGAACCGTTCAAGGTGAGCTACACCGCGGGCCAGCCCTATGTGGGTGCGACGCTCTCGATGTATCCGCCGCAGGGTGAAACCCACATGGGCAATTTCATCGCTTGGGACGGCAAGACCGGCAAGATCGTCTGGTCGAACAAGGAGCAGTTCTCGGTCTGGTCGGGTGCGCTCGCAACCGCAGGCAACGTGGTGTTCTACGGAACGCTCGAAGGCTACCTGAAGGCAGTCGACGCCAAGACCGGCAAGGAGCTCTACAAGTTCAAGACTCCCTCCGGCATCATCGGCAACGTCACCACCTATGAGAACGGCGGCAAGCAGTATATCGCAGTGCTCTCCGGCGTGGGTGGCTGGGCCGGCATCGGTCTGGCCGCAGGCCTGACCGATCCGACCGCCGGTCTCGGCGCAGTCGGTGGCTACGCGGCGCTCAGCAACTACACGGCACTCGGCGGTACGCTGACCGTGTTCTCGCTGCCCAACTAGACCTCTCAGCATCGCTCCGGCGCGTGGATCAACTCCACGCGCCGGCTCGTCTCACCGAAGGCCTTCCGAGGAAAATCTCTTGCGTAAAATCTGCTCTGCCATTGCTGCGATGTTCTTGGTCGCGTCCGGGGAAATTGCCGTCGCGGACGGCTCAGGTGACCCGACCGCCGTCAAGCAGAACGAAACCGGCGAATGGTCCGACAAGGAAGGCAACCCGACCTACAAGATCACTGACGGATCCGTCGACTGGTACACCTATTCCGGATACCGCCGCTATCACTCGGACTGCCATGTGTGTCACGGCCCGGATGGCATGGGCTCGACCTACGCCCCGGCGCTCAAGGATTCGCTGAAGACGATGAGCTATGCCGACTTTCTCGGCGTCGTCGCCTCCGGCCGCAAGAACATCTCGACTGCCGCAGAGAACGTGATGCCGGCCTTCGGCGATAACCCGAACGTCGCCTGCTACATGGACGATCTCTACGTCTATCTGCGCGCCCGCTCCAACGAGGCCTGGGGCCGCACAAGACCCGGCAAGCACGAGGACAAGAACGACGCCTATACCAAGAACGAAGATTCGTGCATGGGCAAGAAGTGAACGTGCGGAGCCCGACCAGGACCTGATTCCTGGCGCCCTGCTGGAATTTGAGGAGTTTAAGATGAAGACACGTGCCGCCGTCGCTTTCGAAGCCAAGAAGCCGCTCGAGATCGTCGAAGTCGATCTGGAAGGACCAAAGGTCGGCGAAGTCCTGGTCGAGATCAAGGCGACGGGCATCTGCCATACCGACGCCTACACGCTCGATGGCTTCGACAGCGAGGGAATTTTCCCGTCGATCCTGGGGCATGAGGGCGCGGGCATCATCCGCGAGATCGGTCCTGGCGTGACCTCGGTGAAGCCGGGCGACCATGTCATCCCGCTCTACACGCCGGAATGCCGGCAATGCAAAAGCTGCCTTAGCCAGAAGACCAATCTCTGCACCGCGATCCGCGCGACGCAGGGCAAGGGCGTGATGCCCGACGGTACCAGCCGCTTCTCCTACAAGGGCAAGCCGATCTACCACTACATGGGCTGCTCGACCTTCTCGAACTTCACTGTGCTGCCGGAGATCGCGGTCGCCAAGATCCGCGAGGACGCGCCGTTCGACAAGAGCTGCTACATCGGCTGCGGCGTCACCACCGGCGTCGGTGCCGTCGTCAACACCGCCAAGGTCGAGCCGGGCTCCAACGTGGTCGTGTTCGGCCTCGGCGGCATCGGCCTGAACGTGATCCAGGGCGCCAAGATGGCTGGCGCGGACAAGATCATCGGCGTCGACATCAACGACTCCAAGGAGGAATGGGGACGCCGGTTCGGCATGACCGATTTCGTCAATCCCAAGAAGATCACCGGCGACATCGTCCCGCATCTCGTGACCCTGACCGACGGCGGCGCCGACTACACCTTCGACTGCACCGGCAACACCACAGTGATGCGCCAGGCGCTGGAAGCCTGCCATCGTGGCTGGGGGACCTCGATCATCATCGGCGTTGCCGAATCCGGCAAGGAGATCGCGACCCGCCCGTTCCAGCTCGTCACCGGGCGAAACTGGCGCGGCACCGCCTTCGGCGGCGCGCGGGGCCGCACCGACGTGCCGAAGATCGTCGACTGGTACATGAACGGAAAGATCCAGATCGACCCGATGATTACCCACACGCTCAAGCTCGAAGACATCAACAAAGGCTTCGACTTGATGCATGAGGGTAAATCGATCCGTTCAGTCGTCGTGTTCTAGCTCGAAAAGCGTCACCCCAAGGAGGATCGACCCATGACTGTTGCACTCCATCCCTCGATCGATAACGGCATCAAACAGGGCAGCGGCAGCTTCGCCGGCGGCACACTCGCCTGCAAATGCAGCGACCATCAGGTCAAGGTCGCCGTCAAGGGCGACGTCGCGCATAACCATGCCTGTGGCTGCACCAAGTGCTGGAAACCGCAGGGCGCGAATTTCTCCGTCGTCGCCGTGGTACCCCGCCAGAACGTCACCGTGCTCGAGAACGGCGACAAGCTCCAGATCGTCGATCCGTCGGCGGTGATCCAGCGCTACGCCTGCAAGGCCTGCGGCACGCACATGTACGGCCGCATTGAGAACAAGGGTCACCCGTTCTACGGCCTCGACTTCATCCACCCTGAACTGTTCCAGGAACAGGGTTCGCAGGCGCCGCAATTCGCCGCCTTCGTCTCGTCGGTGATCGAATCGGGCGTGAAGCCGGAGCAGATGGGCGCAATACGGGCTCGGTTCAAAGAGCTCGGACTTGAGCCCTATGACTGCCTGTCGCCGGCGCTAATGGACGCGATCGCAACCCATGTAGCGAAGGCCAAGGCCGCCTGAGCAAAGGCCGCCTAGGCAAAAGGCCGCCTGACGTTTGCCGCGCCCCGCCCGCTCGCTGGTTCCACCACACCCAGCGAGCGGACGGAGCCGGCCCGGGACAATCGCGGCGATGCCGCCGCTTCTCGATTGCGCTTGTGTGGGGGCCGCGAGCTCCCTCAGTCCTGGTCTCTGAATGACTGCGCAGGGCTGCCGGCTTCCTGCTTGAAGTCCGCTGCGCCTGCGTTTCTCCCTCCCTCGACTGAGGCATCCTGCTTCGTCCGAACAGGTCTTCTGGCGGACGAAGCTTTTTTAGTGTGCCCATCTCGAGAGGCGCGCGGCGTGATGCGGCGCCCTGCTTTTGACAAACCTTCGTTGCAATCTTTTCCCATCGAGAACAGCTGACTAGAGAACACTTGGCTGTGAATGCTAGACCGAAGCGATCCTTGCTAAGATCGCGACGTGACGATGCCGCGCGAATTCAATAATCAAGAACAAGACGGGAGGTATCGAACACATCCGGACATGACATTGGCATTCCTGATTCCTGCCGGGATCTGCCCGCGCGGGATGACCGCTGGAATGCGACGCCGCACAGCGGACATTGCACCGACCGGCATCTGGAAAATCTGAAATCAACAAGCTTATGAAGAGCGAGGGACGATCATGATCAAGGTGAAGATCAACGGCCAGGAACAGAGCTGGGACGGCGACCCGGATCTCCCGCTACTCTGGTTCCTGCGCGATGAGGCCGGGCTGACCGGCACCAAGTTCGGCTGTGGCCAGGCCCTGTGCGGCGCCTGCACCGTCATCGTCGACAAGGAAGCCGTGCGCGCTTGCATCACGTCGATCAACGACGTCGCCGGCCGCGAGGTCACGACGATCGAGGGACTGCATCCGAACGGCGATCACCCGGTGCAGAAGGCCTGGCGGCAGGTCAACGTTCCTCAATGCGGCTTCTGCCAGGCAGGCCAGATCATGCAGGCGGCTGCGCTGCTGATGGAGAACCCAAAGCCGTCGCACGACCAGATCCGCGAAGCGATGTCCGGCAACATCTGCCGGTGCGGCTGCTACCAGCGCATCGAGAATGCGGTCCATCTCGCATCGACGGGAGTGTGACATGAATTTCATCGACAACCCGAAGAAGCTTCGTGGCTTCGAGAAGAACATCAAGGTCGAGAAGGTTTCGCGCCGCAGCATCCTGAAGGGGCTCGGCATCACCGGCGGCTTCGTGCTCGCGGCGCCCGTGATGTCGCGCCAGGCGTTCGCCTACGAGACCGGCGCCGGCAAGATGCCGCACGGCGTCGTGGTCGATCCGCGCGTATTCGTCGCGGTCGCACCCGACGGCACCGTCACCATCCTCGCCCACCGCGCCGAAATGGGCACCGGCGTGCGCACCAGCCTGCCGCTGATCGTGGCCGAGGAGATGGAAGCCGACTGGGCGCGGGTCAAGGTGGAACAGGCCCATGGCGACGAGGTCAAGTTCGGCAACCAGGACACCGACGGCTCGCGCAGCACGCGGCACTATTTGATGCCGATGCGCCAGATCGGTGCCTCCGCCCGCACCATGCTGGAGCAAGCCGCCGCGAAACGCTGGGGTGTGCCGGCAACCGAGGTCAAGGCCGTCAATCACGAGGTCGTCCACAGCGCGACGAGCCGCAAGCTTGGCTTCGGCGAGCTCGCAGCCGATGCCGCCAAGGAATCGGTGCCGAGCATCGAAGGGCTCAAGCTGAAGGACCCCAAGGACTTCCGCTATCTCGGCAAGGGCCAGATCGGCATCGTCGATCTCCACGACATCACCACCGGCAAGGCGCGTTACGGCGCCGACGTGCGGCTGCCTGGCATGAAGTATGCCGTGATCGCGCGCCCGCCGGTGACCGGCGGCAAGCTGGTCAAGTTCGATCCGGACGCGGCGTTGAAGGTCCCCGGTGTCGAGAAGGTGATGCAGGTGCGCGGCTGGCCGTGGCCGTCGAAATTCCAGCCGCTCGGCGGCGTTGCCGTGATCGCGCGCAACACCGGCGCGGCGATCAAGGGCCGCGACGCGCTGAAGCTGACCTGGGACGACGGCGCCAACGGCAAATACGATTCCGTCGCCTACCGCAAGGAGCTCGAGGAGGCCTCGCGCAAGCCGGGTCTTGTGGTGCGCCAGGAAGGCGACGCCGAGGCTGCTCTGAAGGGCGCCGACAAGGTCGTCGTCGGCGAATATTATCTGCCGCATCTTGCCCATGTCAGCATGGAGCCACCGGTGGCAGTCGCCGACGTCAAGGGTGACAAGGCGGAGATCTGGGCGCCGGTGCAGAGCCCGGGCGGTACGCGCGAGGACGTCGCGAAGACGCTCGGCATTCCCGAGGGCAACGTCACGGTCAACGTCACGCTGCTCGGCGGCGGCTTCGGCCGCAAGTCGAAATGCGACTTCGCGCTCGAGGCCGCGCTGCTGTCGAAGGAGCTCGGCGTGCCCGTCAAGGTGCAGTGGACGCGCGAGGACGACGTTCGCCACGATTTCCTGCACACGGTCTCCGTGGAACGGATCGAGGCGGGGCTCGACAAGAGCGGAAAAGTGGTCGCTTGGCGCCATCGCAGCGTGGCCCCGAGCATCGGCTCGACGTTTGCGGCAGGTGCAAAGCACCAGGCGCCTTTCGAGCTCGGCATGGGCCTCGTCGACATGCCCTTCGAGATCGCCAACATCTCCTGCGAGAACCCCGAGGCCGCGGCGTTCACCCGCATCGGCTGGTACCGCTCGGTCTCGAACATCCCGCGCGCGTTTGCGGTCCAGTCGATGGTGGGCGAGATCGCCCATGCGACCGGCCGCGACCAGAAGGAGACGCTGCTCGCGCTGATCGGCAGCCCGCGCATCGTCAAGCCTGCTGTGAAGGACATGTGGAACTACGGCGAGCCCTTGGACAGCTATCCGATCGACACCGCGCGCCTGCGCAAGGTGGTCGAGCTGGTCGCCGAGAAGGGCGAATGGGGCCGTCAAGTGCCGAAAGGCCATGGCCTCGGCATCGCCGTGCACCGCAGCTTCGTCAGCTATATCGCGACCATCGTCGAGGTGGCCGTCGACGACAAGGGCAAGCTGACGGTGCCGCGGGTGGACACCGCCATCGACTGCGGCACCTATGTCAACCCCGAGCGCATCGCCTCCCAGATCGAGGGCGCGGCGATCATGGGGCTCAGTCTCGCCAAATACGGCGAGATCACCTTCAAGGACGGCAAGGTGCAGCAGAAGAACTTCGACGACTTCCAGGTCCTCAGGATCGACGAATCCCCTGCGGTGACCAACGTCTACATCGTGCCGCCAGGACCCGACACGCCGCCGAGCGGCGTGGGCGAGCCCGGCGTCCCGCCATTCGCGCCGGCGCTGATGAACGCCATCTTCGCCGCGACCGGAAAGCGCGTCCGCAGCCTTCCGCTCGGCAAGCAATTGGAAGCGTAAAGGCGGGAACACAAGGCGGCCTCGCGCCGTTTGCATCGATCTGACAGGAGCAGATCGATGACCCATATCTCAAAGGCGCTCGCAGTCCCGTTGCTGTCGAGCGCCTTTCTTTTGACGGCCACTGGCGCATACGCCCAGAGCAACACCGCGCCGCCGACCACCGCGACGCGCCCCAGCACGCCGGACCAGAACTCTCTCCCTAACACCAATGCCACGCCGCCCTCGACCAGCCAGACCACCGGGCAGCACAATCCCGATCCCAAGGTTCGCGAGATGAACCAGAAGGCAAAGGACAAGGTCGAGCGCGAGGGGAAGTAGCGATCTGCGCATCGGCATTTTGACGCCGTGATTATCGGCTCTACTTCTTCGCCGAAGCGCATCGATACGCCCTCTCCCCTTGCGGGAGAGGGCAGCGACGCCGGTTGCCACGACCCCGCTTGGGTGAGGGGTATGCCTGCGCGGGTCTCGCATATTGAGATGCGCGGATAGAACCCCTCATCCGGCGCTTCGCGCCACCTTCTCCGCAAGGGGAGAAGGGACAACGCCGACGCAAAATGCGGCGGACGTTGCCGTCCGCCGCATTTGCCCCCTGACACTCCGCTTCTTTCGATCCGCCAGCGGAGCTTACTTCTTCAGCGCGAACACCCAGATCACGCCGCCCTGCGGCACGTTGGCTTCGATGCCGATATCGTTGGTCACGAGTGCATCCTGGATGCGCTGCGCATCCACGCCCCATCCCGACTGGATCGCGATGTATTGCGTGCCGTCGATCTCATAGGACACCGGCATGCCCATGATGCCGGAGTTGGTCTTCTGCTCCCAGAGCAGCTCGCCGGACTCCGCGTTGAAGGCGCGGAAGTTGCGGTCGTTGGTGCCGCCCACGAAGACGAGATCGCCTGCGGTCGCCGTCACCGATCCGAACAGCTGCGACTTGGGGAAGTTGTGCTGCCACACCTTCTTGCCCGTGGCAGGATCCCAAGCCTGGAGCTCGCCGAAATGATCGGCACCCGGCTTCGTCTTCAGGCCGATGTCCTCCGGCTTGGTGCCGAGCCAGAGCTCGCCGGGCTTGAGCGGAACCTTCTCGCCGGTGAACCCGCCGCAGAAATTCTCGTTGGCGGGCACGTAGACGAGGCCGGTCTTCTGGCTGTAGGCCGCCGACGGCCAATCCTTGCCGCCCCACAGCGACGGACAGAACTCCACGCGCTTGCCGACCATCGGCTTGTGCGCGGGATCGACGATCGGCCTGCCGCTCTCGGCGTCGATGCCCTTCCAGACGTCGGTGGAGACGAACGGCCAGCCGGCGACGTAGTTGATTTTGGTCGGTGTGCGCTCGAGTATCCAGAAGATCGCATCGCGTCCCGGATGGACCAGGCTCTTGATGTTGCGACCGTCGCGTTGCAGGTCGATCAACATCGGCGCTTCGACCTCGTCCCAGTCCCAGGAATCGTTCTGGTGATACTGGTGATAGGTCTTGATCTTGCCGGTGTTCGGATCGAGCGCGAGCACGGAGGAGGTATAGAGATTGTCGCCGGGATGCATCTCGCCGGGCCACGGCGCGGCGTTGCCGACGCCCCAATAGATCGTCTTGGTGTCCTTGTCGTAATTGCCGGTCATCCAGGCCGAGCCGCCGCCGTTCTTCCAATCCTCGCCCTGCCAGGTGTCGTGGCCGGGTTCGCCTTCGCCGGGAATGGTATAGGTCCGCCACAGCTCCTTGCCGTCCTTGGCATCATAGGCGGCGACATAGCCGCGCACGCCGAACTCGCCGCCGGAGCCACCCACGATGACCTTGCCGTCGACGATCAGCGGCATCAGGGTCATGTACTGGCCCTTCTTGTAGTCCTGCACCTTGGTGTCCCACACCACCTTGCCGGTCTTGGCGTCGAGCGCGACGACATGGTCGTCGGTGGTGGCAAGATAGAGCTTGTCCTCCCAGAGGCCGACGCCGCGGCTGGTCGGATGCAGCTGGAATAGATCGTCGGGGAGCTGCCGCTTGTAGCGCCAATACTCGTCACCGGTCTTGGCGTTCAGCGCGATCACCTGCCCCATCGGGGTCGCAACGAACATCACGCCGTTGTTGACGATCGGCGGCGCTTCGTGACCTTCGACGACGCCGGTCGCGAAGGTCCAGACCGGGGTGAGGTTCTTAACATTCGAGGTGTTGATCTGGTCGAGCGGGCTGTAGCCCTGCCCGTCATAGGTCCGCCGGTAAAGCATCCAGTTGGCGGGCTCCGGGTTTTCCAACCGCTGCGCCGTGACCGGCGCGTAGTTCTCGACCGGGCCTGATATGGCGGCGGTCGAGGCAAGACATGTGAAGGCGACGAAGCCGGACAGTAACCACTGCTTCCTGGTCATGGCGTTCCCCTTTTTTCATTCGTTTGAATTCTTGTTTTGAATTCTTGTCGTTCGTCCCGTCGTCCGCCCATCGGCGGATGCGGTCTCTCATGACGCGGGCACAACCCGCACGCCCATCATCCCGGCTGCGCGCCACCTACCTTTCCGACGAAGTTTCCGGCGACGCTGAGCGAGCCGTCAGCCAGCGCCAGCGGCAGCGCAGCGAGCCGTCGCGGCGCCGGCCCGAACACGACCTGCGCGCCCGCGCGAGGATCGTATTCGGAGTTGTGGCACATGCATTTGAGCACTTCCTTGTCACCGACATCGCTCTTCACCCACGCCGTGACGGGACAGCCGGCATGCGAGCAGATTGCCGAATAGGCGATGATGCCGTCGACAGCGCGCGCTTTCGTCTGCTCGTCGAGCTCCGCGGGGTCGAGCCGGATAATCAGGATCTCGTTGAGGCGCGAGGCGCTGCGCACGACCGATGTCTTCGGATCTTTCGGCCAGGCATGCACCGGCGGTCCGCCGGCCGACAGAGCGGCCGCGGTGACGGGCTTTCCCTCCTGATCGCCTTCGGAGAATACGAGCAGATCGCCCTTCTGAGGCCGCTCGTCGGAGCCGGGCGCATCCTCGCTCGCGTGGACCTGCGTGGAACAGGCGAGGCACGCCGTCGTGGCCAGCGCGCTCATCAACAGCGCCCGCCGGGTTTGCTCCGTGCACGCGTCAGCTTCGGATTCCGCTGTGTTGTCGGAGGATGAAGAGGATGGGTTGAACGATGCACGCGACATGTTCACAAGCAGGCGCTGGAACTCTGCCGAAAAAAAGGCAAAGATTTTTTCCCGCAGTGCATCACACGGTTATGCTCGCACTGATTGAACTCGAACACCCGCATTTTCGCGCGTTTTTTTAATTGCAACGTCACGCTGCGCGACCGGCATGATGATTTTGCAGATCAGGTTAATGCTATTGGTATTGGTGCAATGCGCCGACGCTCGGCGCGAACCATAGCGCCATCAGTGCGGCTTGCGCGTTTCTCAGGCAGGCATTTTGTATTCTAGGAGCGGAGCACGTGACGCGGCGACGCGATACGGCCGGCCAAGGTTGCCGATGCCATCTCAAAGCTGTCGGCGATGCGGCGCGCTCTGTCGATGAACAGCGCGGCTGCCTGCGGCGGGCAGACCTCGCGCGCGGTCTGTTCGAACAGATCTAGCCAGCGGTCGAAATGATCCCCGACCAAGTTCAGTGGCATATGCGCCCGCATCGGCGAACCATGGTAGCGGCCGCTCATCAGCACGACCGACGACCAGAAATCCCGGAGCTTGGCCAGATGCTCGTCCCAATTCTGAACGATCACGAACACCGACCCCAGCAACTCATCCTCGCGCACGCGCCCGTAGAAACGGGTCACGAGTTCCCCGATCATCTCTTCGGTGATCCCCGTGCGCTCGATTGCATCCTGGGTCAGCAAATTCCGCCGCGCGGCCGCCGCCTCGCGCTCGGCCTTCAGTCGATCCGACATGTCCCTTGTTATCCGTTCCGTTGTTCCCGCAGGCCGCCCGTTCGACATTGTCGGGCCGATTGCGCGCGGCGTCTTTGTCGCAGCGCAAATCGCGGGGTCTGGCGGCGAGCACGCAACGCCCGCCGCCCGCGCCATTGTCAGGCGCTGTAGGTGTAGAAGCCCTGCCCCGTCTTGCGGCCGAGATGGCCGGCGTCGACCATTTCCTTGAGCAAGGGGGCCGGACGGTATTTGGGGTCGTTGAAGCCTTTGTAAAAGACCTCCATCACCGACAACATGGTGTCGAGCCCGACGAGATCGGCGAGCGCCAACGGTCCGATCGGATGGTTGCAGCCGAGCTTCATGCCGGCATCGATCTCTTCTGCCGTCGCAATCCCCTCCTGCAGCGCGAAGATCGCCTCGTTGATCATCGGGCACAGGATGCGGTTGACGGCGAAGCCGGGGCTGTTCTTGGCCGTGATCGCCACCTTGCCGACGCGCTTGGCGAAATCGAGCGCCTTGGCGTGGGTGTCGTCGGAGGTCTGCAAGCCGCGGATGAGCTCCAGCAGCGCCATGACCGGAACCGGATTGAAGAAGTGCATGCCGATGAAGCGGTCGGGCCGGTCGGTCGCCGCGGCGAGCTTCGTGATCGAGATCGACGAGGTGTTCGTGGCGAGCAGCGTGCGCGGTGACAGCGTCGCGCAGAGATCCTTCAGGATCTTGACCTTGAGTTCCTCGTTCTCGGTCGCGGCCTCGATGACGAGATCGCAATCGACGAGCTTGGCGCGGTCCGTGGTGCCGGTGATGCGCTTGAGCGTGGCGTCGCGATCGGCCGCCGACATCTTCTCCTTCTTGACCAGGCGCTCGAGGCTGCCGCCAACCGTCGAAATCCCGCGGTTCACTGCCGCATCGGAAATATCGACCATCACGACCGAAAGCCCGGCCGCGGCACAAATCTGCGCGATGCCGTTCCCCATGGTCCCTGCCCCGATGATGCCAACGGTCTGGATCATTGCCTCAAATCCTTCATCCTTGTGGACGTGCCATACCGGCCCCGTCCCATTGTTCCTGGATCAGGGTCTAGCACCGCTCCCGGGCGGGTGCGACCTGATCCTGTCCCTTCCTTAAAGCATCCAAGGCGGGAATAAAGCTGCCTTTCGGCCGCGAAACGGCATGATTCGCGCTCCCGGGCCTGTTTGGCCCGGCCAATCTGCGGCACCCGTCTCTGGAAGCGCCGAGCGTTCGGAAGCACCGAGCTCGAGGCGGTAGCGGCTCAATCGAGACGAAGTACCTTGCCCGGATTCATGATGTTCTTGGGATCGAGCGCTCGCTTGATCGTGCGCATGATGTCGAGCTCGGTCCGGGAGCGATAGTGCTGGAGCTCGTCGAGCTTCTCGATGCCGATGCCATGTTCCGCCGAGATCGAGCCGCCCATGGAGGTGACGAGGTCGTTGACGGCCCGTGTGATTGCCGCGGAATACTGGGACAGCGTATCGAGGTCCATGCCCTTCGGACCCATGAAGGAGAAGTGCACATTGCCGTCTCCGATATGGCCGAGCGGATAGGGGCGGATCGTCGGCAGGATGGCGAGCACGGCATCAAGACCGCTGTCGATAAACTCGGGGATCCTGGAGACCGCGACGGACACGTCGTAGCTCAAGCCCGGCCCTTCTGTGCGCGATGCGTCGGCCACGCTCTCGCGAATTCGCCACATGTTGCGCGACTGCGCTTCGGTTTGCGCGATCACCGCATCCAGCACCCGGCCCGCCTCGAGGTGGTCGGCCAGGAACTGCTCCATCCTGTCCGACATGCCCGTGCCGCCGTCCTGCCGTGGCCGGGCCGACGACCATTCGAGAAGGAGATACCATTCGGTCTCAGCCTTGAGAGGATCCTGGGTGCCGGGAATGTGGCGCAGCACCATGTCGGTGCACGCACGGCTGATGAGCTCGCAGGAACCGACATTGTCATCGGAAGCGGCATGCGCCTCCGACAGAAGGTCGATAGCGGCTTTGGGATCGCGGATTGCAAGCCATGCCGTGCATACGTCTTTCGGCGCCGGCCAGAGTTTCAGCACCGCCTTGGTGATGATGCCGAGCGTCCCTTCGGCGCCCATGAACAGATGCTTGAGGTCATAGCCGGTGTTGTCCTTCTTGAGTGCGCGCAGGCCCTCCCAGACATCGCCATTGGCCAGCACGACCTCCAGACCCAACACCAGATTTCGCGCATTGCCATAACGCAGCACCTGCACGCCGCCGGCATTGGTGGACAGATTGCCTCCGATCATGCACGAGCCCTGAGCACCGAGGCTGAGCGGAAAGAGGCGGTCGTGGCGCGCGGCTGTGTCCTGAAGCGTCTCGAGGATGCAGCCTGCCTCCACGGTCATGGCGTAGCCGACGGGATCGACATCCAGCACCTGGTTCATGCGACCGAGCGACAGCACGATGCCGCGGTGCATGGGCCACGGCGTAGCGCCGCCCATCAGGCCGGTGTTGCCACCTTGCGGAACGATGGCAATGCCGTTGTCGTAGCAGAGCTTGACGACAGCGGAGACTTCCGCGGTGCTGGCCGGACGCACGACCGCCGCGGCCTGCCCCGCCAGCGTGCCGCGCCAGTCGGTCACGAAGGGCAGCTTGTCTGGTTCGTCGAGGATCAGGCCTTTGTCGCCGACGATGGCCCGCAAGCGGTCGAGAACGGCTGAGGCGACGGGTGCGGTCGGAATCGAGGGAGCGCTGGGAAGGGCTGCACCCGGCATGTGTTCCTCTCTTTTCGGCCGTTCGGCGCCTTGGGGCGCGCCAGCCTTCGTTCTTGTTTTCATTCTGGGCGGTGGTGCGATGACCCTAGCATAAGGGTCGCGCTTGCGGGAACGTCTCCGGCAGTAAACGTCGTGCGGATTTGCCTGGAATGCTGAATGCAGGCGCACTTCCGCCGAGGTCCCGCATACCGTACTGTGCCCCGATCAAGTTCGGATTGGAGATCATGAGCCGCTTCTGGAGTCCGGTCGTCCACACGCTTTCGCCGTACGTCCCCGGCGAGCAGCCCAAGCAGGACGGCATCGTCAAGCTCAATACCAACGAGAATCCCTACCCGCCCTCGCCGCGCGTGCTGGCGGCGATCGCATCGGCCGCGGAGCGGCTGCGCCTTTATCCCGATCCTCGCGCGACGCGCCTGCGCGAGGCGATCGCGGCCCATTGCGATGTGGCGCCCGAGCAAGTGTTCGTCGGCAACGGCTCCGACGAGGTTCTGGCCCACACCTTCCAGGCGCTTCTGAAGCACGAACCACCGCTTCTATTCCCCGACGTCACCTACAGCTTCTACCCCGTCTATTGCGGCCTCTATGGAATAACGCACGACGAGGTGCCGCTCGATGCTGCGATGAGGATCGATATCTCCGATTACAGGCGACCATCGAGTGCCATCCTCCTCTGCAACCCGAACGCTCCTACCGGCATCGCGCTTCAGCGCGACGCAATCGCATCGCTGCTGGCCGAACAGCCGGACCGGCTGGTGGTGGTGGACGAGGCCTATGTCGATTTCGGCGCCGAGAGCGCCGTGCCGCTGGTTGCACGCCACGACAATCTGCTGGTCATCCAGACCTTCTCGAAGTCGCGCTCGCTCGCTGGCCTGCGGGTTGGTTTTGCCATCGGCCAACGACCACTGATCGAAGCGCTGGAACGGGTGAAGGACAGCTTCAACTCCTATCCGCTCGATTGCCTCGCGATCGCCGGCGCCGTCGCCGCGATCGAGGATGACGGCTGGTTCCGAGACACCCGTGCCCGCATCATCGCAAGCCGCGAAACCTTGGCCCGCGATCTCAGACAGCTCGGCTTCGAAGTGTTGCCGTCGCTCGCCAACTTCGTCTTCGCACGCCATCGAAGCCGGAGCGGAGCAGATCTCGCGGCAGCGCTTCGGCAGCGTGGCGTTGTGGTCCGTCATTTCGGAAAGCCGCGCATCGAGGACTTCCTCCGCATCACGGTCGGAACGGAGGCCGAGTGTGCCCGGCTTGTTGAAGTGCTGCGCGGCTTGATCTGAGCCCCGACGGTGCCATGCCGCACGGGGCTTTGATTCCGGTCAAATTCGGGTTACCAAACCGCTCCGCCGTCGCCTTGCACGACGATGCCCTCAGGGAAATATACGTGAATCACCTCCGCAGCCCCGGAATCGACGCACCCCAGCCATGGCGGCGGGCGCCGAAGCTCGGGCACGGATGAACGACTTCGCGCGATCCATCGGCGCCGCATTCGCGCTGATCGGCGAGGCCGACGCAGAGCTTCTGCGCATCGTCGGACTGTCGGTTCGCGTCAGCCTGACCGCCAGCATCCTGGCGCTTCTGATTGGGGCGCCGTTCGGAGCCCTGCTTGCGATCACCCGGTTCCGCGGACGGCAGGTCATCATCGTCCTCACCAATGCCTTGCTTGGTCTTCCGCCGGTGGTGGTCGGGCTCGCGCTTTATCTCCTGCTGTCGCGCTCCGGCCCGCTCGGGCCCGCCGGCCTGTTGTTCACGCCGGCGGCCATGGTGGTTGCGCAGACGCTGCTCGCGACACCGATCGTGGTCGCACTGGTGCACCGGCCGGCGAGCCTGCTGTGGGCGGAGTATGGCGACCTGGCGCGGATCGACGGGCTGTCAACGCTACGCAGCATCGGCTTGCTGTTCGCGCTGGGCCGGACCTCGCTGCTGACGGCCTTTCTCGCAGCCTTCGGGCGCGCGATCGCCGAGGTCGGCGCCATCCTCATCGTCGGCGGCAACATCCGCGGCTTCACGCGCACGATGACGACCGCGATCGCGCTGGAGACCAGCAAGGGCGACTTACCGCTGGCGCTCGGGCTCGGGCTGATCCTGCTCGCACTCAGCGTCGCAGTGTCGACCGTCGCCTTCCTGCTAGTGGGGCGCGTTGGGGAAAAATAGCTGCTCGCCCCCGACCTTGTAGCCGGCGATGGCCTCCTGCCCCCCAGGAGAGATCAGCCAGTCGATGAAGGCCTGCCCGTCCCGCGCCCTCACGTTTGCATGCTTGGCCGGATTGACCAGCATGACGCCGTACTGGTTGAACAGCCGCTTGTCGCCTTCGGTCAGGACGGCGAGCTCGCCGCGGTTCTTGAATGACAACCAGGTGCCGCGGTCCGATAGGAGATAGGCATTCGACGACGACGCCATGTTCAGTGCCGGGCCCATGCCCTGACCGATCTCGCGATACCAGCCGTCTTTGGCGGCACGGAGGTCGACGCCAGCCTCCTTCCAAAGCCGCAATTCGGCGGCGTGCGTGCCGGACTTGTCGCCGCGCGAGATGAACGGCGCCTTCGCGGCCGCGATCCTGCGCAGCGCCTCGGCCACGTCCTTGCCGCCGGCGATCTTCGCGGGATCGCTCTTCGGCCCGACAATGACGAAGTCGTTGTACATGACGTCGAAGCGCTTCACACCCTCGCCTTCGGACATGAACTTGTCTTCGGCAGGCCTGTCATGGACGAACACGACGTCTGCATCGCCGCGCCGTCCGATGTCGAGCGCCTGGCCCGTGCCGACGGCCACGACCTTCACGTCTATGCCCGCGGCCTTCGAGAACAGCGGCAGCAAATAGCCAAACAGCCCCGACTGTTCCGTCGACGTCGTCGAGGCCACAGTGATGGCGCGCTCCTGCGCCACTGCGATAGTGGACCAGAGCAGAACCGCTCCGAGAGTCAGTATCCTTTTCATGCCTCGTCCTTACACCAGATGCCCGATGTTCCAAACTCTACCGTCGATAGAGCCCTACAGGGAACGCGACAAGCGCCCCAAGGCGCTTGGTCATGATCCTCGCGACGTCTCCCCGTGAGGAACGTCCGCTCCGCGCGCAAGTTGTCCTCACGTCAACCCAGGAGGAAACCAGATGAAGAAGATCATTTTGGCATCCGCATGCATCATGGCGCTGGCGACCGGCAGCGCCTTTGCGCAGACACAACCCGCCCCAGGCGCATCCGGCCAGGGCGACGTTGGCCCCTCGTCGCGGGGCCCCGCGACCAAGGGCATGACGACCGGCGCATCGTCGAACATGCAGAACGAGGCCGCCGACAGCAAGGGCAAGCAGACTCCGTCGGCGGGCGGCAGCAACACCAATAACATGGGCAGCCAGGCCGGCGGCGGCGCTGGCTCCGGAAAGTACGCCGGCATCGGTCGGAAATTCTGGAGAGGGGGCGATCGCCCCCTCTCCCCAGACGCCTTCGTGCGGCTCAAGTATGTCGTCACCGATGTTATGCGTGAAGGGTTTGCTGTCGAACGAAGAGTATTGGCGGGCGGCACCTTGACTACAGTCACGCGGCAAAACTGAAAGCGTGGATGTTCTGCAATTGGTCCCATCTACATTGACATCAGTGTGACAGCCGGGGATTTTTACATTGCTGGCGAATCAGCGATGGCCTTAAGCCGAGTACCTCTTGGACAACTCCCAGTGCTTTCGAGACTGATATCGTTGCTGCGCCGCATCCCCGCGGTGAAATGGGCGTTCAAACGGCTTCGGCCCGCGCCGCACGGCGGCAGCATCGACGTCGCGCCTGATACCGCAGACGCCTCGCTCGCCCTTGTTGCTGACATCGCAGAAGCCGCGGAGGTTCTCGACACCAGCATCGGCGCGGATCCGACGCACTGCGACCCCGCGGTCGCAGCTTCAGCCCCCGAAGACGACAGCGCCAGCCCTGTCATCGCGGAGAGCACGTCGGAAGCGCCAGCCGATGTCAGCGGCAGCGGCGAATCATCCCCGGAGACGGCGGCGGAAGTCGAGCCGGTCGTCGTAGGAGCTTCGGTCGCGACCATCGACGTCCTGCGCGAAGCGATCGACGTCCCCGAACTCATCATCAACAGAGATCCAACTTCCGAACTCGCGGCCGACGTTGAGCCCGTTGTCGCGGAGAAGGCCTCGTCTGTCGATGTCGAGGTCGTCCCGGTTGACGCGATCGCGCCCGTCGTCGACGTGGATGCTTTCTCGACTCTCGACGACACGTGCGTCGCGTTCGCGGATCGCGACATCTCGCTGGAGCATGTCCCCGAGGAGAGCATCGACAGCGATCCCTCCGACGGCGAAGTGGAAGATTCCACCGAGACGCCCGGCGTCGTCACAACTATCGAGCCAGCTCCGGCCCTTGTGTCTCCCGCTCCGGAGATCCCGAGTGCACCGAAAGCTCGCGTGAGAGCCGTAGAACCCGCCGACCGCGCCACGCTGATCCGGCAGCGTTGGGCGGAGACCGGGATCAGGATGTGGAATCCGCGGCTTCACGGCGCCGGCGATGCCACGCTGAACATCCAGGGGAGCGTCGGGCTGCTGCCGCCCGCGCCCGGCGAGACGATGCCGCGCTACGACAAGCTGGAATTCAGGATGCTCGGCGGGCAGATCGTTTGCGAAGGCGTGATTGTCGAAGCACCCGCGCATGCAAGCCAGCGCAGTTTTACGCGGCTCGCCGAGCCGGGGAAACCCGACCGTGTCCGCGAGCCAATGCGCGAACGCCAGGCCGCCCTCGCCTGACCCTTTATTCCCTGCGCTCAAGGGATAGGATAGCCCTTCCAGACCCACTCTAGCGCCGACGGCAGCGTCTGCGCGATCGTGGGACGGTCGACGTGCTTGGCGTTGCGCACGAACAGGAACTGATAGTGGTAGCCCTTCTCCGCCAGCACCTTGGCCATCAGCGCGTTGGAGAGGGTCCAGTCGTGCATGCCGTCGGGAATGGTGGGGTTCGGATAGAACAGGTCCTGGTCGCCGCCGAAGAACCAGAAGCGGATCGGCTTGGCCGGCGCAGCGACGATCAGCGGCACGCCGGGCGGCTCGGCCGGCCTGAGCACGCCCGCCTTAGAGATGAGATTGGGTGTGGCCGGCCCCGTCCATGCGCTGTGATATTCCCAGGCGCCACCGCGCAGCGACGGGTCATGCGGCCATTGCTGGTTGACCATGGTCGGCGAGAACGCCAGCACGCGGTGATAGAGATCGGGATAGAACCACGCCATGGTGAAGGCTG
Organism: Bradyrhizobium sp. Ken01; assembly: GCF_055807355.1. Taxonomy (NCBI): domain Bacteria; kingdom Pseudomonadati; phylum Pseudomonadota; class Alphaproteobacteria; order Hyphomicrobiales; family Nitrobacteraceae; genus Bradyrhizobium; species Bradyrhizobium sp. Ken01. The sequence goes on from NZ_JBVVPC010000028.1 coordinate 99,797, forward strand.
CCAGGCCGCTCGAACTCAGCCCCATGGTCGCACGCCCATCGGGATTTTTGGTCAGCCTGACCTCGGCGTTCTTTTCGACCAGCGGCAGCACTTCACGCTCGACGAATTGCGCGTAGGCGCCTGACACCGCGTCATATTCGCGGCCGCGCTGACTGCCCTGCGCGTCCTGCCCGCCATTGCCGATCTGGATCGCGATCATCGGCGGCACGCGGCGCTGCGCGATCAGATTGTCGAGCGTGACGGTGAGATCCTTGTAGGCGTTGGAGCCGCCGTCGCCGACCACGATGAACGGCGCCTCGGTGCCGCGCACATATTGCGCCGGCACGTAGACGTCGATGGTGCGCGACCAGATCCCTGGATGGCTGGTGGTGACGATCATGTGCGACTTGTCGTTCGGCGCCGTGATGGTCGTCATGATCGAGGAATTGGTGCAACCGGCAAGATCGTCGCGGATCAGGCCCGGATTGTAGATGGTGCTCTCCTTCGACGACAACGTGAAGGACTTTGTCGTCCCACGCGGCACGCCCTCCTTCGCGATCGTCTCCGGCGCAGGATTGTGGGTGGGACCGACGATGAAATTGCCCTCGGCGCCCGGTGGCGGCAGCGTTGCGTCAGGAAGCTCGGTGGCGCGCGGGTAATTGGGATTGGAGGGATCGCGCGTCGGAGGCGCCGTCTTGAAGTCGAGACCCGTCGTATCGATGAAGAACGGGCCCGCCTTGTCGGCGGTGTTGGCCCCAGGCGGCACAGCCATATTCTGGGTGACGCAGGCCGGCTGCGAGAAGGCAATCGAAGTGAAGGAGACGAGGGAAATCAGCGTCCCCGTAAGGACGGAGAATGATTTGGTCATTTCAGCTCCCGATGGCGACGAGTCTTTCTGGCTCGCCTTGGGGCAAAGTATGGCGAGCCGACTGCGCGCGGTCAAACCTCAGCCGGCCGCGTTGCAGCGATGGCCGCCATGGTCAAAACGGACAGGCACAGTTATTCCGCGCATTGCCACGAAATCGTCGGTGCGACAATACGTTGCGCTGGCGCACATGGTTAGCGGAGCGTAGCCGCTACTTATGCAGGCTCTTTCAGCCAATCCCCGCACTTCCGCCGCCGGATATCGTTAACGCAGCCTCACCGGTGCGCGTATCGAGAAGATCAGCGGCGCGTCGAACCTCTCGCGAAAGACTCCAATCTAACGCGCCCTTTACCCTCGCCGTGCAAGATCGGCCGCGTTTTGAAGGAATCCAGGGCTGAAATTGCAATGCCTGTCACCAATTTGAAGTCTCATCTAGCTGCCGTTGTGGAGCTGTTTCGGGTGCCGGCCGACAATCCGGAACTGATGCGCGCGCAATTCGACGCGTTCTCAAAACAAATCCCGCTGCTCTATTTCATCCTGATCACAAACACGATCGCGGTGGCTTATACCTATGTGCCGCTGGCACCGCCCTCGCTCAGTATGATCGTGCCCGCCCTGTTGATCGCGATCACAGGCTTTCGCACATTCTGGTGGCTGCGCCAGCGCCGTGTCGTGCGCACCGATGCCGACATCCTGCGCAATCTGCGCTTTACCAACTGGATCGCGGCGCCGATCGGCGCAGGCTTCACAGCATGGTCCTTCGCACTCTACCCTTACGGCGATGCTTTCGCCAAGAGTCAGGTGGCCTTCTACATGGCGGTGACCGTGATCGGCTGCATTTTCTCGCTGATGCATCTGCGCTCGGCGGCACTGATCGTGACGCTGGTCGTCGACGTGCCCTATGTGCTGTTCTTCTGGGCCACCGGCGAGCCGACGCTGAAGGCGATCGCCGTCAACAATCTGCTCGTGTCGGGGGCGATGGTGACGGTGCTGTTCATCTACTATCGGGACTTCGCCGATCTCGTCGCGAGCCGCAAATCGCTGCTGGCGCAGCAGGCCGCCACCCAGGCCCTTTCGGACGAGAACTTCCGCCTCGCCAACCTCGATTCCCTGACGGAGTTGCCGAACCGCCGCCGCTTCTTCGCCGAGTTGTCGAGCGCGTTCACCGATGCCGAGCGCAGGAACGTTCGAGTCGCGGTCGGGATCATCGACCTCGATGGCTTCAAGCCGATCAATGACAATTACGGCCACTCCGTCGGCGACCGCGTTCTGATCGAGGCGGGCCGGCGCATCCGCGAGGTCTGCGAGGGCTTCGGTCCGCAGCGGGTGGAATTCGCCAGGCTCGGCGGCGACGAGTTTGGTCTCGTCGTGTGCGGCGACCCTGACGATACGGATCTGATGCGGCTCGGCGAACGCGTTGGTGACCAGGTCAAGCTGCCCTACCAGCTCGACACCGCCCATACCGGGCTGTCCTGCTCGATCGGCTTCGCGCTATTCCCGCAATCGGCAACGACGGCGGAAGCGCTCTATGAATGCGCCGACTATTCGCTCTATCACGCCAAGCGCCATCTGCGCGGCCGCACCGTGATCTTCTCGAGCGAGCTCGAGGCCGAGATCCGCAGCCGCGGCGTCATCGAGAATTTGCTGCGCACCGCCGATTTCAGCACCGAGATGGACCTGGTGTTCCAGCCGATCGTAGACGCCATGAGCGAGCACACCGCCGGCTTCGAGGTCCTGGCGCGCTGGCACAGCGCCCGCCTTGGCCTGGTTTCGCCGGCCGACTTCATTCCGGCCGCCGAGCGCATCGGCCTGATCCGGCCGCTGACGCAGGCGCTGCTGGTACGTGCGCTCGCGACGGCCAGGACCTGGCCCGACCACATCCGCCTGTCGTTCAACCTGTCCGCCCACGACGTCTGCTCGCCCGAGGGCATCCTGCCGCTGATCACCATCGTGGAGAAGAGCGGGCTGCCGCCGCGCCGGATCGACTTCGAGATCACCGAGACCGCCGTCACCTTCGATTTCGTACGCGCGCAACAGTCGATCGCGGCATTGAAGGCGATGGGTTGCGGCATTTCGCTGGACGATTTCGGCACCGGCTACTCCTCGCTGAGCCACGTGCACTGGCTGCCGCTCGACAAAATCAAGATCGACCGCAGCTTCATCGCCGACGTCAACGACAATCCAGTGAGCCACAAGATCATCAAGTCTCTCACGGGCCTCTGTGACGACATGGAGATCGCCTGCGTCGCCGAGGGCGTCGAGACCCGCGCTCAGCTCGACACCTTGCGCCGGCTGGGATGCGACTTCATCCAGGGCTACTACTTCGCAAAGCCCATGCACGGCGACGCGATCGACGAGTATCTCGCAAAGGAACGCCAACGCCTCAGCGGCGCCGGAGCCAGGGTCGTGGCCTGAGTCGCGCCTAGCGCAGGCTCGGCAGATCGAGCCCTTTGTCGCGGGCGCAGTCGATCGCGGTGTCGTAGCCCGCGTCGGCGTGGCGCATGACGCCGCTGGCAGGATCGTTCCAGAGCACGCGCGCGATCCGCTTCGCCGCTTCCGGCGTGCCGTCGGCGACGATCACCATGCCGGCATGCTGGGAATAGCCGATGCCGACGCCGCCGCCGTGATGCAGCGACACCCAGGTCGCGCCGCTGGCGCAATTGAGCAGCGCGTTGAGCAAGGGCCAGTCGGACACAGCGTCCGAACCGTCCTTCATCGCTTCGGTTTCGCGGTTGGGGCTCGCCACCGAGCCGCTGTCGAGATGGTCGCGGCCGATCACGATGGGTGCCGTCAATTCGCCACGCGCCACCATCTCGTTGAAGGCAAGGCCCAGGCGATCGCGATCGCCGAGCCCGACCCAGCAGATCCGCGCCGGCAGGCCCTGGAACTTGATGCGCTCTTTGGCCATGTCGAGCCAATTGTGCAGGTGCTTGTCGTCAGGCATCAGCTCCTTGACCTTGGCATCGGTCTTGAAGATGTCCTCGGGATCGCCCGACAGCGCAGCCCAGCGGAAAGGCCCGACGCCGCGGCAGAACAAGTGACGGATATAGGCGGGGACGAAGCCGGGGAAATCGAAGGCATTCTTCAGGCCCATGTCCTGCGCCATCTGGCGGATGTTGTTGCCGTAGTCGAGCGTCGGAATGCCTTGCGCATGGAAATCCAGCATGGCCTGGACGTGCTCGACCATCGAGATCTTCGAGGCGCGCTCCACGGCCTTGGGGTCGGCGGCGCGCTTGGTCTCCCACTCGGCGAGCGTCCAGCCCTTCGGCAAATAGCCGTTGATCGGATCGTGCGCGCTGGTCTGATCGGTGACGATGTCGGGCCTGACACGACGCCGGACCAGCTCGGGAAATATCTCGGCGGCATTGCCGAGCAGGCCGACCGAGACCGCCTTCTTCGTCTTCGCCGCCTCCGCCATGATCGCAAGCGCCTCGTCGAGCGTTGCGGCCTGGCGATCGAGATACCCGGTGCGCAGACGCATCTCGATGCGGCTCGGCTGGCATTCGACCGCCAGCATCGAGGCCCCGGCCATGGTCGCTGCCAGCGGCTGCGCGCCGCCCATGCCGCCGAGACCGGCCGTCAGAATCCATTTGCCGGCGAGGCTGCCGCCGTAATGGCGACGCCCGACCTCGACAAACGTCTCGTAGGTGCCCTGCACGATCCCCTGGCTGCCGATGTAGATCCAGGAACCCGCCGTCATCTGGCCGTACATCATCAGGCCCTTGCGATCGAGCTCGTTGAAATGATCGAGCGTCGCCCAGTGCGGCACGATGTTGGAGTTGGCGATCAGCACGCGCGGCGCGTCGGCATGGGTGTGGAACACGCCGACCGGCCTGCCGGACTGGACCAGCAGCGTCTGGTCGTCCTCGAGCTCGCGCAGCGAAGCAACGATCCGGTCGAAGCTCTCCCAGTCGCGCGCGGCGCGGCCGATGCCGCCATAGACGACCAGCTCGCTCGGACGTTCTGCAACGTCGGGATCGAGATTGTTCATGAGCATGCGCAAGGGAGCTTCCGTCAACCAGCTCTTGGCGCTGATTTCGCTGCCGCGGGGCGCGCGAATGGTGCGTTCATTGTCCAGTCGGCGGTTCATGCGGAGCACCTCGTCAGGCAAGCGTCGGAAACGGGTCGGTTGAAAGTACGGCGAGCACCGCAGCCGGCAGCGCGTCGGCCTCGACCAGCGCAGCAGCCTTGGCGAGATCGCCGGCCATGTAGCGGTCGGCGCCGAGCTGCGGCACCTGCTCGCGCAGTGCGGCGATGACGGCGGCGAGCGGCGCGCTGGTCGCATGCGGCGCGCGCAGTGTGATGCCTTGGGCGGCCACCAAGAACTCGATGCCCAGGATTGTGGCGAGATTGTCCGCCATGTCGGACAGGCGCCGTGCAGCATGCGCGGCCATCGAGACATGGTCTTCCTGGTTGGCACTGGTCGGCGTCGAGTCGATCGAACAGGCGGCCGCGCGCTGCTTGTTCTCGGCATAGAGCGCGGCCGCCGTCACCTCGGCGATCATGAAGCCGGAATTGATACCGGGATCGGGAGTGAGGAACGGCGGCAGGCCGAAATTGAGCGCGGGATCGACCAGCGTCGCGATGCGCCGCTCGCTGATCGCGCCGATCTCCGACAGCGCGAGCGCGATGGTATCCGCCGCAAAGGCCACCGGTTCGGCATGGAAATTGCCGCCGGAGACGATCTCGCCGGTCTCGACCAGGACGAGCGGATTGTCGGTGACGGCATTGGCTTCGACGATCAGCGTCCGCGCCGCCTGCACGATCAGGTCGAGCGCCGCGCCCGCAACCTGCGGCTGGCAGCGCAGGCAATAGGGATCCTGCACGCGCTCGTCGCCTTCGAGATGCGATAGGCGGATGTCGCTGCCGTCGAGCAGCGCCATCAAGCTTGCCGCGGCCGCGATCTGTCCGGGATGGCCGCGGAGTGCCTGGATCTCGGGGCGGAACGGCGCCGTGGAGGCCATCGCCGCATCGACCGACAGCGCGCCGGTGACGAGCGCGGCACGGGCCAGGCGAAATGCGCGCAGCACGCCGGAGATGGCGTAAGCGGTGGAGAATTGCGTGCCGTTGATCAGCGCGAGCCCTTCCTTGGGACCGAGCGTCAGTGGCGGCAGGCTGGCCGCGGCGAGCGCATCGCTACCCGACACGATCTTGCCGTCGACGATCGCCTGCCCTTCACCGATCATCACAGCGGTCATATGCGCGAGCGGCGCGAGATCGCCGGAAGCGCCGACCGAACCTTGCTGCGGCACCAGCGGTGAGACGCGCCGCGCCAGCATGGCCTGCAGCTGCTCGATCACCTCGCGGCGCACGCCGGAGGCGCCGCGCCCGAGCGAGATGATTTTCAGCGCCATCATCAGACGGACGATCGGTTCGGGCGTCGCCGTGCCAACGCCGCAGCAATGCGAGACGATGAGATTGCGCTGGAGCAGCGCGGTCTCATCAGGCGGGATGCGCTTCGACGCCAGCTTCCCGAAGCCGGTGTTGATGCCGTAGACGGGAGCATCCGCTCGCGCGGCCCTTGCCACGATCTCCGCGGCCGCGTCGACGCGCGGCCAGAACGAGGGATCGAGAACGACAGATGTGCCTTCGAGCACGCGCGCGAGATCATCGAGGCTGACCGTTCCCGGCTTGACAACGATCGGCGCGCCCCGCTCCGTCACTGTCCCCTCCACACCCGGCGGTGCAGCGGATTGAAGCCGATGCGGTAGACCAGCTCGGCAGGGCGCTCGATGCCCCAGATCGCAAGGTCGCACCATTTGCCGGCCTCGAGCGTGCCGGTATCATGGAGCACGCCGAGCGCTCGCGCGCCTTCGCGAGTGACACCGGCAAGGCACTCGGTCACGTTCATCCGGAACAGCGTCGCGCCCATGTTCATGGCGAGCAGGAGCGATGTCAGCGGCGAGCTGCCCGGATTGCAGTCGGTCGCCAGCGCCATGGCAACGCCGTGCTTGCGGAATGCCTCGACCGGCGGTTTTTGCGTCTCGCGGATGAAGTAGAAGGCGCCGGGCAGCAGCACGGCCACCGTTTGAGCTTTTGCCATTGCCGCTGCACCGGCTTCGTCGGTGTGCTCGAGGTGATCGGCCGATAGCGCCGAGAATTTTGCGGCGAGCGCAGCACCGCCGAGGCTCGAGAGCTGGTCGGCATGCAGCTTGACCGGCAGTCCAAGCCGGCTCGCCGTCTCGAACACCCGAGCCGTCTGCTCCCCGGAGAATGCGATACCCTCCATGAAGGCATCGACGGCATCAGCCAGGCCCGCCTGCGCGACCGCCGGCAACATCTCCCTGCAGACGAGATCGATGTAGCGATCCTTGTTGCCGTCGGCCTCCGGCGGCAGGGCATGCGCACCAAGAAACGAGGTTCGAATCGCGACCGACCGCTGACGACCCAGGCTTCGCGCGGCGGCCAGCTGCCGCATCTCGGTCTCGGTGTCCAAGCCGTAGCCGGACTTGATCTCGACCGTGGTGGCACCCTCGCCAATCAGCGCATCGAGCCGCGGCAGCGCGTGTGCTACGAGCTCGGCCTCGCTTGCCTTGCGTGTCGCGGCCACCGTCGAGACGATGCCGCCGCCGGCGCGCGCGATCTCCTCGTAGCTCGCGCCCTTCAGGCGCAGCTCGAATTCATGGGCGCGGTTGCCGCCATAGACCAGATGGGTGTGACAATCGACGAGACCAGGCGTGATCCAACGCCCCTCGCAATCGATCCGGTCGGCTGCATCGGCGCTCGCCGGAAAATCGGCCTGCGAACCCGCATAGACGATACGGCCGCCGCGCGCAGCGATCACGCCGTGCTCGATCTCGCCGAGATCGGGACGGTCGGCCCGCATCGTGGCGAGCCGGCCGTTATGCCAGATCCGGTCGAAGCGCTCTGCCATGCAACTGTCCCTTCGCGGATGCCCCTGCGCCCTGGGATGCTTGACTTATATGTCTAGACATATAATCGTGTCGCGGTTCTGTCCAGCCGGCATGGAAACATGACACGACTGCATTTCGCCTCCGCGCTCCTGCCCTCGGGCTGGGCCAATGACGTGCAGGTGGTGATCGCCGCCGGCGCGATCGCCGAGGTGACGCCGGGCGTGACCCCGGCCTTCGGCGACGAACGCCACCAGATCGCGCTGCCGGGATTGGCGAGCCTGCACAGCCATGCGTTCCAGCGCGGCATGGCGGGGCTTGCAGAACTACGCGGCGATAGCGCCGACACCTTCTGGACCTGGCGCGAGACGATGTACCGCTTCGCGCTGGCGATGACGCCTGACGACGTCGCAGCGGTCGCGACCTTGCTTTATGTCGAGATGCTGGAGCAGGGTTTTACCCGCGTCGGCGAATTCCATTATCTGCATCATGATCGCGACGGCTCGCCCTACGCCGACATCGGCGAAATGGCCGCACGCATCGCGCAGGCGGCAGAGGCCTCGGGTATCGCGCTGACGCTGCTGCCGAGTTTTTATGCGCATGGCGGCTTCGGCGGCGCGGCGCCGCACGCCGGCCAGCGCCGCTTCATATGTACGGTTGATCAATTTTCCGCGCTGATGGCGGCCTCGCGCAAGGCGATTGCACGATTGCCGGACGCGAATATTGGCATCGCGCCGCACAGTTTGCGCGCGGTGGCGCCGGACGAGCTTGCAGCGATCATTCCGCTCGCGGACGGGGGACCGGTGCACATTCATGCCGCCGAGCAGGTGAAGGAAGTGGAGGATTGCCTGGCGTGGTCCGGACGACGTCCAGTGCAATGGTTGCTGGAGCACGCGCCCGTCGACCGACGCTGGTGCCTCATCCACGCGACCCACACGACGGATGAAGAAGTCACTGCCTTCGCCAGGATCGGCGCGGTCGCCGGACTCTGCCCCATCACCGAGGCAAGCCTTGGCGATGGCATTTTCCCGGCCCGCGAATTCGTCGGTGCCGGCGGCGCCTTTGGCATCGGCACGGATTCCAATGTGCTCGTTGGCGTCGCCGACGAGCTGCGCCAGCTCGAATATGGCCAACGGCTCAAGCACCGCGGGCGGAACGTGCTCTCCGCTGGCCCAGGCCGCTCGACGGGGCGCGCCCTGTTCGATCATGCGCTTGCAGGCGGTGCCCGGGCCTTGGCACAGACGTCAGTCAGTCTCACGCCCGGTGCGCGCGCCGACATCGTCACGCTCGACATCACGCATCCCTCGCTGGCGGGGCGCGCGCACGACTCCGTCATGGACGGCTGGATCTTTGCTGCGGGCAGCGGTGCGATCGATTGCGTCTGGGTCGGCGGCGACAAGGTGGTCGAAGGCGGCCAGCACAGACTGCGCCAGGCCGCGCGCGAACGCTTCAACGCATCAGTGCGGAGGCTCGTTGCATGAGTCTCGCCACTGATACGACCGACCAGCCGACGCTGTACAAGCGAATCCGCGCCGATATCGAGAACCGCATTCTGACCGGCGAGTGGCCGCCCGGGCATCGCATCCCATTCGAGCACGAGCTGGTCGCGCGTTACGGCTGCTCGCGCATGACCGTGAACAAGGCCCTGTCGGAGCTCGCGCAAGCCGACCTGATCGAGCGGCGGCGACGTGCCGGCTCCTTCGTCCGCCGGCCGCAACACCAGTCGGCCGTGCTCAAGATCGCCGACATGCGCGCCGAGATCACCGGGCTCGGGCGCGCTTACGGCTACGAGCTGATCGGCCGCAAGCTCCGCACCGCAACCGCTGCCGACCGCGACCGCCTCGGCGTCAAGAAGGCCGGCAAGGTGATCGCGATCACCTGCCGCCACAGCGCCGACAACGTGCCTTTCGCAGTCGAGGACAGGTTGATCGATCTCGCGTCGGTGCCGGATGCGGCGACCGCGGATTTTTCGCGTGAGCCGCCCGGCTCGTGGCTGCTTCACCATGTTCCATGGACCGAGGCCGAGCATACGATCAGCGCTATCGTCGCGGACGATCGCACGGCGGAAGCGCTCGACATCGCCGTCGGCGCACCCTGCCTCGTGATCGACCGCTATACCTGGCGCAGCACGCGCACGATCACCGCGGTGCGGCTGCTCTATCCCGGTGACTCTCACCGCCTTGTCGCCCGATTCAAGGGAGGCTGAGAGGACGATGTCGGCACAAATCGTGCAACGCTTCGGGCAACGGTCCATGAGGACCGACCAAGATCAACAGGACGTCAATCCATCGATCGGCAAGAGGACGACTATCATGCGTAGTTCGAAAGTATTTGCGGCAGTCATTGCGCTTACGGTCTCCACCCCCGTGCTCGCCGACGACGTCAAGGTCGGCGTCGGCATCTCCGGATGGACCGGCTTTGCGCCGCTGACGCTGGCGAAGGAAGCCGGCATCTTCAAGAAGAACGGCCTCGACGTCACCATCAAGAAGATACCGCAGAAGGATCGCCATCTCGCGATCGCGTCCGGTGACGTCCAGTGCGCGGCAACGACCGTGGAGACCTGGATCTCCTGGAACGCCAACGGCGTCGCGACCAAGCAGATCTTCCAGCTCGACAAGAGCTACGGCGCCGACGGCATGGCCGTGCGCAACGAGCTCGCCTCGATCAAGGATCTGAAGGGCAAGACGGTTGCGGCTTCCGCGCCCGGCACCTCGCCCTATTTCGCGCTGGCCTGGATGCTCAAGAAGAACGGCCTGTCGGTGAAGGACGTCACCGTCGTGAACCTCGAGCCGGCGGCGGCCGCACAGGCCTTCGTCTCCGGCCAGAACGATGCCGCGATGACCTATGAGCCGTATCTGTCGACGGTTCGTGCCGCACCCGACAAGGGCAAGATCATCGCGACCACGCTCGACTATCCGATGGTCATGGACACGTTCGGCTGCACGCCGAAATTCCTCACCGAGAACCCGAAGGCCGCCAAGGCGCTCGCCGACAGCTATTTCGAGGCCCTCGACATGATCGCCAAGGACCAAGCCAAGGCCTACGAGATCATGGGCGCCGACGTGAAGCAGACCGGCGAGGCGTTCGGCAACTCGGCGAAGTATCTGCGCTGGCAGGACAAGGCCGCCAACCAGAAATTCTTCGCCGGCGATTTCCTGACCTTCAACAAGGAAGCCACCGACCTCCTGCTGGAGATCGGCATCATCAAGGCCGCGCCGAAGGTCGAGGATCTCTTCGACGCGAGCTACATCAAGTAAATCTCCCAGGAGCCGCCGGCCCCGTCTCGCGACGGGGCCGGTAAACTTGTTCACCGTCCGGATAGACATTTAGATGCGTCCCCTCGATCCCGTGACGTCAAGGCAGCGCGTGGCTTACGGCCTTGCGTTCTTCGTGGTGTTCGTTGCCCTGTGGTCCTGGGCGACCTTCGGCGGCCACGTGTCGAAGGTGTTCCTCGCCAATCCGCTGACCATGGTGCAGGAAGGCGTCGATCTGATCATCAAACAGGGCTTCCTATTCGACATCGGCATGACGATCTGGCGCGTCGTCGGCGGCTTCGTGCTGGCCGCCATCATCGCCGTGCCGTTCGGCGTGCTGATGGGCGCATACAAGCCGGTCGAGGCGTTCCTCGAACCGTTCGTCTCCTTTGCGCGCTATTTGCCGGCGTCCGCCTTCATTCCCCTCCTGATCCTGTGGGCTGGCATCGGCGAACTGCAGAAGCTGCTCGTCATCTTCATCGGCTCGGTGTTCCAGATCATCCTGATGATCGCGGTCACCGTCGGCACCACGCGGCGCGACCTGGTCGAGGCGGCCTATACGCTGGGTGCCAGCGACCGCGGCATCATCCGCCGCGTGCTGTTGCCCTCTTCCGCCCCGGAGATCGCCGAGATCCTGCGGCTGGTGCTGGGCTGGGCCTGGACCTATGTCATCGTCGCCGAACTGATCGGCTCCTCCTCCGGCATCGGGCACATGATCACCGACAGCCAGGCGCTGCTCAACACCGGCCAGATCATCTTCGGCATCATCGTGATCGGGCTGATCGGCCTCGCCTCGGACTTCCTGTTCAAGGCGTTCAACGCGTGGCTGTTTCCCTGGAGGCTCGCATGACGATCCTCAAGATCGAACAAGTCTCGCGGACCTTCCCCGCGCGTCACGGCAACGCCCCGACGAGGGCGCTGGAGCCGACCGATCTCGTGATCGGCAACAACGACTTCGTCACCATCCTCGGCCCTTCCGGCTGCGGCAAGTCCACGCTGCTTCGCATCGTCGCCGGCCTCGATCGACCGACCGGCGGACGCGTGGTGCTCGATGGACGCGAGGTGACCGGCCCGGGCGCCGATCGCGGCATGGTATTCCAGTCCTACACGTTGTTTCCCTGGCTGACGGTGCGCGAGAACATCGCCTTCGGCCTGCGCGAGCGTGGCGTGTCCGAGGCGGAGCGAAACAAGATCGCTGACGCCTTCATTCGCCAGGTCGGTCTGTCCGGCTTCGAGAACCATTGGCCAAAACAACTCTCCGGCGGCATGCAGCAGCGCACCGCGATCGCGCGCGCGCTCGCCAATGATCCCAAGATCCTGCTGCTCGACGAGCCCTTCGGCGCGCTCGACAACCAGACACGCGCCTTGATGCAGGAAATGCTGCTCGGGATCTGGGAGCGCGACCAGAAGACCGTATTGTTCGTGACCCACGACATCGAGGAAGCGATCTTCCTCGGCAGCCGCGTCATCGTCATGAGCGCGCGTCCCGGCCGCATCAAGGCCGAGATCAATGTAGACCTGCCGCATCCGCGCTCCTACAAGATCAAGACCACGCCCGAATTCGTCCTGTTGAAGGAACGGCTGGTCGAGGAGATCCGCACCGAGGCGTTGAAGGTTGCCGAGCATGCCTGACACCTTTTCACGCGCCAACGGGATGCGCGTTCTCGCCGATCTCAATGCGCTCCGTGCCATCGGCGCGTACAAGACCGGCGTGCACAAACCGACCTTCTCCGAGCCGCACAAGCTTTCGCTGGATTGGCTGATGCAGAAGCTGCCCGACGCGGGCCTCACCGCCGCGATCGACGGCATCGGCAATGTCTTCGGCACCAGCGCAAAGTCGGGACCCAAGCTGCTGGCGGGATCGCACCTCGAGAGCCAGAACTACGCCGGCTGGCTCGACGGCCCGCTCGGTGTCGTCTACGCGCTCGAAGCGGCCCGCGTGCTCAATGGCGATCCCTTGCTCGAAGGCGCGGTCGAACTTGCCGCCTGGTGCGACGAGGAAGGACACTTTGGGCACTTCCTCGGGTCGCGCTCCTATGTCGGGCAAGTGACAGAGGCCGACATTGATGCCGCACGCGACCGCACCAGCGGCCGCACCATGCGAGACGCACTCGCCGAGATGGGGCTCGCAGGACGACCGCGCACCACCGCCGAGCCGGGGCGGTACGTCGGATATCTGGAAGCCCATATCGAGCAGGGCGACACGCTTGAAAGCGGTCGCCTTGCGATCGGCGTCGTCACCTCCATCGTCGGCATCTGGCAATACCAGATCAATTTCGTCGGTGAGCAGAATCACGCCGGCACCACCCGCATGGCTGCACGGAAGGATGCCGGGCTGGCGCTTGCAAAGTTCTGTGTCGCGATCGACGCGCGTTTTCCCGAGAGCTGCGGCCCGCGCACGGTCTGGACCACCGGCCGCATCACGCTCGATCCGGGCGCGCCGAGCATCATTCCAGGTGGTGCCGAAATGCTGTTCCAGATCCGCGACGACGATCCTTCCGTCATCGCGCGGCTGGAGCAACTGCTGCGGAGCATGGCGGACGAGGCCAGCGCGAAGGGTCCCTGCACCGTCGCCGTGGAGAAGATTCGCACTGGCGCGCCCGCGATGATGAATTCGGGCTTTCAGGATGCGATCGAAGCCGCGGCCAAGGCCGTCGCCGGCGGACGGTCCGTCCGCATGCCCAGCGGCGCCGGCCACGATGCGCAGATGCTTGCGGCCGTCATGCCCGCGGGTATGCTGTTCGTGCCGTCGATCGGCGGCATCAGCCATCACTGGACCGAGAACACCGCCGATGCCGACATCATCACCGGCGCCCAGGTGTTCGTCGACGCTTGCCGGAGGATACTCGGCGGCTAGGCTCGTGTCCCGGACGCGCTGCAGCGCTCTTGCGCTGCTGCGCAGAGCCGGGACCCAGGGGCGACACGGCGTAATGCGGAGAGATGGGCCCCGGCTCTGCAGCGCACCGCAAGAGCGCTGCGCTGCGTCCGGGGCACGAGAGCGAAATCCATCGTTGCATCCGAATCTAACTTGCAGACGCAGCTTCTCATCCTCGCGGCTGATTTCGCCCGAGCTTTGCTTCAGTCGCTCCACCCTCTTTTCCAAGAGGGCGCAGGGAAGGCCGGGTGCTGACCTCGCACCCGCGGTCCGCTGCGCGAAAGCACACGCAGGAAAACCGCACAGCAGCATACAGGTGGTGCCAATCACTCGACCTTCCCTGCGCGATGGTCGGACGGCTTATGCCGTGCTCTCCCGGGAGCCGAACTTTCCTTCTGGCCTCCCTCGCCC